>JABBOW010000124.1 GCA_012927595.1 Cellulomonas sp.
CCGCCGCCCCTGGGATGGCCGCACCGGCCCCGGCCGTCCCCAACCCGCTCGGCGGTTCGGTGATGACGAACCGCGACGCCAGCTGCCCATCGCGCACCGCGGCGCCGGTCAGGTTGGCGAAACGCAGTCGCTCGGCCGCGTTGCCGAGCTGTCCGAGCCGGGTCAGCAGCGGCCGCGCCGCGAGCGCGCCGACGACGAGGGCACCCGCGACGGCCACGGCGAGCAGCATTCCGAGTGCAGCGGCACCGAGCAACGCGGCCAGGAGGATCAGCAGCGCGGCGACCAGCACCGAGAGGGCGATGACCACGACCGGCAACCACGCGCCCAAGCGAGCCGCCCACCAGGTCAGCAACCGCTTCAACCAGGCCGGCAACCCGGCAGGTGGTGCGGCCGACTCGTCACGGTCGCTGACCTGATCGATCGAGGTCATGCCCGCGGGCGCCGGTGGCAGCGGCGCGACCTGGACCACGCCGGCGTTCACTCGTTCCAGCAGCGGCGCGCCGGTGGACAGCACGCCCGGGCCGGTCGGCGAGATCCCGGCGAGCGCGCCGGCCCTGCGAGCCAGCGGACCGAGGGGTCGGGTCGTCCGGCGGAAAGCCCCCGAAAGCATCCGGGCCGGGATCCGGCTCTCACCGAGGGTGGCCGCAACCGTGCGGGGGCTGGCCATCATCCTGGAGTGCAGCGGCGCGGTGAGCATCAAGAGCGTGCTCGCGGTCGCCAGCTGCAGGTGCTGGTTCCACAGCTGCCGCAGCGCGGCCCGACTGAGCTGGGCTTGCCGGAGCAGGGCGTTGGCCGCGAGCACCCCCTCCACCTGGACCCATGCCGAGGCCATGAGTGCGATGCGCTGGCCCTGGACGATCTGGGTGCCCATGCCCGCGCCCGCCCGGTTCCGTGGGTCCAGGTTCAGGTCCGGCAACCAGCCCGGCACCGAGCGGTCCACCCCCTGGGCGCCCGAGTGCCACTTGCCGTAGGCCGGCGGAACGATGCGCGGGTCGCCCGGCAGCGGGTGGTCCGGGTCGTCGAAGGGGGCCGTCGTGCCTTCATTGACGAGGTCCTGCACCGCGGCGCGGAACGCATCGCGATCCGGACCCGCCCACGGTGTCGCCGTCGTAGACACGCTCCGCAGCGCGCCTTCCAAGCCGAGCGGTGCACCCGCGCTGGGAACGCCGTCGGCGGGATGATCGACCGCCATCGGTGCGATCCCGACCGCGGCCGGAAACATGGTCGGCGCGAGCTTGCGGACCAGCGACTCGAAGTCGCCCGCGTCGCTGGTCCGGAACTCGAAGCGGTGGTAGACGGGCAGTCGCAGCGGCGCAACGGTCAGCGAGGTCCATGCGGGGTTCGCCGCGAACACCTTGCTGACATCGACGCCCAGGCCGGCTTGGCGGCCCACGTCGAACGCCGGCACGAGGAATGCCGTGTACGACGTCTCGGGGTCGAGGCGGCGCGGGCACAGCAACCGCGAGATCGCCGCGGCCGGGTTTCCCGCAATGGTTGCCGTCAGGTCGGTCTCGGCGCTGATCTGGGCGTGCGCCCAGTTCCACGAGTCATCCAACGTCTGCAGAGCGGACATGCTCGTGACGTCGATGACGGGCAGCGGGTTCGGGGCCACCGACGGAGTGGCGTACTCCGCGTCCTTGAGAACGATCAGCGCGATCCAGGGCCTCAGCCGGTCGGCGTTGGCGAGCGCCGGGGTGAACAGCCACGGGAAGTCGGGCCCGTCGAACTCGATCCCGGCAAGGTAGTTCGGCTCGAAGTTCACCGTCAGGTTGCGTGGCTCGGTGCGGATGATGTGGCGCGGATCGATGCCGATGACGTCGCCCGGCCCGAAGAGGTGAACGGTCACCTTGGGCGCCGGGAGGACGTCGACGACCGCACTCCCCTGGTGCGCGGTGACGCTCAGCTCGACGTCCATGCTGGCCCGTGCGGGGATCGCGGGCGAGTCCGCCTGGCCGGCATCCGCGCCGACCCCGCGGCGCACCCACGAACGGAAGTGGTAACGCCCGTAGCTCTGCGTCATGCCGCCACCTCATGGACAGGGAGGACCTGCAACCGGCCGAGGTCCTCAGGGTGGGTGAGCAGGTGCGCGGTGAGCGCCACGCTGGCCCCATAGCTCGTCGTTCCGCTCGCCCCGGTGAGATCGAGCCGGATCGCGAGGTCGTCGGTTCCCGCCACGACGTACTGGATGTCGGCGGTGCTGACCATCGATGCCGTGTCGGGGCGCACGTACTTGCTGGTCCCGGTGCTCGTGACCGCTGAGCGGGCCCCGGCACCCCGCGCGGTGAGCGCCGTGAACCGTTCCGTCCCGATCAGCCTGAGATGCAGCAGCGTCGAGCTCTTCGTCGGGTCGACGACGTATCGCTCCTGCATTGTCACCGTTCGGGCGGCATCGTGGCCGCCGCGGACGGCCGGGTCGCCCACCTGGACGCCGCACTGGAACCGCTCGAACGCGGGGGCGGAGATCTTGTCCGCGTCGGGCATGTCCTGGAACTGGGCGCGGGCGAAGTAGTCCTGGACCGGGTTCAGTGCGGCAGGGTTCGCGCCAAGAGTCGCGGCGGCGATCGAGAACTCGGAGCCGTCGGCCGGGGTCGCGTTGCCGAACTTGGTCACGGGCACGCCCAGCGGCACGATCTTCTCTCGCACGGTGAGAGAGCCCATGGGGTGAACGACGACGTCCCCCTCCGGCACCGGGCCGCCCCGCAACGTGACTGCCTGCTCGGCGCCCGGGGGCAGCTGGGCCGACCAGCTGCTCGGCGCGATGAGCGCGGCGGTCAGTGGTCCGATGACCGGGGCCGCCGGGAGGCTGATCGCGTGGTCGTCGCCCCACTTGACGTCCACGGTCATGCTGATCGAGAAGAACAGGATCTCCAGGGACGCGTGGCCGTGGACGTGCCACGGGTTGGGACCCGAGAGCTCCGCGTCCAGGTGGATGCCTAGCAGGGTCGCGCCGTCGTACTTCACCTCGACCCCGGCCGAGAACTCGATGTCGAAAGAGAACGGCGAAAAGATGAACAACGCGTCGAAGCCGATGTACCCGTGCACGCTGAAGCCGCCGGCTGCGACGAACAGCTCGACGCTCGCACCGAACTGATAGCTGTTGGAGGTGACAGCCATGTAGGAGGTGCAGCTCAGTCGCGGGTTGTCACCGTCGCCGATGCTCACCGTCAGACGGCGCAAGGTCGGGAAGCCGGCCGGGGGCCTGAACCGCGGGTGGAACCCGCCGAGCGAGACCGCGAAGTCGGGGTTGTCGCCCCAGTACAGGCGCAGTGCCATGTCGCCGAGCAGCTCGAAGATGAGGATGTGCGAGTCGTACATCGACCCGTCGATGCTCAGCAGCTTGGCCCCGGTGTCGATGGTGCCGAGGATGTCGATCTGGATGAGGATCAGCGCGACGTCGTCGTCGGGCAGGGCCATGTGCAGGCGACCGAGCAGGGCGATCCGCACCGGGTCGGGGACCTCGAGGATCACCCCGATCTCGAGGCTGATCAGGGTCGGTGTCCCCCACCCGACCTTGAGCATCGGGCCGAACACGTACCGGTCCTTCGCGGGCGGGAAGATCGTCCGGATGTCGCTGATGATCTGGGGGGCGTCACGGACCGGGTCGGGCGGGAAGAGGATCGAGTCCAGGTGGTGGGCGCGCATCGTGTCGCGCAGGGCGTCCAGAACCATCGTGCGGTTGATCCCGGCCAGACCCCCTAGCCCGTTCAGCGTGAACCCGAACCCGAGCTGGATCGGCGGCAGGTCGAACGTCAGGATGATGAGGAAGCTGAACCCCGACGAGCCGTCGGGCAGCCTGGTGTCGAGGACCGCGATCGCCTTGATCGAGATCCCGAGCATCGACAGCTCGAGCACCCCGGCGTACTCGCCCTTGACCGCGTCGTACGAGATGTAACCGCCACCCGTGATGATGCCCGCGTCGACGACGACCCCCAGCCCGCTGGGCGGTTTGAACACGACGTCGAGCTGGGCGGGTCCGAGGTTGCCTGGGCTGAAGCCGAGGGTCGTGATTGCGCCCATCCGGTCGACCGATGCGGAGATGGGACCGAGCGTGCCGTGGCCGCTGACGCTGGTCTCGATGCCCAGTCCGGTCGACCCCGCGGTGAGCGCCAGCCGGATGCTGTCGAGCGTGAACGGGCCGACCGTGGCATGCACCCCGATGGTCGTGCCGATCCCGGCGTTGCCCCCGATGTAGAGGCCGCGGTCGCCGGCCCAGCCGAGCTCGAGATCGAGGTCGGCCTCCAGGTCGAGCCCCCCGAGCAGGCTGTCGACGAAGCCGTCAGCGTTGGCGGACCCGACCCGCAGCGTCCCCCCGGTGATCACGATGCCGACGACGAACGCGCCGCGGGCGACGCCTGCACCCGCGTCCCAGTGGAAATGGGCGCCGGTCGTGATCCCGACCGAGGCCGCATCGAAGGTCGCGATGCCGGGGATGCCGACGATCGTCAGGCGCTTTCCAGCGGCGGGAGCCCGGGTCGCCGCGACCCGCAGCTGCCCGTCGACGATCGCCGAGGCGTGCACCTCCAGCTGTCCCGGTGGCAGGATCCGGATCTCGACTCCGGCCTGCAGCGCGCCTGCGGCCTTCAGCTCAAGGATCCAGCCGGACGGAAGCAACGACGGCAGCGGGAGCGTGACGCTGCCAGGCAGTGCCAGCGCGAGCACGGCGGACAGCCCGGGCGGGTTCGCCGTCGTCGTCGGACCGAGCGTGAAGGGGTAGACGTCGAGCGCACCCGTGGCCGGGTTGAGGCCGGCCTTCGCGCCGAGCTCGACCAGCACCTCGCGCAGCCGACCCAGCAGCTTCGCGGTGTCGAGAGTGGGCGAGCTCCAGCCGTACTGGCCGGCGAGGTAACCGCCGGGATCCGAGAGCAGCGTCCCGAGGTTGCCCAGCGTGAGGTCGTGGCGCTGGTGGGCGATCTTGGCCGGATCGATGGCGTCCGCCGGTACGGAGTCCAAGTTGACGACGCCCAGCAAGCCCAGCACCCGCAGCAGCACCGGACGATACCCGGCGAGGTAGTCGACCACGACCTGCTCGAGCAGCTTCTCGCCGAACGTCGCCGCGAACGACGTCACATCACCGGGGTCGACTCCGACGAGGCTGCCCGCGAGCGAGCCGAGCGCCGACGCGACTGCGTCCAACGTGCTGATCGCGCCGGCGATCGCCGCGAGCAGGGCCGTCGTCGCGCTGATGATTCCACCGACGTCGTCGTTCTCGACCGCCGTGGCCAGGGCCGCCACCGGCGCAGCCAGCGCCTCGACGGCGGTGATGGCCGCACCGGTTGCGGTCGTGAAGGCCGGTAGCCCATCCAGCGCGGTCGGCAGCCTCAGCCCCATATCGGCGATCAGGCCCCGTGCATCACCGGCGGCAAGCCGGGTCTGCAGCGGTCGCAGAGCGGCGGTCACCGCACCGGCGAGCTGCTGCAGGGTGCCGTCGTCGCTCATGGCCGCGGCTCCCGATCCGCGCGCCGGTGGAGCAGCCGGACCACCACGTCGGTGACGGCCAACCCGGCGCCGACGACGGGCGACGCAGCCACGAAGAGCAGGGCGAGCACCGTGGCGCGCAACCGTGGCCACCGGGCCAGCGACGTGCTTGCGAGCCGCAGCACGTGCACGAGTGGGCCCAGCAGTCCCCGGCGGACGGCGCGTCGGGCGATCGGGTGCGGCCCGAAGCGATCGGCCAGACCCGGGCCGACCCGTCGGTACACGGCGGCGAGGGTGGTCGCGAAGACCCGACCGACCCCGGTGGCGCGCAGCTGGCTGTCGCGGATCTCCCGGAGGAGCCGGACGTCGGGGTGGCGGGTGTCGCCATAGGCGGTGCCGGCGACGAAGCAGTTCGATGTCGCCGCCGGCGGGGGCGGCGGTGATGCGGCCGCCATGCTCGTCGCGGCAACCGCGCTCAGGAAGGCCCAGGCCGCGACATGGATCTCGCGCTCCAGCTTCGGGAACTGTGTGACGTAGTCGGGGGAAAAGCCGCCTTCGTCCTCGTCGGGGCCCTTGCCGGGATTCCCGCCGACCTCGATGGTGAACGACATCACGGGCCGGATCGGTGCACCGTGCGCTGCCGCGGTGAACCATCGAGAGAAGCAGTAGTCCTGGCTGCAGCCGGACGTCACGTACAGGTCGGCGGCAGACATCACCGTGTAGCGAGAGCGCTTCTGCGCGCGCGCGTCCGACCCACCGGCCTTCGTGAAGATCAGATCGCTGATCCTCTTCGCCATGGCGACTCCGGTGGCCGCCGCATCGGTGGGGATGTACTCCTGATAGGCCGTGTTCAGCACCCCGTCTCGCTTGCCGTCCCAGAAGGGGTTCACGAAGTTCATCGCCACGTCGGTCGACTGGTTGGCCTCGATGCCCCAGCAGAACAGCACGTCGCGGCTGTAGGAATGGAAGTCGATGTAGAAGCTGATGTCCTTCGTGCGCATCAGCCCGGCGACATTCTTGGTCTCGGGTTCGGCCTCCGCGCCGTCGGCGGGAGGACCGATGAACAGCTCACTACCGGGATCGGTGGACGAGTGGACGTCGGCTTTCGACGTGTCGTAGGCCTTCGTGAAGTCCCAGACGACGTCGAAGTTGCGGTTCAGGTCGACGCCGACCGCTTGCGGGTCGGTGTTGCCGCTGGGTGCGGGTCGGCGGTTCTTCCGCCAGCGCTTGTGCAGGGCCTGCACCGCCAAGGCGGTCCCGGGTGCGAGCGGTGCCAGCACGAAGTCCCGACCGTCGTCATTGACCAGCGGAGCGACATAGAGATCAAGGTTCTCGACGACCTTGCGCACCCAGGGCCAGGGGATCGTGAACGCGTCGTAGACGATGCCGCCCACGGGGTCGGTCCAGGCCGGATACGTGATGCTGGCTTTCCCTGCGTAGGCCGCGACCAGCTTCTCCAGCAGGCTCACCAGAGCGTCCGGCGGAGCCAGCTCGCGCGCGTGAACTCCGCCCGTGAGCAGGACGCCCCATCGGGCCGGTGGCGAGTCCGGCGTGCTGGCGCCGACCTTCACGTAGCCGCTCGAGGCACCGACGCGCCCCGCAGCCCAGTCCGCGGGTGCCGATCGAGCGCACAGCGTCGGGTGTGCCGCGGCCAGCGCGTCGAGATGGGCTCGCACGACCGTCGACGTCATGTAGCCGGCCATCTGTCCTCCTAGGCCACGGGAGGTTCGTTGTCGATCTGCGTGTCGAGCGTCTGCCACCGGGCGAGCTGCTCGGCATCGCTCACGACCGTCAGCACGACGCAGCCCAGCGCCTGGAGCGCGCCGATGTTGCCTTCTTCCGTCTCCGCGGTGACCGTCCAGGTACCGTCACCGTTGTCCGTTGCGGTGCTCCGCACCACCGCCAACGGGAATCCCGTGGCGCTCGGGAGGGCGCCGAGCACGGCGACTGCTCCGGTCAGAGTCAGGACGGCCACTGCTGCACACTCCGGACAACGGCTGACACCTGGTCATGCGGCGGCTTGAGCGCGGTCAACTTCTTGACCGGATGGGGCAAGTTCTGCCCGGTGACGAGTCGCGAGCGGGTCGTCGACTTTGACGCCCGTGAAACGAGTGTTTAGTCACGGCCCGGCCCGTGTCAACCCCCCGCCGTGACAAGCCGGTGACGGGGGCGCTCGCTGGCACGTGAATCGCCTCCCCTGCTCACGCGTGGCGCGCAGCTCCGAGCTGCGCCCTGTCACGTCCGTGCGCGCCGCGCGCCTCATGGGACATCCGGCAACGCTCCCTCGACCCGGCTCCGCCGCTCCACGAGCGAACGTCCGACCGGGCCACTGCCGTCGCCCATCGCATCGACACTGATCCTGTTTCACTCTCCTCGCGCGGGGAACGGAATTTGTCAAGGTGGATAAGGCCGGTGGGTGTTAAGCGGCTAGGGCGTGTCTCCTATTAGCCGTGTCCAGGTGAGGCAGGCGGCGAGGACGACGGCGGCGCGGTAGGTGATGGCGAGCTTGTCGTAGCGGGTGGCCAGTCCTCGCCACTGCTTGATCAGGGCGAAGGAGCGTTCGACGACGTTGCGATGCTTGTAGGTCTCGGTGTCCAGAGCCCGGGGTCTGCCGCCGGCTGATCCGCGGCGTTGGCGCGCTGCAGCGGTGTCCTTCTTCTCCGGGATCACGGCCTTGATCCCGCGGGCCCGCAGGTGGCTGCGGATCGGGCCGGTGGCGTAGGCACGGTCGGCGAGCACCGCGTCAGGGGTGGTGCGCGGTCGTCCCGGCCCCAGACGCGGGACCCAGACGTCGGCCAGCACCTCGACGAGCATCGCCCCGTCGTTGCGTTGCCCGCCCGTGACCACTGCTGCCAGTGGTCGACCGCGGACGTCGACGACCTGGTGGATCTTGGTGCTCAGCGCGCCACGGGAGCGCCCAATGCCATGACCTGCAGGTTCACGCGTCCCGCCGAGCGGGCTGTGGATGAACCCCTCCGGGGCTTTCGTGTGATTCGCTCGCGCCCCCTGTGTCCTGCTCCGGGCGGGTGGTGTTCGTCCCATGCTGGTGAGCGCGGGCGATCGTGGCGTCCACCCAGACCGTCCAGTCCACCTGCCCGGCCGCGTCGGCCTCGGCGAGCAACCGGGACAGCACCCGGTCCCACGTCCCGTCCTCGGCATAGCGGCGGTGACGCTTCCAGGCCGTCTGCCACGGCCCGAACTGCTCGCGCGGCAGGTCACGCCACGCGATCCCGGTCCGATACCGGTACGCGATCGCCTCGACCACCCGCCGATCATCACCGAACGGATGACCCCGCCGACCCGCGTTCGACGGCAACATCGGCGCCACCCGCGCCCACTGCGCGTCACTGAACACCTGGAACCGAGAAGACGACGTCACCAGTCAAGACTGCCCCGAACCTCACCCCGAATATGGGAGACACGCCCTAGTTGTCTTGCGCCACCGTCGTGTCCTCCTCAGCTCACGCGCTCGAACGCGCGGGCACGGCGGCTGATGTGCAGGTGGGTACGGGCGGCGAATCGTTCGATGCCGGCCATGTCGCGAGCCTGCGCCGTCAGAGCGCCGATCGCGGCGCTGACCGCTGCCACGTCGGCCTCGGGATCCACTGTCACGGTGCTGGTCAGGATGGTGCGCCCGCGTTCGGTGACGAACTTGGCCTTCGCCTCGCTCACGCCGTCCTGCCGCTTAGCCAGGGTTGCGAAGTGGCGTGCGACCCCGGACAGCTCGAGGGTGAGCTGTCCCGAGGGGTCCAAGCCCGGCAGCACGGCACGGCTGACATCCGCGGAGCGGAGGTGGGAGCGCAACCAGAACAGACCAAGAACGATCAGCGCGATGCCACCGGCAGCGGCGACGGCCGTCCACCAGGACGTGGTCATGACGTCGCTGACCCGGCCCGGCTCAAGGCTGTCGGGCGCCCCAGCCCAGACGGTGCGAAGGTCGTCGTTCCACCATGCGATCATCGCGCCACCCACCACGAGCAGGATGATGCCGACGATCAGGGTAGCTGTGCGGTTGATACTGCGTAGCCCTGGCGTCATCAGCTCTCGTCCTTCTGGTTCGTCGCGCGGGTCCGCACGCGGACCTTCGCCGGGCGGTCCAGGACCGACACCGCTTTCTGCACGGCACTCATCACCTGGTCAGAGGTACCGGGGTCGCCGGTGATGTGCGCGCGCCGCCGGTTGGCTCGGCACCAGGCCCGGGCCATCCCTGAGCTCGTCGCGACGGGTCCGGGGCGGGTGTACTCGTGGGACATCACCAAGCTCGCCGGACCGGTCAAGGGCAAGTACTTCGACGCGTACGTGATGATCGACATCTACTCCCGCTACATCGTCGGCGCGCACGTGCACGCCCACGAGTCCGCGATCCTGGCGGCCGAGATGATGCGGGAGGTCTTCGGGATCCACGGCGTCCCGCACGTCGTGCACGCCGACCGGGGCACGTCCATGACGAGCAAGACCGTCGCGGCGCTGCTGGCCGACCTTGAGGTCACCAAGTCCCACTCCCGGCCCCGAGTGTCGAACGACAACCCGTACTCGGAATCGTGGTTCAAGACGTTGAAGTTCGCCCCGGTGTTCCCCGAACGCTTCGCCTCCCTGATCGACGCCAGGGCGTTCATGGCCGACTTCGTCGCGGGCTACAACCATAACCACCACCACACCGGCATCGGGCTGAACACCCCGGCCGACGTTCACTACGGCCTGGCGACCGCGAAGGCCGCCGAACGGGCGACCGTCCTGGCCGCCGCCCGTGGCCGGCACCCCGAGCGATTCGGGACCAGCCAGGACCCCAAGATCCTCGCCATCCCGACCACCGCGTGGATCAACGAACCAGCCAACAACACCGGCATCGAGTTAGCCGCCTAACACCCACCGGCCTCAACAACCTTGACAAATTCCGCTTGGCCGCGCCCATCACGCAGCCCGGCTCAGCAACCGCCAGCTGCACCGGGCCGCGCAGATGAACACACCACGTGGTCCGTCGCGTCTAGGAAGTAGTGCCGGCGCGCTAGACCTTGTCCTCCGCGTTCGCCACCTGCCCAGCGAGAGCGAAGAACGTCGGCGCCCACAAACCGACGAAGATGCCGAAACGCTCGGCGTGAGCAACGTCCCCTGATCCCTTGGCCATGCGCCAGGTTGCGATCGAGGCGAAGATCGAGGCAAAACCGAAAACTTGCAGGACATCACTGGAGATGCCGATCTTGTTCATCTGCTGCACGAGCATGGGGTTCTCCTCACGTCAGGGGGATTTCAGTCTCACACCGAGTACACAAACCCGCCACCGGGCCCTGCAGTCAGCCGCTCATGGCGGCGCACAACGCCCCGAACTTTGGTGAGATCGGCCTGGCGAAGTCGACTGCGCTCGACTGAGCCGAGCACGGCATCCGGCTCAGGGCGGTGTGCCCAGGGGGCGATCGTGCCCCCTGGCATGCGCGCCGCTCCGGACACGCATCCGCATCTCGCCGACGGCTACAACGCGCGAAGCACAAGGAGGAACTGCCCGCCGCCCTCCTCGACCTGCGTGGTCACCGACAGATCTGGAGCGAACCGCGACAGGCGATCGAGCAGCCACATCGCGGCCTGGTCGGCGTCGGGCCGGCTGGGACAGCGAGCCACCACCTCTCGGCCGCCCTTGCGGGTCAACCGCTCGACGGTCGAAACGATGGGAGCAGGCTCAACGACAAACAGCGTCGGAGACCAGGGAACGACGGGCTTGACCGCGCCCTTCCGGGTGTTGCAGGCCCGGTGTGCGAGGCGCTCCGTTCCAGCGGCACTTTTCTTGCCCTTCGGCGCTGCACCGCCGTCGATGCTTGGACCGCGGTCGGCGTTGACGGACGCGTCGGGGTCCACCGGCTCGTCGCACAGCCAGCATCGCCAGGCGTTCCGCTCGCCCACTTCGTGGAGGGTGCTCATGGCCCGAGGCTACGGGTCGGCCTGTGCTCGTCCAACCTGCCGCGTCTGGCGTCGTCGCGCCCGCGCGGATCGGCAGGCGCGCGGGTCCAGCGACGAAGGTCACCTCGATCAGCGGACTTAGTCGTGCGCATCACGCCGCCTGCCGCGCCGAGCCGAGCGGGTGCCAGCGGCGGCACTCGACCGCCCTGCACCCGAGAGTGCGACCGACGCGCCGACCATGAAGCCGAAGTTGTACCAGTTGCCGTCGTTGTGGACCTCGTAGATGTTCACGCCCGAGCTGAAGAGCGAGACGACGAACGTGATCGGGCTGATCGCCCCGTGCCACAGGCCAAGCCAGAACCCTGCCAGTCGCGGGCCATCGAGCAGAGCGGCGGCGTTCGGACCTGCGGCGCACCCGACCAGCGCGAGGACCAGGAGCAGGACCCCGGCGGCACGCGGTGCGCCGTTCCTCGTCATCGCACGCTCGCTGGACCCGCGCCGGTCGTGAGCTGCTCGGCGATGTCGTGGGCCCACAGCTCGATCTCGGCCCAGTCGCGGAAGTCTCCCGCCGGCATGATCGCTCGGCCTGCCGGCAGCCGGCGCAGGGTTCGCTCGGGCAGCGTCAGGGCGAGGGGATCCAAGGCACCGAAGAAGCCCCGATGCTCGCGGGGGTGGATTGCGGCCAGCAGCTCGGCGGTCTCCCCGGGCTCGGACGCTTCACCGAGGTCCTTGCCGGTGGGGTCGGTGCGCTCTGTGCCGAGCGGGCCGCTGCTGAACAACCAGACAGGGTGTGCCGTCAGCAGCTCGCGATGGCTGGCGACGAACGACGCGGCAGGTTTCAACCAGTGACCCATGTAGACGGCGCTCCCGATGACGAAGGCGGCAAAGCCGTCGAGCGCGCCGGCGTCCTCGACCGAGCGGACCTCGACCCGTTGACCCGAACGCGTCAGCGTGGCGGCGACGCGCTCCGCGATGCCCCGGGTGGCACCGTCGTCCGGATTTGGGGCAACCTTGCAGCCATCGGTCTGACGTATCACAGGCGCGTTGCCGCGATGCGCGCAACGATGGCCTCGACAGGCGAGCCCGAGAGGAGCGCCGCCGTGACCCATACCTGGCACGTGACCATCAGCCTGTTCGACACCGACGGTCTGAAGGCCGATGGTGTCGTCACCAAGGCCCACGCCGTCCTGACGACGTCGAGCGGCACGACGCTCAATGGCTACGGCCGCGCCCGGCGCAGTCCGGGCGACCCCGACGTACCTGAGATCGGTGCCGAGCTCGCATCGGCCCGCGCGCTGCGTGACGTGGCGGACCGACTGCTCAAGGCAACGTCCGACGACATCTGCCAGCTTGAGTACCACGAGGTGCACCTCCCGCAGTAACCATCTGGGAACTGAACCCCGACTGAACAGGGAATCCGACGCTCCCGACATGTTGCCGTCCGGAGCGAAGGGGCCAAGCATAAATGTGTCCCGGATCCTCTTGCCTCACCTGGCCCCGACTCGGCCGGCTGCGGCATCGCCCCCGTCCGCTGGCTCCTTCTCGGCCCGCGCTCGAGGTTGTCGACGCTTCTCCCCACCTGCTGCTGACCCGTTCGCTGTCCACAGAACCGGCTCGTGCTCGGTCAGGTGCAGCGGCTCGGCCGCGAGGTTGGTGACGGGCGTTGCGACGACCACTGCGGCGCCCGGTTGGCGAGCTGGAGGAGGGTGTAGGTCGGGGCGGCGCGTCGGTGCCCGGGTAGAGGTCGAGGTCTCCCGACGATGGGAGTTCTCACACAGCCCATCTGGAAGACCTCGACGTGCCAGAGATGACGGGCAACACCCCCAGGCCAGTGTGTGCAGTGACGGATTGCGCATCAGCCTGAAGTCGATCACCCGGGCGACGGCGCGCGATTGCCCCACCCTCCCTGTCCTCTCGTTGCCGCCTCACTTCCTGCGGCGTCGCGGCCGTCATCGTCGCGGCTATACCTGTCGAGAATCGTCTCCCCCGTCCATCTCGATATGGGAGCCGACCTATGAACCAATCGACGGCGAGCGCGCTCCTGGAGCATGTCGGCACCGAGACTGTCCGCCTGCTCGTGATCGAGGCCGGCATGCGCGCAACCGTCGCGTCCAAGCCTGAGGTCGCTGTCGGGGAGTCGGTGGCCTCGATGGCGCGCGCACCGCGTACCCCAACGCGTACCCCAACGGGAACCCGTCCGGCCACGTTCGCGCGCATCCGCGACCGACCCCACGCTTCCCTGAACTGCACGGACGCACACGGGCGGACGCCGGCGGACGCGTTCCCGGTCCCTGACACGGAAGAGGTCACTGGTTCGATCCCAGTATCGCCCACCATATTTGCGCGGGTCAGAAGCCGTTTCAGCTTCACCCGGAACGGCCTCCTTGCACCGCCGTACCCCAACGTGTACCCCAACGGCGCTGACCGCGGACGTCGGCGGACATGCCCGAGCGGGGTCTGAGCGCTGGCCGTGGCGACTCCCCTGCTCCGTCCCTGCAGGTCAGCGGCTCGCAAGCGAAATCGCCCAGCGGAGGATTACCCCTTGCCTCTTTCGCCCACGGAAGGGGTCATGGGCGCCGCGGGCGCGCATCACGACATGGCGACCGACGCGGTCGGCCCGGGCGTCCGTGACACCACCTGTCGGGGCCCCGCGACCTACGTCGTCGTGGTCCAAGTTCTCGATGCGGCGACCCACCGTCCGTCGGCAGGCGACCCGCCGAGAACGTCGTCGGCGAAAGCCGCGACGCGTGCGACGTGGTCCGCGAGGTCCGCCGGGAGTTGCTCTCCTCGACGGCCGAGGCTTCGCTGGTAGGCGACCCAGGTGCGGGCTCGCATCGTGGCGAAGGCCCCGACCCGGTCATCCAGGTGGTCCGGAGCCCCACGCGCCGCGCGAGCATTGAACTCCACGTCGAAACTCTTGGGCATTTCGCCATCCTCCTTCACAGGGACGCACTGACGCCCCCATCTACGACGCGCTCGTCGACCAGCTCGGAGCGCCCAGCGAGAGGAGCGGCGAGACCGGCACCGACGCCGAGGCCGAACTGGAAGGCGAGCGCCAGGACGGGCGCCGGTCGCACAACCGAGGCTTCTGAGCACCCAGCCCGCGCCCCGTGCGGCACACCCGCTGGAGCTCACGACCTGGGCACTGCCAGGAGTGCGGCGAGGTAGCCGCCGTACAGGGCAAGCAGCGCGAGCCCACGGCCTCGGCCGAGGCGGTCGCTTCGGCCGGGCAGGATGAGCAGCAAGGTGAGAACACCAGCGACTACCGCCGCGAGGATCTCGGTGGCGGATACCTGGATCGGGGTGATGAGCGCGGCCAGACCGACGATGAGCAGCCCGTTGAAGAGGTTGCTGCCGAGCACGGTGCCGACGCTCACCTCGTCGTGCCCGCGCAGTCGCGCCGTGATCGTGGTCGCAAGCTCCGGGGTCGAGGTGCCGAATGCGACCAGGAGGGCACCCACCGTGAACGCATCCCAGCCGAGCACGACGCCGATGTCCGTGGCCGCCACCACGATCATCCGCCCCGCCAGGACGAGCAGGACGACGTCGATGACGGCGTCCCGAAGGACCCACCGTCGACGGGACTCACCCAGCACGGCGGCACTGGCGTCGCGCTCGCGGACCGCCTGCCGCACGGTGACAGCCAGCCACGCGGCGAAGCACGCAAGGAGCACCCCGCCGTCGACCCGGCTGATCGCGCCGTCACTGGCCAGAGCGAGCTACCACCGGCGCGATCAGCGCGACCGGCAGGTCACGGTTGAGATCGGCACGTCTCGGTGTCGCCCCGGCGATGACGAGGGCCAGCCCGAGCACCGGGCCGACATTGACGACGTTGCTGCCCAGCGCATCACCCAGGGCAATCTCCGGGGTCCCCTGGACCGCAGAGTTGACTCCGACGGACAGCTCAGGGCTGGAGGCGGCGACGGTGGCACCCACGATGCCGGGGCCACCCGGAATCGCGTAGCGAGACCGACTGTGCCCCGCACGAAGAGCTCCCCGCCCAGCCCCGATGCGGCGATGCCGAGCACGACGAGAAGCGCAGAGATCATCGTTCTCCACGTCGCCCGAAGCACATCTCAGAATCGTCTCGCAAGACGGACAACGACGCGCTCGCCGAGATGCCCCATATCGCGCCTCGACGAGTGCCGGGGCCAGGCGGCGGGCGGCAGGCAGGTGGCGCATGGGCTCACCGGCCCGACGCCGAGCCGCAACAGCGCGCGGTCGGGTTGCAGGGGTGCACCGGGAAGTCTGGTCGGCAACGGATTCGTCGACCTCGATGAAGGACACCACTGATGAGCGCTGTGCCCAGGACGTCTACGTGTCTGCCGGGATCAACGCCGAGATCGCATCCAGGGGCGTGCACACGCCGCCATGACCGGGGACCGCACGGGTTCGCTGGCTGACGCGAGGGGCGTCGCGTGTTCGCCAGCTCGTGCAGTCGCCGTGGGTTGGTTGGAGCACAGTCGCGCACCGCGCCCGCGTCCCCGGCTGGTCGTGGTCGTCCGTACGCGCCGGGCCCGCCGTTGACCAGCGCGTCGACCGCGTGGGGGCGACCTGCCCGTCGGGGTGCCCCCGTTCGCCGCCTGGCGTGGTCGCCTCTCTGGCCTCAGATCGTCGGTCGGGGACGCTGGGGACCGGCCAGGATGTGGCAGACGTCGGCGTCGGTGCACTCGGCTGGATCGAGAAGGTGGCTGCGCTCGATGAGCTGTTCCAGCTCTGCTTGAAGAACGGAGAGCTGGGCCTGCCGTGCAACCACGGCTTCGAGCTTGGCGTGCAGCAGGGTCGCGACGTGTGCGCACGGGACGTCACCGTGGTCCCGAAGATCCACGACGCTGGCGATCTCGAGGAGTGTGAGGCCGGCGCCTTGTGCGCTGCGGATGAACCGGACCCGGGTCAGGGTCGAGTCGTCGTAGGTGCGGTAACCGTTGGCGGTCCGTCGCGGTTCGGGCAGGAGGCCTTGGCGTTCGTAGAACCTGATGGTCTGGCTGGGCACACCGGCGATGTCCGCGAGGGCTCCGATCAACATGCCCTCAACCTACCTCTTGACCTTGTACTGAACTGCAAGGTCTACGGTCGGCGTCATGGACATCACGCTGCTGTACTTCGATGGTTGCCCGAACTGGAAGGCGACCGAGGAGCGCCTGGCGATCATCGCGGCCGAACGACCCGACATCACCGTGACCCGCCACCTGGTCGAGACGTTCGACGAAGCCCAACGGGTCGGCTTCCGCGGATCCCCCAGCGTCCTTGTCGACGGTATCGACCCGTTCGCAGCCGCAGACGCGAGCGTCGGGTTGACGTGCCGCCTCTACCAGACCCCGGACGGGCTGTCCGGCTCCCCGACGCTCGAACAGCTGCGGACAGCGCTCGCCCACGCCTGAACCCGCCCCACGATTCCGTGCCAGCGGCCCACCCCCACCCCCAATCTCGTGCGGGAGACCGCCGACATCCACCGCTCGGGAAGAAGACGTCATGACCACGTACGACCTGATGGTGATCGGTGCCGGCATGGCCGGTGTCGGCGCAGCGAACAAGTGCGCATCCCAAGGCTGGAGCGTGGCGATCGTCGATGAGTTCCCCTACGGCGGCACGTGCGCGCTACGGGGATGTGACCCTAAGAAGATCCTGCGACGCGGTGCCGAAATTGTCGACAGTGCCCGGCTCATGCGCGGCAAGGGCATCGACGAGAATGGACTGTCGATCAACTGGGCCGACCTGATGGCGCACAAGCACGGATTCACCGACCCGGTCCCACAGGCCATGGAGGACGGCCTCGCAGGCAACGGGGTCACCACGCTGCACGGCCCGGCGAGATTCATTGGCGTGAACCACATCGAGATCGGCGACGTGCCCTACGAAGCGACGCACTTTCTCATCGCCACCGGGGCGCGGCCCCGACCCCTGGACTTCACTGGCCACGAGCACCTGGTCGACAGTACCGACTTCATGAACCTCGAGGCGCTCCCGAAGCGGATCTTGTTCGTCGGCGGCGGGTTCGTATCCTTCGAGTTCGCCCATATCGCCGCGCGCGCTGGCAGCACACCGGTGATCATCGACCGCGGCCGACGCCCGTTGAAGGGATTCGACCCGGACCTCGTCGAGCTCCTCATCGCCCGTGGCACCCCCGCCGGCATCGGCGTGCGACGCTCCACCACGATCACGGGCATCGAGAAGACCGCGACCGGGTACCGGGTCAGTGTCGACCAATCCGGCGCACCCGAGACGATCGAATGCGACCTCGTCGTCCACGGCGCCGGGCGAACCCCCGATCTGGCCAGGCTCGATCTTGACGCCGCAGGCGTCGAGTGGGGCGAGCGTGGCGTGCGCGTGGCCGGCCACCTGCAGAGCACCACCAACCCCGCCGTCTACGCCGCCGGCGACGCAGCCGACACCCCGGGAATGGCACTGACCCCGGTCGCGGTGGTCGAGGGCAAGGTCGCCGCCTCCAACATGCTCAAGGACGCCACCACCGTCCCGGACTACACCGGTGTCCCGACGGCCGTGTTCACGATTCCCGAGCTCGCCCGGGTGGGTCTGCTCGAGCAGGAGGCCCGCGACAAGGGCCTGGACGTCGATGTCCGCTACCGGGACACCAGCGGGTGGTACTCGAACTACCGCATCGGCGAGACCACCGCAGGCAGCAAGGTCCTGATCGACCGTGCCACCGACCAGATCGTGGGCGCCCACCTGCTCGGACCCGAGTACGGGGAGCTGATCAACGTCATCGGCCTGGCAATGAAGCTCAACCTCACCACCCGCCAGCTCAAGTCGGTGACCGCCGCGTACCCCACGGTCGGATCGGACCTCGGCTCCATGCTCTGACGAGCGCGCGTGTCACCAGCCGAGAGTGGCGGTCGTCACGGGGCGAGGCTCCGGTTCGTGGGCGGCCTCGGCGAATGCGCGCATTGCCATCACGAGCTCGTCGCGGCGCGTCTCGGGCATGGCTGCGACGATGCGGGTGATCTCCTCGCGCCGCTTGGCGGTGACTTGCCGGACCAGTCTCCGGCCCTCGTCTGTGA
>JABBOW010000078.1 GCA_012927595.1 Cellulomonas sp.
GGCTGCTGATACCCAGCATCCTACGGTAGGCCGGTCCCCCGCCCCGGTGTGCGAGGCTGCGACCAAGTCCTTCACCTGTGCCGCGGCGCCGCGCGCGGGCCGCGCGCGGCGAGGCCGTCCGCGCCGCCTGTCCACAGCCGCGCAGGCCCGGGGAGCCGACCGTGCTTGAGATCGCTGGCCAGATCCTCGACGCGCTCGACTCGGGGAACCGCTTGGCGGTGGCGACGGTGACCGCGGTGCGCGGGAGCGCGCCGCGAGCCCTCGGGACGGCGATGGCGGTCTCCGAGGATGGGACGGTGGTCGGGAGCATCTCCGGGGGCTGTGTCGAGGCAGACATCTACGCGCTGTCCGGCGAGGTCCTGGCCGACGGCGGCTGCGTGCTCACCGAGTTCGGTGTCACCGAGGGTGACGCCCTCGCGGCGGGCCTGAGCTGCGGCGGGAGCCTGGAAGTCTTCGTCGTTGAGCTGGCCCCGGGTGGTCACCGGAACCCGATCGGCGCGGGGCTGCGCGCCGAGCTGGAGGCGGCCCGGCGGGGCGATCCGGCGGGGCTGGCGATCGTCGTCGACGGGCCCGGAGCAGGGACGATCCTGGCCGCGGGGCAGGCCGAGCCGGCGCAGGTTCGGTTGGTGCAGGCAGGGTCCGTCCAGGCCCCGGTGGGTGATATCGATGCCGTCGACCGCTCGGTGGGCGGGGGCCTCGACCACGAGACCGAGCGACAGATCCTGGCCGGGTTGCGGGCGCGGCTGGCGTCCGGATCGACGGCCACCGAGGCGGTTGCCTGCGGCGGGAGCACGGTCCGGGTGCTCTACCTGGTCGCGACCCGGCCGCCGCGACTGCTCGTGTTCGGAGCGGTCGACTTCGCCGCAGCGCTGTGCGACGCCGGCGCGCTCCTGGGGTATCGCGTGACGGTGTGCGATGCGCGTGCGGTGTTCGCCACCGCCGCGCGGTTCCCGACCGCGCACGAGGTGATCATCCAGTGGCCCGCGGACTATCTCGCCGGCACGCCCGTGGACTCCCGGACCGTCGTGGTGGTCCTCACGCACGACGAGAAGTTTGACCTCCCGCTGCTCACCGTGGCCCTGCGGCGGGGCGTCGGGTACGTGGGTGCGATGGGCTCGCGCCGCACCCACGAGCGGCGGGTCGCTCGGCTGCTCGACGCGGGGGTGAGTCGCGACGAGCTGGCGCGACTGCACTCGCCGATCGGGCTCGACCTCGGTGCGAGCACGCCTGCGGAGACTGCTGTCTCGATCCTCGCCGAGGTGCTGGCCGCCCGGACGGGCACCACCGGAAGACCGTTGGCGCGGGTCGACGGACCGATCCACCCGGTCTGACGCCAACCGGGGTCACGCCTGCAGCAGGCGCCAGATCCGGTCGCGCGACATCGGCAGCTCGAAGGGTCGCACGCCGATCGCGTCGCGCACGGCGTTGGCCAGGGCGGGGGCGACCGGGTTGTAGGTCGACTCGCTCATCGACTTGGCGCCGTACGGGCCCAGGATGTCCCTCGTGTTCGCGAAGTAGATCTCCGTGACCGGGACGTCCGCGAGCTGCGGCACGTGGTAGTTGCGCAGCACACGGGTGGTGACGGTGCCGGCGCCGTCGAGCACGATCTCCTCGTAGAGCGACGTGCCGATGGCCTGCGCGACCCCACCCTCGATCTGACCCCGGCACTGCTCGGGGTTCATCACGACGCCGGCGTCCGCGGCCTGGATCGACTGCAGGATGCGCACCTCGCCGGTCAGTGTGTTCACGGCGACCCGGAAGGCGTGCACGTTGAAGGCGAGCGAACGCAGAGCCCCGTTCTCCGCCCCGGTCGCCTCGAGCCCATCAGGTCCGGCGAGCTCGGTCAGCGGGACGAACGCCGAACCGGAACGCAGCCCGGTCGGTTCCGGCATCCACGACGCGGCGAGCAGCCCGGTCCGTTCCGCGGCTGCCAGCCGCAGCTTCGCGGCGAGCGCGCCCGCCGCGGCGAGCACCGCCTTGCCCGCGACGGTGACCCCGGCCGACCCGTAGGCGCCGGTGTCGTACTCCGCGACGTCCGTGTCCGACTGCCGGATCTTGACGCGGTCCGGAGTGGTGTTCAGCGCCGTGGCCGAGATCTGGGCGTGCACCGTGGTGGTGCCGTTGCCGAACTCGACCGTCCCGATCCCGAGCGTGTAGGTCCCGTCGGGTTCGAGGCGGATCGAGGCACCGGAGAAGTGGCCGTTCGGGGGCATCGTGGCGATCATCGCGGACGCCATCCCCTCACCGACCCGCCACTGCGGACCGGCCGGGACCTCCGCGCCGTTCCCGCGGGCCAGCGCGGCCTCAGCAAGGTCCAGGCACTGGTCGAGGCCGTAGCTGCCGATGATCAGGTCGTCGCCCTCGGGCTCGGTCACCACCAGGGCGTCCGTCGGGCCGATCGAGTTCAACCGCCGCAGGTCGAACGGGTTCAGGTCGAGCTTGCGGGCGAGCTCGTCGAGGGCGGACTCGATCCCGAAGATCACCTGGCCGAGGCCGTAGCCCCGGAACGCGCCGGAGGGCGGGTTGTTCGTGTAGACGCACCGCGCGTCCACGCGCTTGTTGGGCACCGAGTACAGGGCCATCGACTCCGAGCAGCCGTGGTACATGACCCCGGGGCCGTGGTTCCCGTAGGCCCCGGTGTCGGAGAGAACCTCGATCCCGAGGGCTGTCAGCCGCCCGTCGTCGGTCGCGCCGAGCGTGACCGACACCTCGAACGGGTGGCGCACCGGGGAGATCGTCAGCTCGTCGACGCGGGTGAACTCGTACTGCACCGGCCGGCCGGTCGTCAGGACCGCCAGGGTGACGATGTCCTCGGTGAGGATCTCCTGCTTGCCGCCGAAGCCGCCGCCGACCCGAGCCGCGAACACGCGCACGTCGGCCGGTTCGAGGGCGAAGATCCGACAGATCTCCTTGTGCACCAGGAACGGCACCTGGGTCGCGGTGCGCAGCACGAGCCGGCCGTCCTCGATCCAGCCGATCGTCGCGTGCGTCTCGATCTGGACGTGGGACACGCGCTGGGTCTGCCACGTGCCGGTGACGACGGTCGACGCCAGGGCCAGACCCGCCGCGAGGTCGCCGTGCTCGCCGCGCATCTGGGCGACCAGGTTGCGGCTCGGGTCGGCCAGGCGCGAAGTGGTGGCGTCCTTGTCGCCGTGCACCAGCGCCGCGCCGGGCGCCAGGGCGGCCCGCGGGTCGAAGACGGCTGGAAGCTCGTCGTAGTCGACCGTGATGAGGCCCACGGCCTGCTCGGCGATCGCCACGGTGTCCGCGACGACCGCCGCCACGCGCTGTCCGCGAAAGCGCACGACGTCGTCGAGCACGAGGGTGTCGTCGGGGTCGTCGAGGCGGTTCTCGTGCCGCGCCGACGAGTAGAGCGTGGCGGGGGAGTCCGCATGGGTCAAGACGGCGTGCACGCCGGGGAGTGCGGCCGCGGCACTGACGTCGATCCGCGTGATGCGGGCGTGCGCGTGCGGGCTTGCCAGCACGGCCAGGTGGAGCAGGCCGGGCACCGCGATGTCGAGCGTGAACGGCTCCTGGCCGCTCACGATTCGCGTGCTCGCGGGTGCGGGCAGGGAGGTCCCGACCCGACCGCAGGCCCGGCCCACCGCGGCGGCGGAGGTGAGCGGTTCCGGCTGGCGCGGTTCGCCGACCGGGCGGTGGGTGCCGCGCACCGCGTCCTCGATCGCGCGATAGCCGGTGCACCGGCACAGGTTGCCGCTGAGCATGCGCGGCAGCGCGTCGAGGTTCTTCTCGTCCAGGGTTGACGCGGTGACGACCATGCCCGGGGTGCAGAACCCGCACTGGAAGCCCGCGGCGTCGACGAACCGCTGCTGGAGCGGGGAAAGGTCGCCGTCCTTTCCAAGTCCGGCGACCGTCGTCACGGCCTTGCCGTCCGCCCGACGCGCGGGGTAGATGCACGAGTGCAACGGGACCCCGTCGAGCAGGACCGAGCATGCCCCGCAGTCGCCGGAGTCGCACCCCTTCTTGACCTCGAAGTGCTCCTGGTCGCGAAGGAACGAACGCAGGGACTGCCCCGGCGCGGCGGTCGCCTCGATCTTCTCGCCGTTGACGGTGAGCTTCATGAGGTCGGAGTCTCCTCTTCGAGCTCCGTGCGGATCTCCTCGCCGAGCACGGCACTCACCGCGCGGCGCCAGTCGGCCGCCCCGTGCGCGTCGGTGAACCAGGAGTCGAGCCGGGCGAGGTCACGCTGCAGCTGTCCCGCCGACGGCACGGCCGGGTAGCGAAGCAGCTCCGGGCGGAGAGTGGCTCCCGTGACGGTGAGCAGGAAGCCGTCCGCGTCGAGCCGACCCACCAGGACGGCTCCCGACCGGCCCAGCGGGGAGAGCGCGATCTTGCGATACGCGGTCCGAGCGCGCAGCGCCCGCACCGGAAGGTGCAAGGACCGCAAGACGTCGCCGGTCTGGAGAACGTTCGTCATGTTGCCGGTGACGAAGCCGCTAGCCGGCATCACCTCGTCCGTCCCGTCGCTCCGCCAGATCAGCACCTCGGCATCGAGGGCGCACGCGAGGGCGATCATCGGGCCGGCCGGCAACGAGGTGCAGATGTTTCCCCCGACGGTCGCCACGTTCCAGATCTTGAACGAGCCGAACAGCGCGCCGCAGCACTCGAAGAACAGCGGCTGTGCGGTCCAGCCCGGGACCGCGGGCAGGCGGGACAGCTCCGCCAGGGTGCACGTCGCGGCGATCTCGAGGCCGTCGCTGCGGATCACGAGGGGTGGCCACTGCAGGCTCAGGAGGTCGACGAGCCCCGTGAGTTCGGGGCGCGGGGACGCGAACAGCTCGGACCCTCCGGCCAGCGGGGCCACGTCGGGGCCGAGCGCGCCCAGGTCACTGCGGCTCCGGGCCGACGCGATCCACTCCACGGTGTGCAGATCCATCAGCTCGTCCCGTCTCCCGCGGACGTGCGCCGGTCGCCGAATGACGCAGCGCTTCGCGGGCCTTCACCGTACGCGGGGACCCGGTGGATGGCCTGCCGTGTGGCCTGGACTCGGTCACGGGTCCGGGTCCGCCCGGGGCGCGGTCCTAGCCTCCGCGGCATGCCGCACGCGAAGCACGCACGATGGATGGCTGCCGAATATCGTCGACATTGCCAATCAATGAGAACCTCGAGAACGCCGTGTCGTCACAGCACCCGACTAGCTACCGCTGGCCTGGGTGAGGCTTGGCACGAGCGGCGCGCCGCTGCGGAGTAGGGTCGCGAATCGTGCGCACCCTGTACCCCGAGATCGAGCCGTACGCGTCGGGAATGCTCGAGGTCGGTGATGGCCATGCGGTCTACTGGGAGACCTCGGGCAACCCGGACGGCAAGCCCGTGGTGTTCCTGCACGGCGGTCCGGGTGGTGGCACCAGCCCCGCGCAGCGCCGGCTCTTCGACCCGGAGCGCTACCGGATCGTCCTGCTCGACCAGCGGATGTGTGGGCGCTCGACGCCGCACGCGGCCGCCCCGGACGCCGACCTCTCCGCGAACACCACCTGGCACCTGGTGGCTGACCTCGAGCGCCTGCGCGAGCACCTGGGTATCGAGCGTTGGCAGGTGTTCGGCGGTTCATGGGGCTCGACCCTGGCGCTCGCCTACGCCCAGACTCACCCCGCGCGGGTCACCGAGCTCGTGCTGCGTGGCATCTTCACGCTGCGTCGTGCCGAGCTCGACTGGTACTACGAGGGTGGCGCGGCGGCGCTGTTCCCCGATCTGTGGGAGGACTTCGTCGCGCCGATCCCGCCCGCCGAACGCGGCTCGATGGTGCAGGCCTACCACCGGGCGCTGACGGACCCAGACCCCGCGGTGCATCTGCCCGCCGGGGTTGCGTGGACCACGTGGGAGGCGTCGACGGTCACTCTTCTGCCCCGCCCCGAGCTCGTCGCGCAGATGGCGGAGCCCCAGCACGCGCTCGCATTCGCCCGGATCGAGAACCACTACTTCATCAATGCCGGGTGGATGACCGAGGGTCAGCTCATCGCCAACGCGTCACTGCTGGGCGGCATCCCGACGGTGATCGTGCAGGGCCGGTACGACGTCTGTACGCCCGCGACCACGGCATGGGACCTGCACCGGGCCCTTCCGAACGCCGAGATAGTCATCGTGGCCGATGCCGGGCACGGCTACGACGAGCCCGGCAACCTCGATGCGTTGATCACGGCGACCGACCGGTTCGCGGTCTGACCCGCACCGATCTCACAGACCAGGGGTGCGCGGGCCCCGGCACGCCTGGGTCGGGCGCCCGAACGAGGCGAGATCGCGAGACATTGTCTGCGTGCTTTCGCCGGTTTGGTCGGTGAGTCCGAGGACGTCGCCGGGTTCACACACAAGGGCGGTGCAGATTGCTGTGAGGGTTGTGAACCGGATCGCTCGGGCCCGGTCGTTCTTGAGCACGCTCAGGTTCGCGACCGTGACTCCCGTGAGTTTGCTGAGCTGGACCAACGTCATGCCGCGAGCCGCGAGCCTCGAGCATTGGGTCGAGGTGGCAAGCGATGCGGTGGTCGGCGTCTGCGGTGCCCTGCCTCGCACCAGGCCCTCCGTCTGCGCCGCGACGCGTGAGCCCTGCCACACGGCAACGGTCAGGACGATCGCGAAGCACGCCAGACCCCACGGCCACCAGGTCGGCTCAACCCGTGGGGCGAACCACTGCGCAGACAGGTGCCCCATCTCCCCGACGATCGCGCGCTTGGCCGCCAGGTACGGCAGTCCGGTGGCTGCGGCACCTGCGAGCGCCGCGACTGCGGCTACCCAAGCCAACGCCCGGGTGTTGCCCGGCGCAAAAGGCCGGCCCGCGGCGATCGAGCGAACGACCGGGCGCATCAGCAGTGCGAGCGCGCCTCCGGCCAGCCAGGGCACGTAGTCGGCGGCGATCGCGAGGATGGCGGAGCGCGTTGGGGTACGGGGCCCTCAAGACGCCAAGAAGGCCGCTCCGAATCTCCCCGAAACGACCTCTGACCTGCATCAATGCTGGTGGGCGATACTGGGATCGAACCAGTGACCTCTTCCGTGTCAGGAACCGGAAACCCGTTCGCCGAGGTCCGCTCTTGTGCGTCTGTGCAGGTCAGCCGGCGATGGGCACGCAGGCGGACGACGCCGGATAGGGGCGAGCGCGGCGCGGTTGGGGTACGCGTTGGGGTACGTGCGGCTCGCGCCTCGAGAAGAGAGATCAGCAGAGTTCTGCGACGCGTGTGTTAGGTCAGTTCAGACGGTCGCCGCGCGGCGACCCAGGTGAGCCGCGAGCTTCGTGTGCCTGGCTCGGTGCCGAGATCGCCGACGTGCGCCGCGGGTCGGCTACGGCACGTCGAATCCGAGCGCGCGGTAGCCGGGCATGCGCCGCTGAAGGGACACGGCCAGCGCCGGGGTGGCCGGGTCGTGATAGTCGTGAACCTCGGCAACATCCTTGCCGGGGGAGGCTCGCAGCACGCGCCCGGCGCACTGGACGAGGAGCCCGTCGAAGGAGATCGGGGAGGCGAGGAACAGTGTGTCCAGTGCCGGAGCGTCGAAGCCTTCCCCGATGTATGGCACGGTTCCGACCGCAAGTACCCCGTTGCCCGGCTCGGCTCTCGTCAGGCGGGTCATCGCGTCGCGGCGGACTGTTGCCGAGATGCCACCGCGGAGCACGATGGCATCGTGCCCGCGCGCGGCGAGCATGGTGATGAGGGTCTCAAGGTGCGCGGTGCGCCGGGTCAGGACCAGGCAGTTGCGCCGACGGCCCAGAGCTTCGCACACGTCGTCGACGATCGTCTGGTTGCGGGCGTCGTCGGCGATCATGGCCTGGTAGATCTCGGCCATGCCTCCGGGTGCGGTGGGATCGGCTGTGCCGTCGTAGCGAAATGGGGTCTGGTGCAGGTGGAGCTCGCGTCTTGGCCCCGAGATGTCGGCTGCCATGTCGTCCAGTGTGCCGGTGTCGCCGTCGGCGACTGTGTGGCGGATGGGACCGAGCTGCCACTGGACGAGGTCCTCGAGGCCGTCGCGTCGACGCGGTGTTGCGGTCAGGCCGAGCCAGAGCTGCGCGCGGATCCGTTTGACGCTGTGGTCGTAGGCGCCAGCGGCGAGATGGTGGCACTCGTCGACGATCACCTGACCGTAGCCGCTGGTCAGTTCCTCGATGTCGCCGCGCCGGGCGAGAGTGGGCAGCATCGCGATGTCCACCTGGCCGGTGAGCTTGGTCCGCCCTCCTCCGACCTGCCCGGGCTTGGTGCCGAGCAGCTCGGAGATCCGGGTGCGCCACTGGTCTGCCAGGGCTTTGCGGTCCACCAGCACCAGTGTGGACACAGCGCGTTCGGCGATGATCGCGCACGCCATCACTGTCTTGCCCGCCCCTGGTGGTGCGACGAGGATCCCATCGTCGTGGGCGAGCATGGCGTTCATGGCCCGGATCTGCGGCTCGTGCAGTGTCGCGCGGAACGTGGCATCGATCTCGTGCCCGCAGTCGCGCGTGTCAGTGACTTCGAGGCGTGATCCCGCGCCGTTCACGATGGTGGCCACCAGGTGTCGCAAGGCGCGAGGGAGCACCAGGTCGCCGTCGAGAGTCACGTCGTAGCCGCGGACGAATCGGGGTGTGTCCCAGGTGGACTTGCGTAGGCGTTGCAGCTCGTAGAACTTCGGGTTCGCCATGGACGCCGCGTGCTTGAACGTGGCGAGCGCCGCGGGGGTGAGCTCGCCTGCCCGCAACGTGAGGCCCGCGGACAGTCCGGCGTGCACGATGGCCGGCAGGTGTGGGTGGACCTTCGTCGCGTGGGGTCGGTCGAGAGATATCACCTCGGCGCCGACGACGACCTTGGGGGCTGTGCGCGCGATACGCCTGGCGTCACCCGGGCTGAGTCGGTCCAAGGTGGACAGGAACGCCCACTGGTCGTCCCACGGTTCAAGTGTGGCAAGGTCCAAGAAGACGGACAGGCCGTCCTTGCGGCGCCTGCCGTGCAGGGGCGCGGCGATGAGGTTTCCCATGCCGCCGTCGGGCAGGACATCCTGGCTGGGGAAGAGCCGGTCGTAGGACCCCAGGTCCATGTCTCCGCGCAGCGAGATTGCTTCGCGCAGGAGCGCCGTGCCCAGGGCGCGGGCGGTAGCGGCCGGGATGGGGTCCGTGAAGAACACCCAGGTGTGGGCGCCGCGGCCGGACTGGGAGATCTCGAGCGCGGCCGGGACACCGGCCGCGCGGGCGGCCTTCACGTACGCGAGAGCGTCGAGCATGGCACCGGCGCCGTCGAAGTCCGCGGCGACGAAGGAGCAGGTGTTGTCTGGTCGCAGCGGGTACAGCCCGACGAAGACCTCGCCGACCAGGTGCGCGGCGATGATCTGGTCGGTGAGTGGAAGGTGCGTGACGGTGGAGCGGTTCATCCCCTTGCGCCACCCGCCGGCAACGGCGGGCATCCAGCCTGCCTTACCGGCGCGCGGGTTCTCCCATCGCACCGCATAGACGTCGGCTCGGGCGCGGAACAGGCTGCGGTACAGCGCGAGCTTGTCCGCCGAGGACGAGGCGATGGTGACCAGCCCAGGCGGGGCGAGCGGCGCAGCGGGCTGCTCGGCAGGGGGCACAGTGTCGTCTCGGAGGTCGAGCAGACGCGTCAGGCGCGCGTTCTCTGCGCGCAGCGCGCCCAGCTCGCGGCGAAGGCGTTCGATGTCGCTGATTTCGGCATCGGGCATGACCGCATCGTCCCACGTCCAGATCGGGGAACCAGCCCTTGACAACCGCGCGCGGGACGTCGAGCCGGCGGCGAGGGGCGGGGCGTTGGAAGTGCCGGTGTCGCGCAGGCAACCGCCATGAATCGCAGAACGGATGTGGATAGATTCCTTGCACTGGTGGTAGTTGTCTGTAAGGATTGTATCCATGTCGACGGCCCTGGACGTGCTACCTGACACGTTCACGACGGCGACGGCACGTGGGCGCGGTGTGCACCCGCGTGACCTGTATGCCTGGCGGGACGCCGGTGCGGTGGTCGAGCTGTCGCGTGGGGTGTTCCGGCGCGCTGACGCCGCGGCGCCGTCGTGGCCGGACCTTCTTGCGGTCGCCTACCGCGCGCCACGCGCGATCGTGTGCTGTGTCTCAGCGGCCGCGGTGCATGGCCTGACGGACGAGCTCCCGCGCGCGGTGCAGATCGCCGTGGCGGCACGTTCGCACCCGCCGAGCATCGAGCACCCGCCGACGTCGGTGTTCCGGTTCGAGGAGGCGACGTTCGAGATCGGGGTGTCGCAGGTGGATGCGGCGCCCGGCGAACCGGTGCGAATCTACGACGCGGCACGCACGGTCGTGGACCTGATCCGCCTGCGTCACCGCCTGGGGGAGCCGATCGCATTCGGGGCCCTGAACCGTTACCTGCGCGGGCGCGGGGCACGGCCAGGTCTGCTTCTCGACTACGCCCAACTGCTGGACGTGTTCGGTCCGGTCGCCAGTGCACTGGAGGTGGCGAACGCCTCATGACAAGACCCACCCGAGGATCTGGTCCCGGGCGCGCGTATCTGGACCTGCAGAACCGGGCGCGTCGCGAGGGCCGCGGCACCCAAGAGCTGTTGACGTTGTATGTCGTCGAGCGCTGGCTGGCACGGTTGTCGGACTCGCTCTACGCCGAGGACTTCGTCCTCAAGGGCGGCATGCTGCTGGCAGCGTTCGGTCAGCGACGTCCGACGGTCGATGCCGACACGTTGGCCCGCAACCTCGCTAACGACGCCGACAGTGTGGTTGTGCGGGTCGCCGAGATCGCCGCCCTTCCTGGCGATGACGGCGTGGGCTTCCTCACCGAGAGCGCCACCGCCACCACGATCCGCGATCGATGCCCTCTACGCCGGGGTGCGCGTGACCATGGATGCGCGCATCGCCACCGCGAGCGTCAAGCTGCGATTGGACGTGAGTTTCGGCGACCCCGTGGCGCCCGCCCCGCGACAGGTCGCGCTGCCTGCACTGCGCCCAGGAATGACCGACGTCACCGTCCTCGGATACCCGATCGAGACCGTGCTCGCAGAGGAGATCGTCACGGCCGTTGACCTCGGCCCGGCGAGCACCCGAGTGCGTGACTATGCCGACATCTACTCGATCACCGGCGCGCACGACCTGTCCCGCGACGGTGTCAGGGAAGCGATCGTGGCCACTGCCCGCCACCGCGGCGTCGACCTCGCCCCGTTGGGCGACAGGATCGGTGCTTTCGCCACGCTGCGCGCCCGCACCTGGGCCGCCTACCGGCGCAGCCTCGGCCGGCAAGGCGAGCAGCTCCCGGAGGACCTCGCCGACCTCGTCGCACACGTCGCGGCATTCGCCGACGGAGTCCTCGGCGAGTCGCCTACAGACGGACGGTGGGTCGCAACGTCCCGAACCTGGACCACGACCACGTAGGTCGCGGGGCACCGCCGGCACCCGCGCGACGCTCGGGTTGGCCACCTCAGTCTCCAATGTCTTGGTGCTCGCCCGGTGTGCCCATGACCCCTTCTGTGAGGCGTAACGGGTAAGGGGTCATCCTCCGCCCGCCCATTTCGCCCGTCGGTCGCTGACCTGCGAGAACAGTGCGGGGGAGACGTTCGAACGAGTCCAGCGCACCCCACTCGGGCACGTCCGGCGACGCCCGCCATCAGCGCCGTTGGGGTACGCGTTGGGGTACGGGGGTACAGAGAGGCCGTTCCGGATGACTCCGAAACGGCCCGTGACCTGCACAAACATGGTGGGCGATACTGGGATCGAACCAGTGACCTCTTCCGTGTCAGGGAAGCGCGCTACCGCTGCGCCAATCGCCCCGGGGCACTGCATCGACCCGGGTACTGCAGACCACGAGGTGGAGATGGGATTCGAACCCACGTATACGGCTTTGCAGGCCGCTGCCTCGCCACTCGGCCACTCCACCGTGAGACACGAGTTCCTCTCGGCGCCGTAGGGCAACCGGTCAGGAGTGTCTGTCTCCGAGCGGACGACGGGATTCGAACCCGCGACCCTCACCTTGGCAAGGTGATGCTCTACCACTGAGCCACGTCCGCACGACACTGGCTCCGGTTCTCACCGGCGTTCCGTGTGCGTCCCGAACTCTAACTGACGTTTTCGCCGGGAGTCCAACTGGCCGTCGGTGCGGCGCGTCCCGAAGGGGCATCGGTACGGTGGCTGCTGTGCCTCCCACCTCGTCGTCAGCGTTCCCGGCGGCGAGGGCTGCGCCCCGCGGCGAGGCGTGGTTCGCGGGCGTCCGGACGGCCGACCTCGTGGAGTGCATCGACGTCGTAGCGCAGCCCAAACGGCTGGCGCAGCCCGGCTTCTGGGCGGTCGTGGGGGAGTTCGACGGGCGAGTGCGGGCGTGGCGGTTCGCGCAGGTCGAGCGGTCGCGGCACGGTAGGCGCGACCGCCAGGGCTTGGCCGGCTCGTGGCGCGGCCCGTCGGCTGCTGCGTGGACATCGTCTCTCGACCGGGTGGGCTACGAGCGTGCCGTCGCGAGCGTCCGCGAGGAGATCCGCGCCGGGGAGCTCTACCAGGCGAACATCTGCCGAGTCCTCGCTGCCCCCTTGCACTGCGGCGACGAGGAGCCCGACGCGCTGGCCCTGGCAGGGGTGCTCGAGGCCGGCAACCCGGCGCCGTTCGCGGGCGGGGTCCACGTGGCGGCCGAGTCGGGTTTCGAGCCGGTCTGGGTCGTATCGGCGTCACCCGAGCTGTTCCTGCGGATCGAGGGTGGCGTAGTGACGTCGGGCCCGATCAAGGGCACGGCGACAACGGTCGCGGGGCTCTCGGCAAAGGACGAGGCCGAGAACGTCATGATCACCGACCTCGTCCGCAATGACCTTCAGCAGGTGTGCGTACCAGGGACCGTCGAGGTTACGACCCTGCTGGGCATCGAGGAGCACCCGGGTCTGGTGCACCTCGTATCGACCGTGCGCGGGATGCTGGAGCCGGGGCTCGACCGCTCGCCCGACCTCTGGCCGCGGCTCTTGGCGGCGACATACCCGCCTGGCTCGGTCTCAGGTGCTCCGAAGGTGGCAGCTCAGCGGCTGATCGCTGAGATCGAACCGGTTCCGCGCGGCCCCTACTGCGGGACCGTTGGCTGGGTCGACGTCGCACCTGACGGCACGGTGCGGGCCGAGCTCGCCGTGGGGATCCGGACCTTCTGGTGGACTGCCGACGGTCCTGGCGGCGGAACTCTCCGCTTCGGCACGGGCGCCGGGATCACATGGGGCAGTGATCCACGGGCGGAGTGGCTCGAGGGCGAGCTCAAGGCTCGTCGTCTCGTCGCGCTTGCGTCGGGCGCAACACTCGACCGACCCGATGGGAGACTGCAGACGTGAGCATCGTGATCTGGGCAGACGGACGTCTCTGCGGCCTTGGCGACCCGGTCGCGACGGCGGTCGACCACGGCCTGACCGTCGGTGACGGCATCTTCGAGACCTGTTCTGTCGCCGGAGGTCGCGCCTTTGCGCTCACCCGGCACCTGCGCCGGCTCGCACGGTCGGCGCGCGGCCTCGGGCTTGCCGACCCGGATGAAGGCGCTATCCGGGCGGGCGTCGACGCTGTTCTCGCGGCAGCAGACCCCAACGTCGGACGAGTGCGTATCACCGTCACGGCGGGCCCTGGCCCCCTTGGATCCAACAGGGCTGAGGTTGGCACCGCCCGCCAGACCGTCCTGGTAATGGCGGGCCCCGTGGTCCGGTCCGACGTCGCCCGTGTGATCCGCGTTTCGTGGGTCCGAAACGAGCGGTCGGCGGTCACCGGACTCAAGACCACGTCGTACGCCGAGAATGTGGTGGCGCTCGCTGAGGCGTACCGGCGGGGGGCCGACGAGGCGCTGCTCGCCAACACGGTCGGCGAGCTGTGCGAGGGCACCGGCTCGAACGTTCTCGTGGAGCGCGACGGCGAGCTCGTGACGCCTAGCCTTGCAAGCGGGTGTCTGGCGGGCATCACGCGCGAGCTGCTGCTCGAGTGGGCCGCTGCGGCCGGGCTACCCGTGCGTGAGGCCCGAGCTGGCGAGCTGCCCTTCGAGGTGCTCGACCAGGTCGCCGGCGGCGCAAGTCACCTGGCGGTGTGCGGCTCGATCCGCAACGTCGTCCCCGTCGTGTCGCTCGACGGTCGCGATGTCATCCCTGGTGACCTGAGTCTGGCCGCGGCGCATCTCTTCGAGACCCGGAGTGCCGAGAACGTCGATCCGTGAGTCTCGTCATCCACGTCGGCCCTCCAACTACTGAACGGCCTGTCCCGGAAGGGACAGACCGTCCAGGTGACGGGCGCGAGTCTCAGGCTGTGAGGAGAGCCGCAATGAGTGCCGAGATCTCGCTCTCCATGCGGTCGCTCTCCTCGCCGAGGGGGACGAATTTTTCGGTGCGCGCGAGGAACGCCTCGATCTGGCCGGTCGGAGCCGCGAGGAGGGCGCTGCCCTCGACGCCGCTGAGTGAGATCAGAGCGAACTCCGGGTCGTCGTCTCGCCACACCTGGACGTCGCCAGTGCCTGCCGGGTCGTCGGCGACGGCGAGCAAGCCCTGCACGAGGAGCTCGCGGCCCAGGAGCCAGGTCGACATGGTCTGTGGTCCGGTGAACACCGCGCGGACCGTGTAGGGGTCCGACGTGCGGAAAGAGAGCTCCGTGCTGACCGGAACCACGCTCGCGTCGGAGCTGATCAGCTGCATGGCGACGACCTCGACGACGTCGTACGACTGCTGCGTCATCGCCGTCCTCCTCATAGGTGTCGCACTGTGGACTACATCATGGCAGCCTCCGACGTGATTGGGGCTGCCTTGTGGGTGCAGTTCACCCAGAAGGCCCTGGGACGTCCGGTTCGGCACATCGCCGGACCTTGGGTAGCATCCTCTCGACGGCGTCGTGACCAGTCGTTGCCAGGCCATCGTTGGACAGGGTGGCCGCCCTCACGTCGCTGTGAACGCGGCTGGTGCCGCGGGTAGGCTCAGTGAAGCAGCGGGCGATTAGCTCAGTGGTAGAGCGCCTCGTTCACACCGAGGAAGTCGCTGGTTCGAACCCAGTATCGCCCACCGGTACGGCCCCTGGTCTTGTGACCGGGGGCCGTCGTCGTTCCTAGCCCTGTCGACGACCTAGCCCTGTCGACAACCTGGCCCTGTCCCGGGCGCTTCGCACAACCACGGCGCGTCCGACGGCGATCCGTTGCTCGGTAGAATCAGGTGCGTCCGCCGTCACGAGCGGACCCGATGCGAGGAGTCAACAGCCGTGCCCGAGACCATGACCCTCACCGTCGATGGCACCACGACCACGATGGGGCCGGGGACGACGGGCGCTGAGCTCTACTCCGATCGTCGTGACGTCGTGGTGGTCCGTGTCGACGGTGTGCTCACCGACCTGTACCTTCCGCTGTCGGCCGGAACGGTCGTCGAGGCGGTCACGATCGACTCGCCCGACGGCCTCGCGGTGCTGCGTCACTCGGCGGCCCACGTGCTCGCCCAGGCGGTCCAGTCGATCAACCCCACAGCCAAGCTCGGCATCGGCCCGCCCATCACGGACGGCTTCTACTACGACTTCGACGTCGAGACCCCGTTCACCCCCGACAACCTCAAAGCCCTCGAGAAGGCCATGACGAGAATCGTCAAGGAGGGCCAGACCTTCCGCCGCTGGGACGTGACCGAGGCCGAGGCGCGCACCGCGCTGGCCGACGAGCCGTACAAGCTCGAGCTCATCGGGCTCAAAGGGCAGGTGGGCGATGCGGAGGGTGCCTCGGTCGAGGTGGGTCTCGGTGGGTTGAGCATCTACCAGAACGTCCGTCGCGGCGGCGAGGTCGCGTGGCAAGACCTGTGCCGCGGCCCCCACCTACCGAGCACCCGCCTCATCGCCAACGGCTTCCAGCTGACCCGGTCGGCCGCGGCCTATTGGCGCGGGAGCGAGAAGAACCCCCAGCTGCAGCGCGTCTACGGGACGGCGTGGCCGACCAAAGAGGAGCTGCGCACGCACCTCGATCGGCTCGCCGAGGCCGAGCGCCGCGACCACCGGCGCCTGGGCGCCGAGCTCGACCTCTTCTCGTTCCCCGACGAGATCGGGTCGGGGCTCCCGGTCTTCCACCCCAAGGGCGGCATCATCCGCCAGGAGATGGAGAACTACTCGCGCCAGCGTCACGTCGAGGCGGGCTACCAGTTCGTCTACACACCGCACATCACCAAGGAGCAGCTGTTCCGTACCTCGGGGCACCTCGACTGGTACGCGGAGTCGATGTACCCACCCATGCAGATGGACGAGGAGCGCGACTCCGACGGCAACATCCGCAAGGCCGGGCAGAACTACTACCTGAAGCCGATGAACTGCCCCATGCACAACCTCATCTTCGGCGCGCGCGGGCGCTCGTACCGCGAGCTGCCCATGCGGCTGTTCGAGTTCGGGACGGTGTACCGCTACGAGAAGTCAGGCGTCGTGCACGGCATGACCCGTGCGCGTGGCTTCACGCAGGACGACGCGCACATCTACTGCTCCCCGGAGCAGATGAAGGGCGAGCTGACGAGCCTGCTGACGTTCGTCCTCGACCTGCTCAAGGACTACGGGCTCGACGACTTCTACCTCGAGCTGTCGACCCGGAACCCCGAGAAGTCGGTCGGCTCGGACGAGGTCTGGGAGCAGGCGACCCGGACGCTCGAGGAGGTCGCCGTGGCGTCGGGGCTCGACCTCGTGCCGGACCCAGGTGGTGCGGCGTTCTACGGGCCGAAGATCTCCGTCCAGGCCAAGGACGCCATCGGTCGGACGTGGCAGCTGTCCACGATCCAGCTCGACTTCAACCTGCCGGAGCTGTTCGACCTGGAGTTCCAGGCCGCGGACGGCACGCGCCAACGCCCGGTGATGATCCACCGTGCGTTGTTCGGTTCGATCGAGCGGTTCTTCGCAGTCCTCACTGAGCACTATGCAGGCGCCTTCCCAGCCTGGCTCGCGCCCGTCCAGGTTGTCGCGGTCCCGGTCGCGGAGCCCTTCAACGACTACCTGGCGGGCGTCGTCGCGCAGCTGTGTGCCCAAGGCATCCGAGCCGAGCTCGACGACTCAGACGACCGGTTTGGCAAGAAGATTCGTACCGCGAGCACCCAGAAGGTGCCCTTCGTGGTGATCGCCGGCGGTGAGGACGCCGAGGGTGGTGCGGTGTCGTTCCGGTACCGTGACGGTCGCCAGGACAACGGCGTGCCGGTCGCGGAGGCGATCGAGCGCATCGTTGCAGCTGTTCGCGACCATGCGCAGGTCTAGGCGGGGGCGATGACTGCCGAGGACAGGGCGGACGACCGCGACGGGGTGGTCCGGGTCGACGGCGCCGACGCTTTCGCGGGCGAGCCGGACGGGTTGCAGCGGCTGTGGACGCCGCATCGCATGGTGTACATCGGGGGTCAGGACAAGCCGACCGACAGCGCGCCGGGCGCGGGCTGCCCGTTCTGCCGCATCCCGACCCTGACCGACGAGCAGGGCCTCGTGGTCGCGCGCGGAGCTGCCGCATACGTCGTGCTCAACCTCTACCCGTACAACTCCGGCCATCTGCTCGTATGCCCCTACCGGCACGTCGCGGACTACACCGACCTGACCCCCGACGAGGTCGTCGACATCGCGGCCCTGACGCAGACCGCGATGCGTGTCACGCGCGAGGTCATGGCGCCGCACGGCTTCAACCTGGGGATGAACCAGGGCGACGTCGCCGGTGCGGGGATCGCTGCTCACCTGCACCAGCACGTCGTCCCGCGCTGGGTGGGCGACTCGAACTTCCTGCCGATCGTTGCGCAGACGCGGGCGCTGCCGGCGCTGCTGGCCGACACGAGGGCCAGGCTGGCTGCCGCCTGGCCCACCGAATCGAAGGGATGATCGCCGCGTGCTCAATCGCCTGCGGAGCTTCATGACGGCGTTGTGGACCCCGCTCGCCGACCTCCTGATTCGCCGGGGTGTCTCACCGGACGCCGTGACGATCACCGGCACGGTCGGCGTCGTCGTCATGGCGCTCTGGTTGTTGCCGACCGGGCACCTGCTGGCAGGCGCCCTGCTGATCGCGGTCTTCACCCTCACGGACTCGCTCGACGGAGTCATGGCGCGGCGTGCGGGGCGCTCCGGCCCCTGGGGGGCGTTCCTCGACTCGACGCTCGACCGGTTCGCCGATGCGGCAATCTTCTCGGGCCTTGTCCTGTGGTCCATCGGACGCGGCGACGACCGGCCGACTGCCATCCTCGCACTTGCGTGCCTCGTCCTGGGATCGGTCGTGCCCTACGCCCGAGCCCGCGCCGAGGGCCTCGGCATGACCGCGGCGATCGGCATCGCCGAGCGGGCCGACCGCCTGGTCCTCGTGCTCGTCGGAACGTTCCTGGTCGGTCTCGGCTTGCC
>JABBOW010000066.1 GCA_012927595.1 Cellulomonas sp.
CCGGCGAGCCCCCGGCAACCGTTGCCGGGACGTCCTGCCCGGCCGCGGCCGGCGCCGCCACGTGCCGCACATCCCGCTGTCGGCGCGCCCCGTACAGCGCCGGCGTCTGCTGCGCCTGGACCGATCCCGCCGCCCGCGCTCGCGCCGCTGCGCGTCCCGAAGGGTGGCAGCGCGGCGGCACCGAGCACACCCGCGACACCGTCAGGCAGGCGCAGTGCGCCTGCCACCGGGCACCGCAAGGCTGTCGCGAACGCCCGGGGTGCCACGCGCGGGGGATCGCCGGGCCGCGACGTCGCCGCGCTGCTCGAGCCGTCGGTCACGACGTACGCGGCGGGCCGAGGCGGCGGCGTCGTCCCGGTGCGCCCGTCGGTCGTGTCGACCGGTTCGGTGGCCCGGTTCGCGGAACGGGCGCGGGCGCGGCGAACCATCGCGCGTCGCCAGGTCCTCGGCGTCGGCGGCGGTCTGGTCGGGCTCGCGGCGGCCGGCTGGCTCCTCTTCGTCTCGCCGGTGCTGGCGCTCGACCCGCTCGACGTGACGGTGACGGGGGCGGGCACGGTCGTGGCGGTCGACCAGGTCGCCGCCGTGGTGGCCGCGCGGGCGAACACGCCGCTGCCCCGCCTGGACACGGTCGGTCTGCGCGATGCGGTCCTGGAGGTCCCTGGCGTGCGCGAGGCGCGGGTGACGCGCGACTGGCCGCACGGGATCGTCGTCGAGCTGGTCGCGCGCGAGCCGGTCGCGGCAGTTCCGGAGACGGCGTCTGCTGACCCGACGGCCCCGGCCGCGGGGTTTGCGCTGCTGGACATGGAAGGGGTGCAGGTCGGTCGTGTCGACGCCGCGCCCGACGGCTTGCCGGTTGTCGAGGTGCCGGTCGGAGACAAGCGCACGCTCGCGGCGGTTCTCTCGGTGCTCCGGGCGCTGCCGGCTGACCTCCTCGGGGAGGTCGGGCAAGTCTCGGCGCAGACCCAGGACACCGTGACGATGCAGCTGCGGGACGGTGCACGAGTCGAGTGGGGGAGCGCTCAGCAGGCGCCCCTCAAGATCGCAGTGCTCCAGGCCCTCCGCAAGGCTCCGTCGAGCACGGGTGCGCACGTGTACGACGTGTCGGCGCCAACGCTCCCGGTCACGAGATGACACGAACTGGCGTGCAGGGGACTCGCGACACGCCCGACACGCAAGGATCTCGCCGACACGCGCGGCGCGGTCGTTGCTCCTGGGCCCTGCCGCACCTAGCGTCACGCAGTGACACCATCTGACATAACTATAACCCTCTAGTTGAGGGTGAAGGTTTTACCGGCCGGCACGGCGTGTCGAGCACGGCCCCGGCAGCACCTGGCGAAGAACGAGAGGCACCCATCGTGGCAGCTCCGCAGAACTACTTGGCGGTCATCAAGGTCGTCGGCATCGGCGGCGGCGGGGTCAACGCCGTCAATCGGATGATCGAGGTCGGGCTCAAGGGTGTCGAGTTCATCGCGATCAACACCGACGCCCAGGCGCTGCTCATGTCCGACGCGGACGTCAAGCTCGACGTCGGTCGTGAGCTGACGCGCGGGCTCGGCGCGGGCGCCGACCCCGAGGTGGGCAAGCGAGCCGCCGAGGACCACACCGATGAGATCGAGGACGTCCTGCGCGGGTCCGACATGGTCTTCGTGACCGCGGGCGAGGGCGGTGGCACCGGGACAGGTGGCGCCCCCGTCGTCGCGCGGATCGCACGCTCGCTCGGTGCACTGACGATCGGTGTCGTGACGCGGCCGTTCACTTTCGAGGGCCGACGCCGTTCGGTCCAGGCCGACACCGGCATCGAGTCACTGCGGGCTGAGGTCGACACGCTCATCGTGATCCCGAACGACCGGCTGCTGTCGATCTCCGACCGGTCGGTGTCGGTCCTCGATGCGTTCCACTCGGCCGACCAGGTGCTCCTCTCCGGTGTCCAGGGCATCACGGACCTCATCACCACCCCCGGCCTCATCAACCTGGACTTCGCGGACGTCAAGTCCGTCATGCAGGGCGCCGGATCGGCTCTTATGGGCATCGGCTCTGCCCGGGGCGAGGACCGTGCGGTCCAGGCCGCAGAGCTGGCGATCTCCTCCCCGCTCCTCGAGGCGAGCATCGACGGCGCGCACGGCGTGCTGCTCTCGATCCAGGGTGGATCAGATCTCGGCCTGTTCGAGATCAACGAGGCCGCGCGCCTGGTCCAAGAGGCCGCGCACCCGGAGGCCAACATCATCTTCGGTGCAGTCATCGACGATGCGCTCGGCGACGAGGTCCGGGTCACGGTGATCGCCGCGGGGTTCGACGGCGGTGCGCCGCTCACGCGCCGCGAGGGACGTGGCCTCGGCCAGGTCAGCGGTTCGACGTCGGTCCCGCGCCAGGCGACGGCGCCGTCGGTCCCGTCGCACGCGGTCTCTCAACCGCGCCCGGTCAGCCCGGACGACGACCTCGTGCGGGTCGGCTCGGCATCGTCGAACGGCGCAGCGCACACCGGCTACAGCGGCGGGGTCCCGGCGTTCCTGTCGAGCGACCCGGAGGCGGCCCCGGAGACGGGTCAGCTCGAGGTGCCGCGCGTCTTCGACGAGGAGCCGTCCGCGCGTCGTGTCAGCGACGACCTGGACATCCCCGACTTCCTGAAGTAGCCGTGTCGACGGACGCCGGCATGCTGCCCGTCGTCGAGGTCGACCTCGGCCCGGGGGTTCGCGCGGGCTTCACGACCCGGTTGGGCGGCGTGAGCGACCCGCCGTGGGATGCGCTGAACCTTGGCCTCGAGGTCGGCGACGCCACGGCGCGGGTGCTTGTCAACCGCCAGGTCGTCGAGCGCTGGGTCGGGGCTCGCGTCGCGTTCGCCTCGCAGGTGCACGGCGCGGCTGTGCGGGTGCTGTCCGGCCCGCCCGCGCGCTCGGCCACGTCCGTCGGGCTCTACGACGCCCTCGTGTCGACCTCGTCGTCAGTCGCCGTCGCCGTCCTCGTGGCCGACTGCGTGCCGGTCCTGCTGGCAGACGTCGAGGCAGGCGTCGTCGGTGCGGTCCACGCGGGGCGACGTGGACTCGTGGCGGGGGTCATCCAAGGGGCCGTCGACGCGCTCGTGGGAGCGGGCGCGCGGGCCGGTCGACTGCGTGCCGTCGTCGGACCCTCGATCAGCGGTGCCGCGTACGAGGTGCCCGCAGCCATGCGTGACGAGGTGGTGGGTGCGTTGCCCGAGACGTGGGCCACGACGGCGTGGGGCACACCTGCCCTCGACCTCCCAGCCGGCGTCGCGGCCGTTCTCGCGCGCGTCGGGGTGCGGGACGTCCGGTGCGTGGGCATCTGCACAACAGCAGACGAGAGGTTCTATTCTCACCGCCTGGCCGGGCGCCACGGGGGCCCGACCGGCCGGTTCGCCGGGGTGATTCGCCTCGAAGGGTGAACTCGACGCATTCCGGACAGCCCGCGCGTGTCGCGCCGGGAGTGCCGATCGGCGTTGCTAGCGTGACTTTGCTGGGAAGTTCTGCACGGGATGGGGAGACCGCGATGGCCGGAGCACTGCGCAAGACGATGCTGTACCTCGGGCTTGCCGACGACCGGGGCGAGCACGACGAGTACGTCGACGAGTACGACGACCAGGAGGCAACGGTGCCGCACGAGTACGAGGCTCAGGTCACGCCGCTGCACCGGCCGGTCGCGCGGGTCGCGAACCCGGCACCCATGACCGGCGAGCTGCGGCGGATCACGACGATCCACCCGCGCTCGTACAACGACGCGCGCAAGATCGGCGAGGCGTTCCGTGAGGGCACCCCCGTGATCATGAACCTTTCAGACATGGACGACGCGGATGCCAAGCGGCTCGTCGACTTCTCCGCGGGTCTGATCTTCGGCCTGCACGGCGCGATCGAGCGGGTCACCAACAAGGTGTTCCTGCTCTCGCCGTCGCACGTCGAGATCATCGGCGAGGAGCCCCCGCCGGCTGCCGAGCCGTCGCGCCCCGGGTTCTTCAACCAGAGCTGACGCGTGCGACTGATCGCGGAGGTCCTGCGCCTGGTCGTCCTGGCGTTCTTCCTGGTGCTGCTCGTGCGGCTCGTGCTGGACTGGGTGCAGTTCTTCGTCCACGACTGGCGTCCGAGCGGACCTGTCCTGGTCGTGGCCGAGGCGACGTACACGGTCACGGACCCCCCGCTGCGGTTCCTGCGCAGGCTGCTGCCGCCGCTCGCCATCGGCAACGTCCGTCTCGATCTGGCGTTTCTCGTTCTGATGCTGGCGTGCTCGATCCTCTTGTCCGTTCTCGCCTGATTCGCCCCGGGTTCACTGCGGGCGAGTGTCCAGGTGTGCGCGCAGGTCAGGTGCGAAAGATGCGAATGTGGTGGCGGGTCGCGTGCGAGACCACCAATGTCCGCTACCGTGAGCCGAAGCGGTCGGTGACTGCCCACCGGCTTGACCAAGTTCGACCGAAGAGGTGACGACGATGGCACTGCTGACCGCAGACGACGTCCTGAACAAGAAGTTCCAGGCGACGAAGTTCCGCGAGGGTTACGACCAGGACGAGGTCGACGACTTCCTCGATGACGTCGTCAACACGCTGCGATCTGTCCAAGGTGAGAACGACGACCTCAAGACGAAGCTTGCCGCAGCCGAGCGGCGCATCGCCGAACTCAGCAGGGCGGGTGCGCAGCAGGCGGTTCCCGCTCCCAAGCCGGAGCCCGTGCGCGAGCCCGAGCGCGTCGTGTCGCCCGCGGTCGTCGCACCGGCACCTGTGGTCGTCGCACCCGTTGCACCACAGCGGACCAACGAGCCGGAGTCGGCCACGGGAATGCTGGCACTCGCGCAGAAGTTGCACGACGACTACGTGCGCAGCGGCCAGGAGGAGAGCGACCGGCTGATCTCCGAGGCGAAGTCGCAGGGTGCGCGCATCGTCCGTGAGGCCGAGGAGACGTCGGCACGCACGCTCGGTCAGCTCGAGCAGGAGCGGTCGCTCCTTGAGCGCAAGATCGACGAGCTGCGCGTCTTCGAGCGCGACTACCGGACACGTCTGAAGAGCTACCTCGAGAACCTTCTCGGCGACCTCGACAACCGAGGCAGTGCGCTACCGCCCCGCAGCGGGCAGAACGCGCAGCCGTCCGGTGAGGGCGCTCGGATCTGACAGATCGGCTGCCCAACAGTCGCCTCACGACACACCACGCGGGATTGTCCTGCGTGGTGTGTTGTGTCATTTCACGGGGTCACCTACCCTCACGTGACTCCCACAGAGAAGGTGCTCGTGACCATCAACGAATCGCTCAGCGCCAAGCCAGGCGCCTTCGACCTGCCTGACCTCGCCAAGGCGGTCCGCCAGTTCCCGGTCCGTGATGGCGAGAAGCCATGGACCGCCCGGGAGGTCCGGGCGATCGCGGACGAGCTCATCGGGCATGTGCACCGGCTCGAGTCGGAGCTCGCGTCAGCCGACGCCGACCTCTCCGAGCTGTTGCGCAACTCCGGCGACGGGGCCGGCGACGACCAGGCTGACTCGGGTTCGAGTGCGCTCGAGCGCGAGCAGGAGCTCACGCTGGTCAACAACACGCGGGACCTGCTCGTCCAGTCCGAGCGCGCGCTGACTCGCATCGCCGCGGGGACGTTCGGGACCTGCGAGTCGTGTGGCAAGGCGATCGGCAAGGCGCGCGTCCAGGCGTTCCCGCGCGCGATCCTCTGCGTCGAGTGCAAACAGCGCGAAGAGCGTCGCTGACGCGCCCGTAGACTCGGCACCGATGTCGTCCATGCCAGCAGGTGAGCTGACCGTTGCCCCGGGGCAGAGCGGTCCGCGTCGTCGACTGGTCGTACTGGTCGTCGTGCTCACGGTGGGCGTGCTCCTGATCGACCAGGCGACCAAGGCGTGGGCGCTGGCGAACCTCCTCGAGACGGTGCGCCGGCCGCTGCTCGGTGACCTGCTCGGGCTGCGGCTCGTCTTCAACCCCGGAGCGGCGCTGTCGATCGCGACGGGGATGACGTGGGTCCTCACGCTCATTGCGTGCGCGGTCGTCGTCGTCGTCGTGCGGGTGTCGCGGCGCCTCGGGTCGACCGGCTGGGCCATCGCCCTCGGGCTGCTGCTCGGCGGCGCACTCGGCAACCTCGTCGACCGCCTCATCCGGGAGCCGGGCATCGCCCGCGGCCACGTCATCGACTTCATCGCGTACGCCAATGTCTTCGTGGGGAATGTCGCGGATATCGCCATCGTCACGGCCGCGGGGCTGGTCGTGCTCCAGGCGCTCCGCGGCGTCCGCCTCGACGGGATGCGCGAGCGCGCTGAACCGAAGCCCGAGGCGCCCGGCGTCGATGACTGACATGCGATCGCTGCCCGTTCCGGACGGCCTCGCGGGTGAGCGCGTCGACGCCGGACTGGCGCGCCTGCTCGGCCTGTCGCGCACGGCTGCGGCGGAGCTGGCCGCCTCTGGGGCCGTCCGGATGGACGGGCACAAGATGGGCAAGTCCGACCGGCTCGTCGCCGGTGCCTGGCTCGAGGTCGACCTGCCCGACCCAGGTGGCAGCGTGCTTCTTGTCGTGTCCGAGCCCGTCCCGGGAATGCGCATCGTGCACGACGACGAGGACGTCGTCGTCGTCGACAAACCCGTCGGCGTCGCGGCACACCCATCGCCCGGCTGGACCGGGCCCACGGTCGTCGGAGCCCTCGCCGCGGCGGGCTACCGGATCTCGACCTCCGGGTCGGCCGAGCGACAGGGCATCGTGCATCGGCTGGATGCAGGCACGTCTGGGCTCATGGTCGTGGCGAAGAGCGAGCACGCGTACACGGTGTTGAAGCGCGCCTTCAAGGAGCGCACCGTCGAGAAGGTCTACCACGCGCTCGTGCAGGGCCACCCGGAGCCGACCACTGGCACGATCGACGCGCCGATCGGGCGGCATCCGAGCTCGGACTGGAAGTTTGCCGTCGTCGCAGACGGCAAGCCGTCGGTGACGCACTACGAGGTGCTGGAGATGCTCCCAGCGGCCTCGCTCGTCGAGGTCCACCTCGAGACCGGCCGCACCCATCAGATCCGGGTGCATTTCGCAGCACTGCGCCACCCGTGCGTCGGCGACCTGATGTACGGGGCCGATCCCGCCCTCGCGGCTCGGGTCCACCTTGCCCGACAGTGGCTGCACGCCATGCGCCTTGGTTTCGCGCACCCGTCGACAGGCGCCTGGCTCGAGCTGACCAGCCAGTATCCGGACGATCTCGCGTCGGCGCTCGACACGTTGCGCGACGGGTACCGCTAGTTCCGCCACGTCGCCGGACATGTCAGCAGGGCAACCTAGACTGGCCCGCATGGCACAGGCTGGGGGATCCGACTTCGTGCACCTCCACAACCACACCGAGTACTCGATGCTCGACGGCGCCGCCCGCATCGAGGACCTGCTGACGGAGGCCGAGCGGATCGGTCAGACGTCACTCGCCATCACCGACCACGGGTACCTCTTCGGCGCGTTCGACTTCTGGTCGCGCGCCCGCGCGCACGGCATCAAGCCGATCATCGGCATCGAGGCGTACGTGACGCCGGGCACGAGCCGGTTCGACCAGACCCGCGTCAAGTGGGGCGAGCCGCACCAGGCGTCCGACGACGTCTCTGCGCGCGGCGCGTACACGCACATGACGTTGCTCTCACGGACGACCGAGGGCATGCACAACCTGTTCCGGATGTCATCGCTGGCTTCCCTCGAAGGCCAGATGGGCAAGTGGCCCAGGATGGACCGCGAGCTGCTCAGCACCTACTCGAAGGGCCTCATCGCCTCGACCGCGTGCCCGTCGGGCGAGGTGCAGGTGCGACTGCGGCTCGGCCAGTTCGACGAGGCTGTACGGGCTGCCGGCGAGATGCAGGACATCTTCGGCAAGGACTACTTCTACGTGGAGCTCATGGACCATGGTCTGGAGATTGAACGCCGCGTCATCAAGGACCTGATGAGGCTCGCGAAGGTCATCGATGCCCCGGTCGTCGTGACGAACGATCTGCACTACACCCGCCACGAGGACGCGACGGCTCATGAGGTACTCCTGTGCGTCCAGTCGGGTTCCACGCTCGCCGACCCGGACCGTTTCAAGTTCGACGCCGACCAGTTCTACCTGAAGACCGCCGAGGAGATGCGCCGAACGTGGGCCGAGGTTCCCGAGGCGTGCGACAACACGTTGGTCATTGCCGAGCAGTGCGACGTCGAGTTCAACACGAACGCCAACTTCATGCCCCGGTTCCCGGTCCCCGCCGGGGACAACGAGGACTCCTGGTTCGTCAAGGAGGTCGAGACCGGCCTGTTGCGGCGCTACAAGGGAGACATCCCCGCCGATGTCCGGACGCAGGCCGACTACGAGGCCGGAGTCATCACCCAGCTCGGGTTCTCGGGGTACTTCCTTGTTGTCGCGGACTTCATCAACTGGGCCAAGGCGCACGGAATCCGTGTCGGTCCCGGGCGTGGGTCAGCTGCCGGTTCGATGGCTTCCTACGCGATGGGCATCACCGAGCTCGACCCGCTCGAGCACGGACTGATCTTCGAACGGTTCCTCAACCCCGAGCGGATCTCCTGGCCCGACGTCGACGTCGACTTCGACGAGCGGCGGCGAGGCGAGGTCATCCGGTACGTCACTGACAAGTACGGCGAGGACCGTGTGGCGCAGATCGTCACGTACGGCACGATCAAGGCGAAGCAGGCGCTGAAGGACGCGTCGCGCGTCCTGGGCTTCCCCTTCGCCATGGGAGAGAAGCTGACGAAGGCGATGCCGCCCTCCGTCATGGGTAAGGACGTCACCCTCGCCGGGATCTACAACCCGGACGACCCCCGCTACGCCGAGGCGGAGACGTTCCGGCAGGTCGTGCAGGCAGATCCCGACGCGCAGCGCGTCCTCGAGACCGCGCGCGGCCTCGAGAACCTCAAGCGTCAGTGGGGCGTGCACGCCGCGGGCGTCATCATGTCGAGCGAGCCGCTCATCGACATCCTGCCGATCATGCGTCGGCCGCAGGACGGCGCGATCATCACGCAGTTCGACCAGCCCGGCGCCGAGGCGCTCGGGCTGATCAAGATGGACTTCCTCGGACTGCGCAACCTGACGATCCTGGATGACGCACTCGAGAACATCGTGATGAATGGCAAGTCGGCCATCCGCATCGAGGACGTCGCGCTCGACGACCCTGCGACGTACGAGCTGCTCAGCCGCGGTGACACTCTCGGCGTCTTCCAGCTCGACGGCGGTCCGATGCGCTCGCTGCTGCGTCAGATGCGCCCCGACAGCTTCGAGGACATCTCCGCAGTCATCGCGCTCTACCGCCCGGGCCCGATGGGCATGAACTCGCACATCAACTACGCGCTGCGCAAGAACGGTCTGCAGAAGGTCGAGCCGATCCACCCCGAGCTCGAGGAAGCTCTCGCCGACGTCGTCGGGATCACGCACGGCCTGATCGTCTACCAGGAGCAGGTGCAGCGCGCCGCGCAGAAGCTCGCGGGGTACACCCTCGGCCAGGCCGACCTCCTGCGCCGCGCGATGGGCAAGAAGAAGCAGTCGATCCTCGACAAGGAGTTCGTGCCGTTCCAGGCCGGCTGCCGCGAGCGTGGCTACTCGGACGGCGCGATCCAGGCGGTCTGGGACGTGCTGGTCCCGTTCGCCGGCTACGCGTTCAACAAGGCTCACTCGGCGGCGTACGGCGTCGTCTCCTACTGGACGGCCTTCCTCAAGGCCAACTACCCGACCGAGTACATGGCCGGCCTGCTGACGAGCGTGCGCGACGACAAGGACAAGTCCGCGCTGTACCTCGGCGAGTGCCGGCACATGGGCATCACGGTGCTGCCGCCCGACGTCAACTCGTCGTCCGCGAACTTCAGGGCCGTCGGTCAAGACATCCGGTTCGGCCTCACCGCCGTGCGCAACGTGGGCGCGAACGTGGTCGACGCGATCGTGCGGACCCGCGAGGCCAAGGGCGAGTTCACGTCGTTCACCGACTTCCTCGACAAGGTCCCCGCCGTCGTCTGCAACAAGCGCACGATCGAGTCGCTCATCAAGGCCGGCGCGTTCGACTCCCTCGGGCACGGGCGTCGTGCGCTGCTGCTCGTGCACGAGCAGGCGGTCGACTCCGTGATCGGCGTGAAGCGCAAGGAGGCCGAGGGCCAGTTCGACCTCTTCGCCGACCTCATGGGCGACGACGACGCGTCGTCGGGCTTCGCCGTGACGATCCCGGACTTGCCCGATTGGGACAAGAAGCAACGGCTGGCGTTCGAGCGCGAGATGCTCGGCCTGTACGTCTCGGACCACCCGCTCTCTGGCCTCGAGCACGTGCTGTCTGCCGCTGCCGACGTCTCGATCGCCACCCTCCTGGCGGACGAGGCACGGCCCGACGGGTCCACCGTCGTCGTGGCCGGGCTCATCACGTCGCTGCAACGCAAGATGTCCAAGCAGGGCAACCCGTGGGCCGCGGTCACGATCGAGGACATGGAGGGCTCCGTCGAGATCATGTTCTTCGGCGAGACCTATCTCGCCTACTCGACAGTGCTCGCTGAGGATGCCGTGGTCGTTGTGCGGGGGCGGGTCCGGCGGCGTGACGAGACGATGCAGCTGCAGGCGATGGAGGTGTCACTGCCGGACATCACCGCGGTCGCCGATGCGCCGATCACCGTCTCGATGGCCGTGTCGCGGTGCACGCCTCCGGTCGTCGAGCGGCTCCGCGAGGTGCTCTCGACACATCCCGGCGTGATCGAGGTGCACCTACGGCTGACCAGCCCGGGCCGCGCGACGATCATGCGACTCGACGAAGGTCTGCGCGTCGAGCGCTCGCCCGCGCTCTTCGGCGATCTCAAGGCGCTGCTCGGCGCGAGCTGTCTCCAGGCCGGCTGACGCGCCCGGCCGGACCGAGCAGACCTAGACTTCCACTCGTGATCGCACTGTCTGCAGACCAGCTGGACTTCGTCACCCAGCGCCGTCTCGCGACGCTCACGACGCTGCGCGCGGACGGTTCCCCCCACGTGGTCCCGGTCGCTTTCACGTGGGACGCCGGAGCCGGTCGGGCACGCATCACGACGAGGGTCACGTCGGTCAAGGCCAGCAACGTCGAACGTGCCGTGACCGCCGGGGCGAGTGCGCGGGCTGCCCTGTGCCAGTTCGACGGCCAGCGATGGCTCACCCTCGAGGGGGGCATCACGCTGTCGCGCGATACGGCGGACGTCGCGGAGGCGGTCGACGCCTACTCGGTGCGCTATCGCCGGCTCGAGTTCCAGGCCGAGCGGATCGTGCTGCACCTCGTGGTCGACCGGGTGATGGGCACTGTCCGGTAGACCTCAGCCGACGACCGAACGAACGGGCCCCTGCGGCTGGTCCACGACCACGACGTCGCCGCGCCGCAGCTGGCGCCCGCGCCGGAACTCGGCCTCGCCGTTGACGCTCACGACGCCGTCGTCCAGCAGCTCGCGTGCCTGCGCTCCCGACTCGGCGAGTCCCGCGAGCTTGAGGAACTGGCCGAGTCGGATCGACTCGTCGGAGATCGGCGTGACGTCGTCCGGTGAAGGGGGTGGTGTGCTCATGAGGACAGTGTCGCGGACGGCGCGTCCCGGCGTCGGCACCGACCGGGTCGCGGCCTGGGCGGGCCTGCACCGGCGTGCGATCGATCGGTAGACTGGGACCCGTGATCTCCCGGATCGACCTGCGCGGTCGCGCCCTGTCCCGTCGCGAGCTGCTCGCGGCCCTCCCGCGCGCCGAGGTGGACGTCGAGGCCGCCACCACGACGGTCGCGCCGATCCTCGCCGACGTGCGCGCACGCGGTGCTGCGGCGCTGCGGGACCTTGCGGAGCGGTTCGACGGTGTGCGTCCGGAGCACCTGCGCGTCCCCGCCGAGGCGATCGCAGCGGCTGTCGGTGCGCTCGACCTGAACGTGCGCGCGGCCCTCGAGGAGACGATCCTGCGGGTTCGGACCGTGCACGCTGCGCAGCGCCCGGCAGCGTTCACAGTGGACCTCGCACCCGGCGCGCAGGTACGCCAGCGCTGGATCCCGGTCCGCCGCGTCGGGCTGTATGTGCCCGGTGGACTTGCGGTCTACCCGTCGTCGGTCGTCATGAACGTCGTCGCCGCCCAAGCAGCCGGCGTCGGCTCGCTCGCGGTCGCGTCGCCCCCGCAGAAGTCCGCTGGTGGGCTGCCCGACGCGGTCGTGCTCGCGACGTGCGCGTTGCTCGGGATCGACGAGGTGTACGCAGTGGGCGGTGCGCAGGCGATTGCGATGTTCGCGTACGGCGCCGCCGGCACCGACGACGTCGACGACGAGATGCTGTGCGAGCCGGTCGACGTCATCACCGGGCCGGGGAACGTGTGGGTCGCGGCCGCCAAGCGACTCGTGCGCGGTGTTGTGGGCATCGACGCAGAGGCGGGGCCGACGGAGATCGCGATCTTGGCTGACGGCGGCGCCGATCCGGTCCACGTCGCGGCCGACCTCATCTCCCAGGCCGAGCACGACCCCCTCGCGGCCGCCGTCCTCGTCACGCCGTCCGTCGAGCTCGCGGGAGCGGTCGAGGCGAAGCTTGTCGACCGCGCCGCGGCGACCCGGCACTCGCTGCGCGTCCAGACGGCACTGTCCGGAACCCAGTCGGCGATCGTGCTGGTCGACGACCTGGAGGCGGGTCTCGAGGTCGTCAACGCGTACGGAGCCGAGCACCTCGAGATCCAGACCGCCGACGCAGCGGCCCTCGCGGACCGGGTGACGAGCGCGGGCGCCATCTTCGTCGGGCCCTACTCGCCTGTCTCGCTCGGGGACTACATGGCCGGCTCGAACCACGTGCTGCCGACGGGTGGCTGCGCGCACTTCGCGAGCGGTCTCGGGGTGCACTCGTTCGTCCGGGCCGTCCAGGTCATCGAGTACGACGCCGCTGCGCTCAAGCAGGTGACGGACCGGATCGTCGCGTTCGCCGAAGCCGAGGGCCTGCCCGCGCACGGCGAGGCTGTCCGCGCCCGGTTCTGACTCGTTGCCACTGCTCCACGGTAGTGACGGCCGATCGCGACCGTCCGGGGTGGGCGCCGCTGAGGTGCGGAGCCCGACGAGGGACCTGGTGCCACCGCGGCGCAGCGCGCCGACAGCCTGCGCGTGGACCGTGACGCGGGCGCACCGCATCGGCGCGACTGCCGCAATGTCGAGGCAGGCTGAGATCAGCTGGCCGGACGACCCGTCGACCGCGTGTCCGCCGTTCTTCTGGTTCAGGCAGAGCGTCTCCCAGCCTGGCATCGGGCTGGTGACCTCGTTGATCGCGAAGGCGTCGCTGACCGAGTGGTTGACAGCTGCTGCAGACCGAGAGCGGCCGCCCGAGCACTGGACTCGTGCAACGGCCGCGGCGGGGGCTGTGACTGAGACCGGATCAGCCGACGCCGAGAACGAACGGGTGCACGGCGGACGCCCCCGCGTGCCGCAGCAGCCTGGCCGCGACCGTCAGGGTCCAGCCGGAGTCGGTGCGGTCGTCGACCAGCACGACCGAACGGCCGGGGAGACCGGCCGCGGCAGCGGGGGACAGGTCGAGCTCGAGCCGCTGCGTGACGCCCGCGAGGCGCTGCGCGGAGTTCACGTCGTGCCGCCCCGGAGCGGAACCCGCCCCTGGCCGGACAGCTCCGACGACCGGCACCCCGAGCTGGCGCGCGACACCCTCGGCGAGGTGTCGCACCAGTCCCGGCCGGGTCGCGGACTCGACGACGACGATGCCGGCGGGTGCGGGCATCGGTTTCCAGGCGGCCAGCACATCCAGCACGGGCTGACGCAGCGCGGCGGGCAGCTCATCGACCAGCGGGCGTTGGTCGATGGTCGGCGTGAAGAGGTCGCGCAGCAGTCCGCCCCAGCCGATCCCGTCGAGCCGTGCAACGGCGCGCCCGGTGGAGGCCGACTCGGCTGCGGCGATCCGGCCACGGAGATCCACACCGAGCGTCGCCATCCCGGTCGGCCACATCGAGCGGGTCGTGACCTCGAGGCCCGGCACGGCGAGGCGCTCGCGAGCTGCTTCCACCTCGCGCGCATCGGGCACGGCTCCCGCTGATGCCCCGCCGCAACGGTCGCACCGGCCGCACCGCCACGCGTCGCCCCCGGGCCGCTCGAGCTCGGGGTCGTCCAGTGCACGGCGCAGGAACGCCATCCGGCACCCGTCGCCGCGCACGTAGTCGACCATCGACTGCTGCTCCGCCCGGCGCGCGGCGGCTACCCGCTCGTAGCGATCCGCGTCGTACTGCCACGGCTCTCCCGTCGCCTGCCAGCCCCCCGTGACGCGATGGACCGCGCCGTCCACGTCGAGCACCTTGAGCATGAGCTCGAGGCGGTTGCGACGCAGGCTCACGTGCGTCTCGAGGGCGGCCGTCGAGAGCGTGCCGTGGGCCGCGAGCGCGGCGAGCGCAGCACGGACCTCGACCTGCGGCGGGAAGGCCATCGACGCGAAGTAGTCCCAGATCGCGTGATCCTCGCGACCGGGGAGCAGAACGACCTCAGCGCGCTCGGTCGCGCGCCCGGCCCGCCCGACCTGCTGGTAGTACGCGATCGGTGACGGCGGCGCGCCGAGGTGCACCACGAACGCGAGGTCGCCCTTGTCGAAGCCCATCCCGAGGGCCGAGGTCGCGACGAGCGCCTTGACTCGGTTCGCGAGCAGGTCGGCCTCGGCCGCCTCGCGCTCGGCCGGATCGGTCTGCCCGGTGTAGGCCCGGACGTCGAGCCCGACGCCCCGCAGGTGCTCGGTCACCTGTTGCGCCGCGGCGACCGTGAGGCAGTACACGATGCCTGACCCGTCGATCCGAGGGATGTTGTGCGCGAGCCATGCGAGCTGGGCCGACGTGTCGGGCAGTAGCGCGACCGAGAGGTGCAGGCTCTTGCGGTCGAGCGCGCCACGCAGCAAGAGCACGTCCTCGAGGCCCGACCCCGACGCCGAGCCGGTGCGGCGCCCCGTCACGGCCAGCTGCTCGGCGACGTCGGCTGTCACGCGCGCATTCGCAGTTGCGGTCGTGGCCAGCACGGGGATGCCGTCGGGCAGGTCCGTGAGCAGCGTGCGGATCCGCCGGTAGTCGGGGCGGAAGTCGTGCCCCCAGTCCGAGATGCAGTGCGCCTCGTCGATCACGACGAGGCCGGCGTCGGCCGCGAGCCGGGGGAGCACCTCGTCGCGGAAGCCGGGGTTGTTGAGCCGCTCCGGGGAGACGAGCAGCACGTCGACCTCTCCCGCGGCGACCCGGGTGTGCACACCGTCCCAGTCGGTGACGTTCGCGGAGTTGATCGTCTCGGCGCGGATGCCCGCGCGCGCGGCGGCTGCGACCTGGTTGCGCATGAGGGCGAGCAGCGGCGAGATGATCACGGTCGGGCCCGACGGCGGCCCACCGGCGGCCCCCGAGCGCAGCAGCGCTGTCGCGACGAAGTACACCGCCGACTTGCCCCACCCCGTGCGCTGCACGACGAGCGCACGTCGGCGGTCGGCGACGAGCGCCTCGACCGCGACCCACTGGTCCTCGCGCAGCGTGGCGTCGTCGCGACCCACGAGCGCGCGCAGGGCGACCTCGGCCTGCGCGCGCAGCGCAATCCGGTCGACGCCCTGGTCTGCGGGCACAACGGCGTCGAGCGAGGGCGAGGTCATCGGTCGATCGTAGGCGTGGCACCGTTGGCTACGATCGGGGCGTGACCGTTCCCCCCGCCCGCCCAGCGCTGCCTCTGCGCGACGAGCTCGTCGGTATCGAGCCCTACGGTGCTCCTCAGCTCGAGGTGCCGTACGCGCTCAACGTCAACGAGAACCCGTACGCGCCCAGCCCCGACGTCGTCGCGGACATCGCCCGCGACGTCGCGGTCGCGGCCGGGGGTCTCAACCGCTACCCAGACCGGGACTTCCTCGCCCTGCGCCAGGATCTGGCGGCCTACCTGCGGGTCGAGTCTGGAGTCGAGCTGGAGCCTGGTCAGCTGTGGGCTGCGAACGGCTCGAACGAGGTCATGCTGCACCTCCTGCAGGCGTTCGGCGGCCCCGGACGGACCGCGCTGTCGTTCGCTCCGACCTACTCGATGTACCCCGAGTACGCGCGCGACACCTTCACCGGGTGGGTCGCGGGGCACCGTAACGAGAGCTTTGGTCTCGACCCGGACGTCGCGCGTGCGACGATCGCGGAGCTGGCGCCCACGGTCGTGCTGCTCGCGAGCCCGAACAACCCGACCGGGACCGCGCTGCCGCTCGCCACGGTCGAGGTCGTGCTCGACGCCGCGGCGGCCGTTCGGGGCGGTTGTGTCGTGGTGGTCGACGAGGCGTACGGCGAGTTCCGCCGCGCCGGCACCCCCTCGGCGCTCGAGCTGCTTGCGCGCAACCCGCACCTCGCCGTGAGCCGCACGATGTCCAAGGCGTTCGGCCTCGCCGGGGCCCGGGTCGGCTACCTCGCCGCGTCGGCCGAGCTCATCGACGCGCTGCGGGTCGTGCGGCTGCCTTACCACCTGTCCGCGGTCGCGCAGGCCGTCGCTCGTGCCGCGTTGCGCCACGCACCCGCGCTCATGGCCCAGGTCGGCTCGCTGCGGGATGAGCGGGACGCGCTTGTCGGGTGGCTCCGGGGTCACGGGCTTCGGGTCGCCGACTCCGACGCGAACTTCGTGCTGTTCGGGATGTTCGACGACCGGCACGGGATCTGGCAGGGTCTGCTCGACCGGGGGGTCCTCATCCGGGAGACCGGACCGGACGGATGGCTGCGCGTGTCGGTCGGCACGCCGCAGGAGACGGCGGCGTTCAAGGACGCCCTGGTGGAGGTGGCAGGGTTGTGACCACAGGCATGCGGACCGCGCGCATCGAGCGGACGACGAGCGAGTCGAGCGTCCTCGTCGAGCTCGACCTCGACGGGACCGGCATCACCGACATCTCCACGACTGTCGGCTTCTACGACCACATGCTGACGGCATTCGGCAAGCACTCGCTCATCGACCTCACGGTCCGGGCGACCGGCGACACGCACATCGACGTGCACCACACGGTCGAGGACGTCGCGATCGCGATCGGTGCGGCGCTGCACCAGGCGTTGGGTGACAAGAAGGGCATCTCCCGGTTTGGCGATGCGCTCGTGCCGCTCGACGAGGCGCTCGCCCAGGCCGTCGTCGACGTGTCGGGGCGGCCGTACCTCGTCCATTCGGGCGAGCCGGCAGGCCAGGAGCTCCACCTCATCGGTGGACACTTCACGGGGTCGCTGACGCGTCACGTCTTCGAGTCGATCGCTTATCACGCCGGCATCTGTCTCCACGTGCGTGTGCTCGCAGGCCGCGACCCGCACCACATCGTCGAAGCACAGTTCAAGGCGTTCGCGCGCGCGCTGCGGAGCGCGGTCGAGCTCGACCCCCGTGTGCAGGGTATCCCGAGCACCAAGGGCACCTTGTGAGTGGGGACCTGGAGGGTTCGTTGCCCGACGACGCGCTCGCGCAGAGCCCGGTCCCGGCGGCCGACGGGTTCCCCGACGAGGTGACGATCCCGGACGACCTGTCCTCGCTCACGGAGTCGGCCGACGACCCGGTGACTGTCGCGCTCGTCGTCACGCAGGTCGCTGCGGCGGGTCCCCTGGCGGCGGCGTGCTCGTTGGCCACTGTCGCCGTCGACGTGGTGCCGTCGCCGGTGGGTGCCCTGGCCCTCTTGCGCGACCCGCGCGGGGGCGCCTCGGGCGCAGCGGCGATCTCGAAGCTGCTCAAGGCTGTCCCGGTCGTGCTGCTGGAACGGCGAGCGAGCCAGATCACCGCGACCCGGTGGACGGCCGGTGAACAGGGGGAGGAGGTGCCCGCCGGCCTCGTCTTGTCGGACGCGCCCGCGGTCCTCGAGGACCTGCTCCTCGGTGGCGTGAGCGTCAGCGACCTCGACGGTGTCGTCACCAGCGTCGGGCTCTCGCGCTGGAAGGCGATGCGGATGCTGGCGTCGTCGACCCGCGGGCCGCGCCGGTAGCCTGGACCCGTGCCCAGCCAGCCCCGCGTCGTCGTCCTCGACTACGGCTTCGGCAACGTCCGATCGGCGGGGCGGTCGCGCGTGCGCGGCGGCGCGACTGTCGACCTGACGGCCGACGCGCGGGCCGCAGCCGAGGCCGACGGTCTCGTCGTCCCCGGAGTCGGCGCGTTCGCCGCGGTGATGGCCGGGCTGCGCGGCGTGCACGGGGACCAGATCATCGACCGCCGGCGCGCCGGCGGCCG
>JABBOW010000209.1 GCA_012927595.1 Cellulomonas sp.
GACCGTCCATGACCGGGTCGGAGTACGGCAGACCTAGCTCGACGATGTCCACGCCGGCATCGACCATCGCGAGCGCCGCGTCGACGGACCCGGGCACGTCGGGATAGCCGAGCGGCAGGTAGCCGATGAACGCAGCACGCCCGGGCGAGCGCGTAGTCCCTTCAGCCAGCCGGGTGAGCAGGTCGCCGGTGCGACGCCGGACATCGACGGGGCTCACAGCTGGGTCCCCTCGGTGGCCACAGGGACAGCCTGCTCGTCGATCAGGCCGAACCACGTCGCGGCCGTCGCCACGTCCTTGTCGCCGCGCCCCGACAGGTTGATGAGGATGACCGGAGCCTGGCCGGTCGGCACCGACCAGCCCGCAACCTCAGGACCGAGCTGGATCACCCCAGCGAGCGCGTGCGCGGACTCGATCGCGGGGATGATCCCCTCGGTACGGCACAGGACCTGGAACGCGTCCATCGCCTCGACGTCAGTCACCGGGCGATACTCGGCCCGGCCGATGTCGTGGAGCCAGGCGTGCTCGGGGCCCACGCTCGGGTAGTCGAGCCCGGCCGAGACCGAGTGGCTCGGCAGCGTCTGGCCGTCCTCGTCCTGGAGCAGGTACGACTTGGTGCCCTGCAGCACGCCCGTCGCGCCACCGCTGAACCGCGCAGCGTGACGTCCGGAGTCGATGCCCTCGCCGCCCGCCTCGAACCCGAACAGCCGCACACCCGGCTCGTCGAGGAAGGCGTTGAAGATCCCCATCGCGTTGGAACCGCCGCCGACGCACGCCGCCACGGCGTCGGGCAACCGGCCGATCTCCTCGGCGAGCTGCACCCTGGCCTCCTCGCCGATGATCTTGTGGAAGTCGCGCACCATCTCTGGGAACGGGTGCGGCCCCGTGACGGTGCCCAGCAGGTAGTGGGTCGAGTCGACGTTCGCGACCCAGTCGCGCAACGCCTCGTTGATCGCATCCTTGAGCGTGCGCGTGCCGATCGTCACGGGGATGACCTCGGCACCGAGCAGCCGCATGCGCGCGACGTTGAGGGCCTGGCGTCGCATGTCCTCCTCGCCCATGTACACCGTGCACTCGAGATCCATCAGAGCGGCGGCAGTCGCGGTCGCGACTCCGTGCTGGCCGGCGCCCGTCTCGGCGATGACCCGGGTCTTGCCCATGCGCTTGACCAGCAGCGCCTGCCCGAGCACGTTGTTGATCTTGTGCGAGCCGGTGTGGTTGAGGTCCTCGCGCTTGAGGAACACGCGGATGCCCGCACCGACGTGCTGCGCGAACCGCGGCACCTCCGTCAGCGGGCTGGGGCGTCCCGTGTACGTCGTGTGAAGCCGTGCCAGCTCGGCGCCGAACGCCGGGTCGGTGAGGGCCTTGTGGTACTCGGCCTCGAGCTCGTCGAGCGCCGCGATGAGCGCCTCGGGCACGAACCGTCCCCCGAAACTGCCGAAGTACGGCCCTGAGTGGGTGCTCAACGGCCCGGACGCCAGCGCAGCCTGGAGCGCGCTCGTGACGGGCTCGGTGGACGACCCGGTCACTGCCGGACCGCCCGCAACGAGGGGTGCGCCCCGGCGGCAACGAGGTCGGCAACCGACTTGCGGGGCGCCTCGTCGGTGACGAGTGCCTCGCCGACGAGGACCGCGTCCGCACCTGCTCGCGCGTAGTCCATGACGTCATGCGGTCCGCGAACACCCGACTCGGCGATCCGCACGATCCCCGCGGGGATCGACGGAGCGACCCGGGCGAAGGTCGTGCGGTCGACGTCGAGCGTCTTGAGGTTGCGCGCGTTGACCCCGATGACCTTGGCGCCCGCATCAACCGCCCGTGCCACCTCCTCGACGTCGTGCACCTCGACGAGCGCCGTCATCCCCAGCGAGTGCACTCGCTCGATGAGCGACGTCAGGACTGTCTGCTGGAGGGCGGCGACGATGAGCAGGACGAGGTCGGCGCCGTGCGCACGCGCCTCCCAGACCTGGTACGGCGTGACGATGAAGTCTTTGCGCAGCACCGGGATGTCGACGGCACCTCTGACCGAGTCCAGGTCGGCGAGCGAGCCGTTGAACTTGCGCTGCTCGGTCAGGACCGAGATGGCGGCGGCGCCGCCCTTCTCATACTCGAGCGCGAGCGCGGCGGGATCAGCGATCGACGCGAGGGACCCGCGGCTCGGGCTGGAGCGCTTGACCTCGGCGATGACGGTGACCGCATCGCTGACCCGCAGACGACTGATGCAGTCTTTGGCCTCGGTCACGCGGCCCGCGCGTTCCTTGACTGCTACCAACGGCGTCACAGCCTCGCGCTGAGCCAGATCCTCTCGAACACCTGCGACGATCTCGTCCAGCACGGTCATGGGTGCCTCACTCCCCTCGTCGTCGAGCCGCCGCGCCTGTGACGGCCGCGGCCCTGACGCCATCGTAGAGGCGAGCGCGGTGGGGACGGACCACGCGATCAGGACTCGGACGCAGCCCGCCGATCGCGAATCGCCGGCGCAGCAGGGCGACCCGCCTCTTCCAGGGGCGCGCCCGTGCCCTGCAGATCAGGGCGCGAGCCAGGGCGCGAGTGTCGGCACGTTGCGAAGGACCGTGAAGGCGGTGGTCACCGCGAGCACGACCCACGGGACCCAGACGACACGCTGAACGGCCGGCGCAGCGCTCACTGCGGCAGGGTCGCGCCACGATCGGGCGGTCCAGCGCAGCCAGGCGACGACGAGCAACGGCACGACCACGACCCACAGCGGGTTCATCGCCCAGGCGCCTGCGAGATCCCCGTGCGCGAGGTCATGCGTTGCGCGCAGCCCGCCGCAACCCGCGCAGTAGTGGCCGGTCAGGAGGTAGAGCGGGCACACGAGGTAGTGGCCTGGCGAGTTCGGGTCGACGACGGCCACGTACGCCGTAGCGGCGGCCACGAGACCGCCCACGACGAGGGGTCCCCGCAGGCGGTCGAGACGCACCGCGGGGAGCCGCACGGCCGCGGGGCCGCTGCTACTGCGTGGTCGAGTACGTGTTGACGTAATCGGTCCAGCTGCCGGCGTTGGCGACCAGGAGAGCAAGGATCACACCTCCGAGCACCGCGAGAGCGATCGCGATCCATCCGACGACGATTCCGGCCGTTGCCAGACTCCCGTTGTTGGCCTCGCCGGACGCGACAGCACGCTTGGCGTTGTTGCCGAGGATCACCGCGGGGATGCCCGTGAACGGGCCGCACAGCAGGACGATGCCGAGGATCGCGAGGACGATCGACCAGACGGCGAGGTTGTTCTTCGGGTAGGCGTAGCCGCCGCCGTACCCGGGCGCAGCACCGTACGCAGGGGCAGAGGGGTAGCCGGTCGCGCCGTACTGCGGGGCGCCCGAGTAGCCGGGCTGGACGGGCGGGGCACCATACTGCGGGCCAGCCGGGTACCCGGGCTGAGCCGGTTGGGCGGGCGGAACGCCGTACGGCGGGGCCGCCGGGAACGTGGGCTCCACGGGCGGCTGGGGCGCGCCGTCGCCTGGCTGCGGGGGCTGACCGCCGGCGGCGTACGGGTCCTGCGGCTGATTCGGGGTCGACATCGGACCTCCTGAGGTCTCGTTGGCCGGACGGACGACGTGTGACGACCGCCACTGTTCTGGACGATAGTGCGTCGACTGTCCGCACTGGCCCAGACGCGTCGGAACACCTGCGCCAGCGCAACGGCTGGGTGCTGGGTGCTGCGAGGTCAGTGACCGCCGGTGCGGGCTTGCTTGGCCAGCGTCGCCGCGCCACCCTGGCCGTAGCCGAGGATCTGGAGGACCTTGCCCGCGACCATCCCGAGCACGATGACGACCCCGCCCACCCAGACGAGCGGGGCGGCCGCGAAGATCATCGCGACGGAGGACAGCACCGCACCGCCGAGGACGACACTGACGGTCGTCCAGGCCGCGGTCGTGCGCCCGTGGTTGGTCGGCGGCGCGCTCGGCGGCAGGTAGGACAGGTCACGGATCGAGGTCTGCGCGGGGACTGCACGCTCGGCACGACGTTCGACGGACTGATCGGCCATGGGGGCTTGCCTCTCGTTCTCGGATCGGCGCTCAGCGTATCCGACACCGCGCCCTGATCATCGGCGAGCATGGCGGATGATCAGCCCGCGGTCGGGTCGTCCCCGCGGGTCAGGGCGTCCCAGGCCGACTGGTCGTCGTCGGCCGGGCCGGCCGCAACCGATGTGGTCGGCTCGTGGCGACGCGAGGCGGAACCCCACCGCGCCGAGGCACGCGCTAGCCCGAGGCCGACGAAGAGGTCGAGCAGGCCAAGGGCGCACGCGACCCAGGGCCATGACGTCGCGGCGACGGGACCGGCGAGCGCGGTCACCCCCGTGACAGCAGCGACGGCGACCGTCGCGACCGGCTCGGGGTCGCGGAGCACGGAGACGACCGACGTGACGACGACGACACCCGCAGCAGCCACGACCACGACGACGACCCAGCGCGCGATCCGCCCCACGAGTCCGACAGCGGCCGCGGCCGCGAGCAGGACAACAGCTGCCGCGAGGACCCCCGGCGCCGCCTGGCCACCGGGGACCGCGACCTCGACGTCACCGGAGAGCGCGCTCGTCCCGGTCGCCCTGAACCACGCGGGCACGGTGGAGCCGGCGGTCGCGGCCGCAGCAGCCAGCAGCGCCACGACCCATCGACCGCGGCGCGAGCGCTCGCTCACCCGCGGGCCGATCGCAGTCGGGCGGCGATCTGCACGGCCCTGACCGCGGCGGCCGCCTTGTTGCGCGACTCCTCGTACTCGAGCCCCGGCACCGAGTCGGCGACAATCCCCCCGCCCGCCTGGACGCTCGCACGGCCGTCCCGGATGAGTGCAGTTCGGATCGCGATGGCCATGTCCATGTCCCCCGCGAGGTCGAAGTAGCCGACCGTCCCGCCGTAGATCCCCCGGCGAGCCGGCTCGATCTCGTCGATCAGAGCGATCGCACGCGCCTTCGGCGCGCCCGAGAGCGTCCCGGCCGGGAACGCCGCGATCAGTGTCTGGAGCGCGGTCGCCCCCTCGTGGAGATGCCCGACGACCGTCGAGCAGATGTGCATGATGTGGCTGAAGCGCTTGACCGCCATGAACTCGACGACCTCGACGCTCGACGGCTCGCAGACCTTGACGAGGTCGTTGCGGGACAGGTCGACGAGCATGATGTGCTCGGCACGCTCCTTGGGGTCCGCGAGCAGCTCGTCCGCCAGCGCCAGGTCCTGCGCGGGCGTCGCGCCGCGCGGCCGTGAACCGGCGATCGGGAACGTCACGACACGGCCGTCCGTGACCTTGACGAGCGTCTCGGGGCTCGAGCCGACGACGGCGAAGTCCTTGCCGTCCGAGTCCTGGAGCTGCAGGTAGTACATGTACGGGCTCGGGTTGATGGTGCGCAGCACGCGGTACACGTCGATCGGCTCAGCGGGGCAGTCGAGGTCGAGGCGCTGCGAGATGACGACCTGGAAGACCTCGCCGTCACGGATCGCCTCCTGCCCGGTGCGCACCGACGCCTCGAACTGGGCGCGGGTCGAGCGGAACTCGAGCTCGGGCTCGTTCGAGTCGGCGAGCACCGCGGCCGCCGGCGGCGCGGGGTGCTGCAAGTCGTCCTGCATCGCCTCGATCCGCGCAAGGGCGTCGGCATATGCCTCGTCCACGCGCGCGTCGGTGTTGTCGAAGTTGATGGCGTTCGCGACGAGCCACACCGAGCCGTCGAGATGATCGACGACGGCCAGGTCGCTCACGAGACACAGTGTCAACTCGGGCACGCCAAGCTCCTCGGGCGCCTCAGCGGGCAGCGTAGGCTCCCACTGGCGCACGATGTCCCACCCGAGCGCCCCGACCAGCCCGCTCGTGAGTGGTGGCAGCCCTGGTACCGCCGGTGTCCGCAGGACCTCGAGGGTCTCGGCCAGGACGTCGAGCGGCGCGCCGTCGAGCGGGACCCCGACCGGCACGTCGCCGCTCCAGACCGCCTCCCCGGCGCGGGTCGTCAGTGTCGCGCGCGAGTTGACGCCGATGAACGAGTAGCGCGACCACGTGCCATCCTGCTCGGCGGACTCGAGCACGAACGTGCCTGGACGCCCCCCGGCGAGGGTGCGGTACAGGCCGACCGGCGTGACGTCGTCAGCGAGGAGCCGTCGGACGACCGGGATCACCCGACGGTCGGAGGCGAGAGTGCGGAAGTCCGCGAGCGCCGGCCACGTCGAGCCCCACGGGACCTGCACCGGGGTGGCCGCGGCAGCGGGCGCGGTCATGAGGCTCCTTCGGGGTTCGACGGGACGTCGGTAGTAGGGCGATGGCCGACGACGACGGGCAAGGGCCCGCCCGCGTCGAAGCACGTGCGCGCACCGGTGTGGCAGGCGGCACCCACCTGGTCGACGCGGACCAGCAGCGCGTCGCCGTCGCAGTCGACGGCGACCGACTTCACGTACTGCGCGTGCCCGGACGTGTCGCCCTTGCGCCAGTACTCGCTCCGCGACCGGCTCCAGAAGGTCACGCGCCCGCTCGTCAGGGTTCGCCGAAGCGCCTCGTCATCCATCCAGCCGACCATGAGGACCTCACCGCTGTCGTGCTGCTGCACGACCGCAGCGACAAGACCGGCGCCGTCGCGCTTGAGCCGGGCGGCGATCTCACGGTTGAGCACCGACGAGGTCGCCGGGACCGGGGTGGTCGAGGGGGCGGCGGCAGATGCGGGCTGGTCGGGCACCCCGCGATCTTGCCACGGCGTCCCCGCATCACCGTGTCTGGGAGACCCACGACCTGTGCATCGCGGCATAGATGCCTCCGCTCGCCACGAGCTCGGTGTGGTGGCCGACCTCGACCACTCGGCCTGCGTCGATGACGACCACGAGGTCGGACGCCTCCGCCGTTGAGAGCCGGTGTGCGATCGTCACGGTGCTGCGCCCGTGCTTGAGCGAGTCGAGGGCGCGTGCGATCCGCACCTCGGTCACAGGGTCGACCGCGGAGGTGGCCTCGTCCAGCACGAGCAGGTCGGCCTCGGCCAGGTAGGCCCGCACGAGCGCTACGAGCTGACGTTCGCCCGCGGAAAGCCGGTCCCCGCGCTGTCCCACTGGGGTCGCGAGGCCCTGCGGCAGCCCGTCGAGCCAGCCGGTCAGACCGAGGTTCGCCACGGCGACCCGCACAGCCGGCTCGTGCCCCACGGCGTCCGCACCCGGCAGCCCGTACACCACGTTCTCGAGCACTGTCGCATCGAACAGGAATCCTTCCTGCGGCACCATGACGACGCGCCGCCGGAGCTCGGCTAGCCGGACGTCGCGCAGGTCGACGCCGTCGAGCAGCACCTGGCCCGCGGTGGGGTCGAGGAGCCGGACGATCAGCTTCGCGACGGTCGTCTTGCCCGACCCGGTGGCGCCGACGACGGCCACGGACGTCCGTGCCGGGATCGTCAGGTCGACGCCGCTCAGGACGGGCGGACCGTCCGGGTACGCGAAGCCGACTCCGCGCAGCTCGATGGTCGCGGGCCCTCGCGGCGATACGACCCCGGCGTCGCCCGCGTCGATCACCTGGACAGGGGTGTCGATGACGGCGAGAACCCGACGCCAGCCCGCGACGGCGTTCTGGAGCTCGTTCAGCACCTCGGTCGCCATCTGCACCGGACCGGTGAACAGCTGGACGAGGAACAAGAACGCCAGCAGCTTGCCGGCCGACAGCGCGCCCGCGACCCCCAGGTACGTGCCGGCCACCACGACGACGGCGAGAACGAGGTTGGCGACGAGCACACCGCTCGAGAACACGAGGGACACGAGGTTCTGGGCCCGTACCGCCGCGTCGCGGGTTGCGAGGATCGCTGTGTCGATGCGCCGTTGCGTGCGTGCCTGAGCGCCGTACGCCCGGATCGTCTCGGCACCCACCACAGCCTCGGAGATCGCGCCCAGCAGCGCACCCACGCGCTCCCGCACGCGCGTGTAAGCGACGTTGACACGCTTCTGCAGCGGCCTCAGGACGACGAGCAGGGGGACGAAGCACAGCCACACGAGGACCGTGAGCTGCCACGAGTAGACCGCCATGAGCGCCGTCGCGACCGCGATCTGCAGGATCGAGACGAGCAGCATGATGCCGCCCCACTGCACGAACAGCGAGATGGTGTCGACGTCGGACGTCACACGCGAGACCAGAGAACCGCGGCGTTCGGAGTCCTGGGTGAGGATCGACAGGTCGTGCACATGCCGAAACGCCTTCACCCGCAGCGTCGCGAGCCCGCTCTCGCTCGCCCGGAAGAGCCGTACGTTGACGACCGCCGCGCAGGCACCGCCCAGCAGCAGGCCGAGGGCGGCGAGGACGGCGAGGACGGCGACCCGCGTCACGTCGGGGCCGCCAGAGGCGAGCACTCCCCCGTCGATGGTCTGCTGCACGGCGATCGGGACCAGGATGCGCCCGCACGCCGCGAGCACCGCGAGGAGCAGCGTGACGCGGAACCCCTCGAGCAGCTCGGGCGAGACCTGTACTCCGCGGCGCAGGGTCGCCCAGACGCCGAGGGTCCCCGACGAGCCGATCGTGTGGTCCGCCGACGTGTCCGCGTTCGTCACCGGTCCGCCTCCTGCGTCGTCAGCTCCTGCGGCTCGGAGTCGGGCTCGGCCGCGACAGCGCGGCGCTCGGACTCGCGCTCGTAGGCGGTCGCCAGGTCGCGATATCCGGGGTCGCGCGCGATCAGCTCGTCGTGCGTGCCGCGGTCCACCACGCGCCCGGCGTCGAGATGCACGACCTCGTCGGCAAGCAGCACCGAGGACATGCGGTAGGCGACCATGACGACCGTCGGGGCGAAGTCGCGGCCGTCGCCCCGCGCGGCGGTGCGCAGACCCGCGAGGATCTGCTGCTCCACTCGGGGGTCGACTGCTGACGTCGCGTCGTCAAGCACCAGCACACGAGGCCACCGCACGAGTGCCCGGGCGAGCGCGAGCCGTTGCCGCTGGCCGCCCGACAGGCTCGAGCCGCGCTCCCCGAGCGGAGAGTCGAGGCCGCCCGGCAGCGCGGACACGACTGCATCGACGCGCGCGAGGCGCAGCGCGGCCCAGACCTGGGCGTCCGTCGGCGCACCGGGCTCCTCGTCGTCGCACAGCGTCACGTTGCCGCGCACCGTGTCCTCGAAGATGAACGCCGACTGCGCAACGAGTGCGACCTGCGCGGCGAGGTCGGCCGGGCGGACGTCCCGGACGTCGACACCGTCGATCAGGACCGTGCCCGACGTCGGGTCCCACAGCCGGTTGAGCAGCGTGACGAGCGTCGTCTTGCCGGCACCAGTGGGCCCGACGAGCGCGACGGTCCGGCCCGGCGCCAGGTCGAGGTCGATGTCCTCGAGCAGGACCGCGTGGTCCGGGTCGGACTCCCTCAGCGGCAGGCTCGGTCGGACCGGAACCCGCACCCCGACACCGCGGAGCTCGACCCGTGCACCGCGGCCGTCCGCGGGCAGCCGCAGGTCGCCGTGCGCCGGCTCGCCACCGGCGTCCAGCACGCGGGCGATGCGCTCGTAGCCGACCAGGGCGCGGGGCAGGTCACCCAGCACCCAGCCGAACGCGCGGACCGGCACCGCGAGCAGCGTCAGCAGGTACGCGGCCGCGACGATGTCCCCGGTGTTCACGGCGCCCGCGGCGACGCGTGCCGTGCCGACGACCAGCACGAGCAGCGTCCCGAGCCCGGGTAGAAGGTCCATCACCGGGTCGAAGACTGCGCGGACGACGCCCAGCCGGACGTTGGCGTCCCGCAGGCGCATGGCCCGTTCCGCGAACCGCGACTCCTCTCGGTCCTCGGTCCCGAGCGACTTCACGACGAGCGCAGCCTCGAAGCTCTCGTGAGCGATGTCGGCGATCTCCCCCCTCAGCTGCTGCGCGCGCGTCGCGGCGGGCGTCATCCGGCGCTCGAACACGACGTTCACCAGGAGGACGACCGGGAGGATGACGAACGCCGCGAGCGCGATCCACACGTCGGTCGTCAGGAGAGCGGCGGCAGCGACCACGAACATCACCACGACACCGAGCGCGAACGGCAGCGGGTTGAACACCGCCGTCGCCGCCTCGACGTCGGAGCTCGCGTTCGCCAGCAGCTGACCGGTGGCGTGGCGACGGTGCCACGACATCGGCTGGCGCAGGAGCTGGCGCGCGATGCGCGTCCGGTGCCCGGCCTGCAGGTCGACATAGCCCATCCCCGCGAAGATCCGCCGGCCGGCCACACCGGCCGCGAGCACGAGCGCGACCGCGGCGATTGCGAGCCCGGCCGGCCAGATGTCACCACGTGCGCTTGCGGAGCCGTCGAGCGCCGGGACGACGACGGCGTTCGTCACCTTGCCGAGCACCTGGCTGATCGCCACGGTCGTCACACCGAACACGGCCGACGAGCCGACCGCGAGCACATATGTGCGGGGCTCGGAGGCCATCCCGCGGCCCAAGAGCTGCACCGCGCGTCGCAGCACCGAACCCGTCAGCGCAGCCCGTTGTGGTGTCTTGTCGTGCGGGTGCAAGCTGAGGACCTTCCGGTGGCGGGGCGGCGTCGAGCATCATCGCACGGGAGGTCGGTCCGGCCATGGCAGCATGACGGGATGACATGGCACCGCATTGCACGCGCGCAGCTCGCTCTGGCCCTCACCGACGCCGGGCCCGACGCTCCGACGCTGTGCGAGGGGTGGCAGAGCCGTCAGCTCGCGGCGCACGTCGTGCTGCGTGAGCACTCGCCGCTCGCTGGTGCGGGCATCGTCGTGCCGGCCCTCGCAGCGCGCACCGAGCGCGCGATCGAGCAGCTCGCCGACACCGCGCGGTCCGAGGATGGCTACCGCGACCTGGTCGCGCGGGTGGCGAGCGAACCGGCCGGGTGGAGCCCGATGTCGTGGGCCGGCGAGCAGGTCAATCTCGTCGAGTACTTCGTGCACACCGAGGACGTGCGGCGCGGCGGCGGACCGGTGCCGCCGCTCGCGCTCGAGCCCGAGCACGCCGAGGCACTGTGGCGTTCGCTCGTCCTGCGTGCGTCGATGTTCTACCGCCGCGTGCCGGCCGGCATCGTCCTCGTCCGGACCGACGGTGTGCGCCGGCGGGTACGCCGTGCGCCGAGCGGTCACGGCACCGTCGTCATCCGCGGCGCAGTCGGAGAGCTGCTGCTGCACGCGTTCGGCCGGGGCGCCGCATCCGACGTCGGGATCGAGGGCGCGCGGGCCGACGTCGAGGCGTTGCGGGCGGTCCTGCCGACGGTCTGACCGCCTGGCGTCATCGGACGGTGATGCCCGCGGCCCGTAGGTGGTCCTTGACCTGGCCGATCGTGAGCGTCCGGAAGTGGAAGACGCTCGCGGCGAGCACAGCGTCCGCACCTGCTCGGGCCGCCTCGACAAAGTGCTGCGGGGTACCCGCCCCGCCGCTCGCGATGAGAGGAACACTGACCTCGCTGCGCACGTCGCGCAGCATCTCGAGGTCGAAGCCGGCCGTCGTGCCGTCGGCGTCCATCGAGTTCAACAGGATCTCCCCGGCGCCGAGCGCCGCGGCACGTGCCGCCCACTCCACGGCGTCGATGCCGGTGCCGCGGCGGCCACCGTGCGTCGTCACCTCATACCCCGACGCGGTGCGGGCGTCTCCGGAGACCCGGCGCGCGTCGACCGACAGGACGAGCACCTGGCTCCCGAAGCGGCGCGCGATCTCCTCGATGAGCTCAGGGCGCGCGATGGCGGCAGTGTTGACCCCGACCTTGTCGGCCCCTGCCCGCAGCAGGCGGTCGACGTCGTCCGCCGAGCGCACACCACCACCGACCGTCAGCGGGACGAACACCTCATCGGCGGTGCGCCTGACCACGTCGTACATCGTGGCGCGGTCGCCCGACGACGCCGACACGTCGAGGAAGGTGATCTCGTCGGCGCCCTCGGCGTCGTACCGGCGGGCGAGCTCGACCGGGTCACCGGCGTCGCGCAGGTTCTCGAAGTTCACGCCCTTCACGACGCGCCCCGCGTCGACATCGAGGCAGGGGATGACCCGCAGCGCGAGCGTCATGTCTCAGGTCTCCCTCAGCCGGTCACGGGCGCGGAGCTCGTGGCAAGGATGTCGATGACGAAGACGATGGTCTGACCCTTGAGCTCCTCGCTCTGCGTCGCACCCAGCGGATAGGTCGCAGGCACCACGAGCATCACCTGGCTTCCGACCGGCTGCTCCACGAGGCTCGACCACGCCGGCACCATCGTCAGGTCGAACGAGACCGGGCTGCGATTGGTCCAGGTCGACTCGAACGGCCCCCCCGTCGTCCACGCGAAACCCGTGTACTGCACAGTCACTGTGTCGCCGTTTGCCACCTGCGCACCTGCGCCGCGCCGCAGCGGCTGCGTCACGAGGTCGGTCGGCGGCGCGGTGGTCGACGCCGTGATCGACGGCGAACCGTCCGCACCGAGCGTGACCGTCGGGAGCCCCTCGCGCGGGGCCACGGGTTCGCCCGACGCGCGCGTCGGGAGCACGTCGAGCACCGTCACCGTCGGGTAGTTGGCCGCGCCGCTGCCCGGAGCCGGGGTGATCTGCAGCAGGCGCGCCCCGACCCGCTGACCGTGCAGCGTGTCGTACAGGTCCTGGCCGAGGTCCTCGACCGTGAGCGGGCGCGGCGTCGGGCTGCGCGAGTAGCTTTCCTTGACGACCGTCGCGTCGCTCGCGTCCTCGAGCCAGAAGTCCACGAGCACGGGCTCCCCGTCGACGAGGTCGCTCCCAGCGCCCTTCCACACCACCTTGTGGACCGTCTTGGTCACCGCGAGCGGCGTCACGTACGTAAGGGTCGGCCGTGAGCCCGGGTCGCCCGTCACCAGGACATCCGGATCGGGGGTGCTGCCCGCACTGCAGCCGGCCAGGAGCACGGCAGCCAGGCATGCCGCCACCAGACGTCGCACGACGATCCCTCCCCGGTCGGATGTCCGCCACACTGTACGGCGCGTGCCCGAGGGGCGTTCACATCGACTCGATGAGCCTCTCGACTCGCTCGTCGACGCTGCGGAACGGGTCCTTGCACAGAACGGTCCGTTGCGCCTGGTCGTTGAGCTTCAGGTGCACCCAGTCGACCGTGTAGTCGCGGCGGGCCTCCTGCGCGGCGCGAATGAAGTCGCCCCGGAGCTTCGCCCGCGTGGTCTGCGGTGGCACAGCCGTCGCCTCGAACACGTCGAGGTCGGTCGTGACCCGGTCGACGAGCCCCCGAGCCGCGAGCAGGTTGTACAGCCCCTCGGTGCGCGAGATGTCGTGGTACGCGAGGTCGAGCCGCGCGACACGAGGGTCGCCGAGCTCGATGCCGTGCTTGGCGCGGTATCGCTCGATCAACCGGTACTTGATGACCCAGTCCAGCTCACGCTCGACGAGGGCGAGATCGCCAGTGCGCAGCGCGTGCAGGCCGCGTTCCCACAGCTCGAGGACCTGCTTGATGTCGGGCGTCGAGTCGACGTCGGCCGCGATGAACTCCTTGACGCGCCCGAGGTACTCCTCCTGGAGGTCGACCGCGGTGACGGTCCGACCGTTCGACAGCTGGAACGGGTGCAGCCCCGTCATGTCGTGGCTGATCTCGCGGATGGCGCGGATCGGGTTCTCGAGAGCCATGTCGCGCATCGGGACGCCCGCCTCGATGAGGCGCAGGATCAGGTCGGTCGCGCCGACCTTGAGCATCGTCGTCGTCTCGGACATCGACGAGTCGCCGACGATGATGTGCAGCCGCCGGTACAGCTCAGCATCCGCGTGCGGCTCGTCCCGGGTGTTGATGATCGGCCGGGACCGTGTGGTCGCGCTCGAGACCGCCTCCCAGATGTGGTCGGCCCGTTGCGAGAGGCAATAGACCGCGCCGCGCGGCGTCGGCAGCACCTTGCCCGCACCTGTGAGGACCTGGCGGGTGATCAGGAAGGGGACGAGGACGTCCGACAGTCGCGAGAAGTCCCCCTGACGGCGCACGAGGTAGTTCTCGTGGCAGCCGTAGGAGTTGCCCGCCGAGTCGGTGTTGTTCTTGAACAGATGGATCCGCCCGGCGAGGCCCTCATGCTCGAGGCGCTGCTGCGCGTCCGCGACGAGGCCTTCGAGGATGCGTTCACCGCCGCGGTCGTACGTGATGAGCTGGCGCACGTCGTCGCACTCGGCGGTCGCGTACTCCGGGTGGGAGCCGACGTCGAGGTACAACCGTGAGCCGTTGCGCAGGAAGACGTTCGACGAACGACCCCAGGCGACGACCTTGCGGAAAAGGTACCGGGCGACCTCGTCCGCCGACAGCCCACGGCCGTCGTCGGACGCGCACGTCACCCCGTACTCGGTCTCGAGGCCATAGATGCGGCGGTCCATGCGCCCCTCCCCTCCGTGTCGGTCTGAGTCGAGCGGTGTCACGCTGCCGTCACGGCGTCGGCGGTGCCGCCTCGGGCGGCGCGGTCGGCTCGGCGGGTGCGGCCGCCGCGGGCAGGCTCGACGCATCGGGCTGGCTCGGCGCCGCCGCGAGTATGGCGTCCAATGCCGGACCGGTCAGCCGGCGGAACGCCCGGCGAGGGCGCGACCGCTCCAGCACAGCGACCTCGAGCTGGCTCGCCGGAAGCTGACGCGGCTCGCCTTCCGGTTGGGTGCCGAGGACCAGGACCGCGATCCGCACAGCCTCGGCCAGCATGAGACCGGCACGCCAGGCGTCGGCGAGCTGCGTGACCAGACGGTCCGCCAGCCCTCCCATCGCCACGTACCCGTGCTCGTCGGCGACCGACCCGTCGTAGGACAGGCGGTAGATCTGGTCGCTCTCCGGGCTCGACCCGACCTCGGCCACGACGAGCTCGACCTCGAGCGGCTTGGACTCGGTCGTGAACACCGTCCCGAGGGTCTGGGCGTAGGCGTTCGCGAGCCCGCGTGCGTTCACGTCCTGGCGGTCGTAGGAGTACCCGCGCAGGTCGGCATACCTCACCCCGGCGACGCGCAGGTTCTCGAACTCGTTGTACTTGCCCACGGCGGCGAACGCGATGCGGTCGTAGATCTCCGAGATCTTGTGCAGGGCACGGGACGGGTTCTCGGTGGCGAAGACGATGCCCTCGTCGTACTGCAGCACGACGACCGCTCGACCCCGAGCGATGCCCTTGCGCGCATAGTCGGCGCGGTCCTTCATCAGCTGTTCGGGCGAGACGTAGAACGGCATGCTCATCGGGACTCACCGCCCGGGCGTCCCTGCGCGTGCTCGGTCCGGCGCTGCTCGGCGACCGCCTCCACGACGGCACCCATCTCGTCCTGCCCGACGCGGCGGTAGCCGGTCGACGTGACCGTCGCGACGACGGGCCAGATCTGGCGGGACGAGTCGGGACCGCCCGTGGCCGAGTCGTCGTCCGCGGCGTCGACGAGCGCCTCGACCGCGACACGCACCGCGGCGACGGCGTCCAGACCGGGGCGCCAGAGCTTCTTGAGCGAGCCGCGCGCGAACACCGAGCCGGAGCCGACGCTGTGGTGCTCGTGCTCTTCGTAGCGGCCGCCTGTCACGTCGTACGAAAAGATCCGTCCCAGTCCCCGGTCCAGGTCGTACCCCGCGAACAGCGGCACGACGGCGAGGCCCTGCATCGCGAGGCCGAGGTTGCCGCGGATCATCGTCGCGAGCCGGTTCGCCTTGCCGTCGAGCGACAGCAGCACGCCTTCGATCTTCTCGTAGTGCTCGAGCTCTAGCTGGAACAGGCGCACCAGCTCGACCGCCAGTCCGGCGGTACCGGCGATGCCGACCGCGGAGAAGTCGTCCGCGGGGAACACCTTCTCGATCTCGCGACTCGCGATCATCGATCCCATGGTCGCTCGGCGGTCGCCCGCCATGACCACGCCACCGTCGCACACGAGCGCGACGATCGTCGTGGCATGGGGCGCGAGCGGCACCTCACCCGCCGGCAGCGGCCTGTTCCCCGGCAAGAGTGAGGGCGCGTAGCCAGCGAGGAACTCGACGAACGAGGACGAGCCCGGTGTCGTGAAGGCGGCCGGCAACCGGCCCGCAGCGGTGTGGTCCTGGCCCATCGGCGGTCACTGACCGCCCTTCTGCACGAACCCGCGCACGAACTGCTCCGCGTTGATCTCCAAGACGTCGTCGATCTCCTCGAGCAGCGCGTCGACCTCGGCGTCGCGAGCCTGGGCCGCGGGGGTCGCCGGCGCCGGGGCGTCCGGACCCGCGGCCGGCTCGTCGTCGTCGCGGCGGGAATTCGCGTGTTCCTGACCAGCCATAGTGACCTCCCGAGGTCGTCAACGGGCCTGCAGAACACACCCTAGGCCCTGCCCATCAGGAGAGTCTGTGCACAATGCCCCCGCGACGCCGGTCGATCCGCGAGGATGCGGGCATGCCACCTGCGCCGACGCCTCCGGTCACCCCGTACGCCGTCGTGCGGCGACTTCTCGCCGATGCTGCCCGGTGCCCCGACTGCACGGCTGTGCTCACCCGGAGCCGATGCGACGCCTGTGGCCTCGACCTGTCTGGTGCACCCGGCGAGCAGCTGTGGAACCTGTCCCGGCACGCCGCAGATGCGCTCAACCGACGCAACGGTCACCTGCAGGCGATGCGAGCGGAGCAGGCGACCCGCGAGGCCGTGCAGCCCCGGGCCGTCGCCCCGCCTGCAGAAGCGAGGGCGGTGCTCGGCCACTCGTCGCCGCGCACGCCGGTTCTCGGGAAGCGGACCGGTGAACCTGCCCGCATCCCCGTCAGCGGAAGCCTCCTCGCCCCAGCGCAGCCCCCGGCTCGCACCATCGACCGGCTCGTCCCCCGCACTTCCCGACCCCGCTGGCGCGTGCAGACCGTGCTCCAGGTGCTCGGTGCCAGCCTGCTCGCCGCCGCGAGCATCGTGTTCCTCGTCTTCAGCTGGGGCTGGATCGGGCTCACCGGCCGTGCGGTGACGGTCGCGGTCGGCACCATCGTGGTGTTCACACTCGCCGATCGGCTGCGTCGGGCGGCTCTGCGGTCGAGCGCTGAGGCCGTGGGGGCGCTCGGCACGGTCATGCTGCTGCTCGACGCATGGGCGGTGGCTGCTACCGGGCTCGTCAGGGTGACCGTGCCCTCGGAGTACGCCGTAGCAGCCTCCGTCGTCTGCGCCGCGCTCCTCCTGGCCGGGAGTCGGGCGACGCACCTGCGCGTCGCTCGCGTCGTGGGCACCGCGCTCCTGCCGCTCGCTCCCGTCCTCCTCGTCCCGCTCGCGCTCAGCCCGGCAGCAGCCTCCTGGCTGCTCGTCGCCTCGGTGGTCCTTGCCTGCGCACGCTTCGGGCTCGGCCATTCTTCGTCCGCCGGTGCGTCGCCCGACGAGCGCGCCTGGTTCGAGCCGGCAGTCCTGACCGGTGTGGCGTGGCTCATGACCCTTGCGGGCGCGCTCGTTGCCGTCTGCGGCGTCGTCACGGATCGGACGAGCGACGGCCCGGTCGGGGTCGGCGCGCTGGGGGCACTCGCGGGTCTTGCCGCCATGCAGGCCTGGCTCGCCCGCATCGGGCAGTCGGCCCGAAGCGATCCGGCCACGAGGACCGACCGCTGGTGGTGGACGATGGCGGACTCCACGACGTGGTGGGGATCGGCCGCGGGGGCCCTGACGGCAGGCGCGGCAGGCGCGGCAGGCGCCGTGACCGGCGCGCGGCTCGACGCCCCTGGCGGCTCCTTGCTTGCACTGGTCCCGTGCGGCAGCGCGGCAGTCGTCGCGGTCATGTCTCGAAGTGCGGCACGGGTGCGTCGGCGTGGGTCCGCTGACGCGGCCCATCCTGCTGACCCGCTGCGCGGACACGCGTCGACCCAGGTCGCAGACGCCGTAGCTGACAGCGCTCTCGTCGTCGCGCTTGTCCTGGGCACACCGGCCGTCTTGGTGCTCCCGTTCGCGGGCGCCCAGGCGTCGATCGAGGCCGGTGGCGCGAACCGCGCCGTCCTCGCCCTGGCCTCGCTCGCGGGTGCAGCGGTGGTCGCGGCACTTCTGGGGCTCGCGGTTCGCCCGTCGGCGGCCGCGAGAGCTGCTCGGCAGTGGGCTGTCTGGATCGGCGCCGCGGTCGTGCTCGGTGCTCCCGCCGCCGCTGGAGCGGCGCTCGCACCCCTCGGCCGGACGGGCACCGTGGCGCTCTTCGTCCTGACCGCCACGGTGGCGTACGGCGCCGATCGACGACTACCGGGCACGCGCCCG
>JABBOW010000013.1 GCA_012927595.1 Cellulomonas sp.
GCCACCACTCGCCGGCGCCGCGCACGAATCCGACCGCGCCGGCGGCCCAGACCTCGGCGAGCGCGGCATGGCCGGAGTCCCGGAGATGGGGACGGGCGGACGCGTCGCCCACGTCGAGGCGGAGGGCCGTGCCGTCGTCGTCCGTGAGCCCGCGCGCGAACGGGGCCGCGACGAGCGCGGTCACCGAGTCGAGGAAGTGCCCGAGCGGTCCGCCCGACTCGACCGAGCCGTCGCGCGTCACGAACGCGTACACGTTCGGCGACGACTCGATCATCTCGAGGTACACCGCGACCATCGCGCGAAGTCCGTCGCGCGGCGTCGGCGCGACCCGCAGGACCCCCTCGAGGGCACCCCGGATCTGCAGCACGACGGCCTCGGCGACCGCGATCTGCAGACCGATCTTGTCGCCGAAGTACCGGTAGACGATCGACTTGGAGGTGCCCGCCGCGGCGGCGATCTCGTCCATCGACACGTCAGGTCCGTGGTGGTGGACGGTCCGGCGCGCGATGCGCACGAACTCGGCCCGGCGGCTCTCCCGGTGGTCGACCCAGCGCGTCGCCCGTCCGTCGCCGCCGTCGTCCGGCGATCCCGCAACGCCAGAGCCGCCTGCGGTTGACCGAGGCGGCAAGGCGTCCGTCGGCGTCGACGGCCCGGGTCTGACGGGGCTCACGAAACCGAAGGTATCAGGTACTGTGGGTTTCGCCTATACCAGAGTCCCACAGATGTTGTACGGGACTGAAGTCCCGGTCGACACCTCTGGTTCTGACGAGATCCGTGAGCCGCTGCGCAACGACGCGAGAGGAACGCCATGGCAGTCACCCCGACCGCACACCCCACCGAGGCATCGCCGCACGCCACCCAGGGATCCCCGCAGGTGCCCCGGCGCGCCGTCGTCGTCGGCGGGAACCGCATCCCGTTCGCCCGGTCGGGCGGCGCGTACACCCGGGCGAGCAACCAGGACATGCTCACCGCGGCGCTCGACGGGCTCGTCGCACGCTTCGGTCTGCAGGGCGAGGTGATCGGCGAGGTCGCTGCCGGAGCGGTGCTCAAGCACAGCCGCGACTTCAACCTCACGCGCGAGTGCGTGCTCGGCTCGGCGCTCGCCAACGAGACCCCGGCCTACGACGTGCAGCAGGCGTGCGCGACGGGCCTCGAGACCGTCGTCGGGCTCGCGAACAAGATCCGCCTCGGCCAGCTCGAGTCGGCGATCGCCGGCGGCGTCGACTCGACGTCCGACGCGCCCATCGCCGTGAGCGACCACCTGCGCGGCGTGCTGCTCGACCTCTCGCGCGCCAAGACCGCAGCGCAGAAGCTCGCCGCTGTCGCGCGCATCCGCCCACGGGACCTCGCGCCGTCAGCCCCGAACACGTCGGAACCCCGCACCGGACTGTCCATGGGCGAGCACCAGGCGATCACGACCGCGCAGTGGGACATCACCCGCGTGGCGCAGGACGAGCTCGCGCTCGCGAGCCACCAGAACCTTGCGAAGTCCTACGACACCGGGTTCTTCGACGACCTCGTGACCCCGTTCCGTGGCCTCGTGCGCGACTCGAACCTGCGCGCAGACTCCTCGCTCGAGAAGCTCGCGAAGCTCACGCCGACGTTCGGCCTGAAGCTCGACAGTCCCGCGACGATGACCGCCGGTAACTCGACCCCGCTGACCGACGGCGCCTCGGCAGTCCTGATCGCGTCCGACGAGTGGGCCGCTGCCCACGACCTGACCCCGCTCGCGGTCGTGGTCGACGCCGAGGCGGCAGCCGTCGACTTCGTCCACGGGGTCGACGGGCTGCTCACCGCACCGGTCTTCGCCGTCCCGCGGCTGCTGGCCCGCAACGGCCTGACGTTCGACGACATCGACTACTTCGAGATCCATGAGGCGTTCGCCTCGACGGTCCTCGTGTCGCTCGCGGCGTGGGAGTCCGCGGAGTTCTGCCGGACCCGGCTCGGGCTCGACGGTGCGCTCGGCACGATCGACCGCGCGAAGCTCAACGTGCACGGCGGCTCGCTCGCGGCCGGCCACCCGTTCGCCGCGACGGGCGGACGCATCGTTGCGACGATCTCCAAGGAGCTCGCGCGGCGCAAGGCGGCCAACGGCGACGACCGTCCGGTCCGCGCACTCATCTCCGTCTGCGCAGCGGGCGGAATCGGCGTCACAGCGATCCTGGAGGCAGCGTGACCGACACCTATCTGAACCTCGTCAACTCGGGGTTCACGAAGAAGATCGCCCAGCAGCTCGGGCTGCCACGGCCCGCGATACTGCGCCGGTTCCGCCCGGGGCAGCCGCTCGTCGACGGTCCGGTGCTCGTGCTCGGCTCGGGAGCCGACGCCGACACGGTCGCGCGCATCCTGTCCGGCACCTCGGGCCCGGGTGGGCCCGCGGCAGACGGCGCCATCGACCCCGTCTCCACGATCCCCGGCTGGGACCTCGACGTACGCCGCGACCCTGCCGCGGGTGACCGGTACGCCGCTGTCGTGCTCGTGCTCACCGAGGTCGCGCACCCCGACGACCTCGCCGGAGCCGTGCTCGCGCTCGGCTCGGTCCTCAAGACGCTGCCGCCGCACGCGCGCATCGTGACGGTCTCGCGTCCCGCGACGGCCGACGAGGGCCCCGCGACCGCCGCGGCCCGCCAGGGCATCGACGGGATCCTGCGCTCGGTGGCCAAGGAGCTGCGCGCCGGCGCGACCGCCAACGGCGTCGTCATGGCAGACGGCGTCCCGGTCACCGCTCCGAGCGCGCTCGGTGCGCTGCGGTTCTTCCTGTCGACACGGTCGGCGTTCGTCGACGGTCAGCTGCTCGACATCGACACCGACGGTGGTGCGCTGCCCCTCGACTGGGACCGGCCGCTCGAGGGTCGCGTCGCGGTCGTGACGGGCGCCGCACGCGGTATCGGCGCAGCCATCGCGGCGACCCTCGCACGCGACGGTGCGACGGTCGTCGCAGTCGACGTCCCCGCCGCGGGCGAGCAGCTCGCGGCGGTCGCCAACCGTGTCCACGGGACAGCCCTGCAGCTCGACGTCACCACGCCCGACGCGGGGACGCGCATCCTCGAGCACGCGATGGCGCGGCACGGCCGGCTCGACATCGTCGTCCACAACGCGGGGATCCTGCGCGACAAGCTGCTCGCGAACATGACGCCCGACAGGTGGGGCTCGATCATCGCGGTGAACATCGCCGCGCAGCTGCGGATCAACGAGCAGCTGCTCACGTCGGGCGACTTCACGAACGAGCCCCGGATCGTGGCCCTGGCCTCGACGTCGGGCATCGCAGGCAACCGGGGGCAGACCAACTATGCGGCCTCCAAGGGCGGCGTGATCGGCATGGTCCGCGCGACCGCACCGCTGCTCACGGCGTTCGGCGGGACGGCCAACGCTGTCGCGCCCGGGTTCATCGAGACCGACATGACCGCGAAGATCCCGCCCGTGATGCGTCAGGTCGCGCGCCGGCTCAACTCGCTCCAGCAGGGCGGCCAGCCGATCGACGTGGCCGAGGCCGTCGCGTTCCTCGCGTCGCCGCAGGCCGGCGGGGTCGTCGGGCACGTACTGCGCGTCTGCGGGCAGAACCTGGTCGGTCAGTGACGTCCGCCCCTCCAGCCGCGGACCGCACGCTCGTCGAGGTCGTCCTGCCCGGCGTCCCCGGGCTCGGCGGCCTCTACGTACGCGGGTTCGCGGCATCCGCCCGGCTCACCGCCGCGGGTCGGGTCGGTCACGCACCGCGCACGCTGCCCGACGTCGCGTACCTCGCGGCGGGGGTCCGTGCCGACGCCGACCACCTCACGGCCTACCAGCACCTGCTCGGCGAGAGCGCGTCCGACGTGCTGCCCGCGGGGTTCGTGCACGTCCTGGCATTCCCCGTCGCGACCGCACTCATGGTGCGGCCCGACTTCCCGCTACCGCTCGTCGGCATGGTTCACCTCGCCAACCACGTGACCCAGCTGCGGCCCGTCCCGCTCGGCGACGCGCTCGACGTCCGGGCGTTCTCGCAGAACCTCGCGCCGCACCGGTTGGGCACGCAGGTCGAGCTCGTGACCGAGGTCCGGGTCGCGGGCGCCGACCACGACCTGTCAGCGGGTCCGGTCGCATGGCGCGGGGTGTCGACGTACCTCGCGAAGGGGGTGCGGCTGGGGTCCGGGCGCGTGGCCGACGCCGACGCCGACGCCGACGAGCGCGCGCCGTTCGTCCCACCGGTCCCCACGGGACAGTGGCGACTGGCCGCCGACACGGGTCGTCGGTACGCCGCCGTCTCGGGCGACCGCAACCCGATCCACCTGTCGCCGCTCACCGCGAAGGCGCTCGGGTTCCCGCGGGCGATCGCACACGGGATGTACACGGCTTCGCGCGCGCTCGCCGTCGTCGGGGCCGCGCGCGGCGACGCGTTCACCTGGACCGTCGAGTTCGCCACGCCGGTGCTGCTGCCGGGGACCGTGACCGTCCGGGTCGCGCCCGACGCGCAGCCCTCGGCGCACGATGGCATCCCGTACGCCTTCGCGGGATGGAACGCGCGCAGCGGCAAGCCGCACCTCACCGGGACCGTCCGACCGATCGGCTGAGGCGTGCGAGGCTGGCCCGATGATGCAGCTGGAGCCGTTCGACGGCCGCCTCGAACCCGGCGGGGACTACGAAGGGCTCGCGTTCGACAACTTCGACCTCGCGGGTCAGGACGCCGAGCACTCCCGGTTCATGGACTGCGCGCTGACCGGGTGCAACCTCGACGGCACGAACCTCGACCACGCCCAGCTCCTCGACTCGACGCTCACCGAGGTCCACGCAGGCGCGCTCGACCTGCCGGACGCGACGTGGCGGGACGTCACAATGACCGACTGCCGGCTCGGTGCGGTGACGGCATACAGCGGCATCCTCACGCGCGTGACGATCCGCGGCGGCAAGATCGACTACCTCAACCTGCGCGGCGCACGGCTGACCGACGTGCGGCTCGACGGGTGCGTCATCGGCGACCTGGACCTCGGAGACGCCCGGGTCACCCGGCTCGTCATCTCGGACTGCCGCATCGGGCGCCTCGACCTCACGCACGCCACCCTCGCCGACGTCGACCTGCGCGGGGCTGACCTCTCGGGGCTCGACGGGGTGGGCGGGTTGGCAGGCGCGACGATCAGCGGCGAGCAGCTTGTCGACCTCGCCGGCGCGCTGGCTGCCCAGCTTCGGATCACCGTCATCTGACCCCGCAGGTCGGTGCAGGAGACCGGCGGATCCAAGCGCCTCGCGCATCCGGGCACCGAGCACGATCTCGTCGATGTCACCGCGGAGTGCCGCGCCGAACCACACGCTCGCGTCGGCGTGGTCCGCCACTGCGGAAAAACTAACTTAGTTGAGGTGGCAAAGTTTCTTGACCCGTCCGATTTGCTCTGTTTCACTGAGATGGCGGCAACGACGCCGCGGGTCCGCGCTCGAAGTGGGTGCGACCGAAACTTCGCAGTGCAGGAGAAGCCATGGTCATGACACATCCCCGCCCGACGTCGTCCGGACGCACGCGACGGCGGCTGGCGGCAGCCGTCGTCGCGTTGGCGTTGCCAGCTGTGTTCCTTGCGAACAGCACGGCTGCGACGGCGCAAGACGTCCGAGGAGACCGGCGCGGCGGCCACGAGGCTGCCGATGGGCAGTTCGTCCAGCGCTCGGGCTCCCGGTTGACCCTCGACGGCAAGCCTTTCCGCTTCGCGGGGACGAACAACTACTACCTGGAGTACGCGGACCAGGTGATGACTGATGCGGTGCTCGACAAGGCCTCGGCGTCAGGGTCGACCGTGATGCGCACATGGGCGTTCTTCGACGTTCCGAGCGCGACCGACCACGGCGACAAGGGCGTCTACTTCCAGTACTGGGACGGCGCCAAGCCAGCATTCAACGACGGCGCGGACGGGCTCGCCAAGCTCGACCATGTGGTCGCCCAGGCGAAGGCCAAGGGACTGCGCTTGATCATGCCGATGACGAACAACTGGTCCTCGTTCGGGGGCATGGACCAGTACGTCGCCTGGGCGGGCGGCACCCACCACTCGGACTTCTACACGGACCCGGTCATTCGTGGCTGGTACAAGGACTGGGTCGCGCACCTGCTCAACCGGGTCAACACCGTGACGGGCATCGCGTACAAGGACGACCCGACGATCATGGCGTGGGAGCTGGCGAACGAGCCGCGCTGCGTCGGATCGGGCCAGTTCTCCAAGGACCCCGCGTGCTCGGTGGCCACGTTGACGCCGTGGGTCGACGAGATGTCGACCTACGTCAAGTCGATCGACTCCAAGCATCTGGTCGGCACGGGCGACGAGGGCTTCCTGAACATTCCCGGCGTCAAGGGAGACTGGACGCGCGACGGCAGCGAGGGCGTCGACTCCCAGGCTTTCGCCGCGTTGACCAACATCGACTACATGAGCTACCACCTCTACCCCGACAACTGGGGCAAGAGCTTCGACTGGGGCACGCAGTGGATCGCGGACCACTCGGCCGCGGCCCGCACGGTGCACAAGCCGTCGATCCTGGGCGAGTACGGGGTGGGTGACCGGTCGGTCCGCAACCCCGTCTACCAGAAGTGGACCGATACGTTCCGCCGTACCGGCGGCACCGGTGCCCTGTTCTGGATCTTGTCCGACGTCCAGACGGACGGGACGCTGTACCCGGACTACGACGGGTTCACGGTGTACGCGTCATCCCCCGTGTCGATCACGCTGAAGAACTTCTCGACCGCTTTGGCCCGCGAAGGGGCGACGTTCCCGCCGGTGGCCGACAACGACGTCCTGGCGACCGACTTCGGCACAGCCGTGAGCCGGTCGGTGACGGCCAACGACATCTCCTACGGTGCCAAGCTCGATCCGAGCACCGTCGACCTCGACCCGGTCACGGCCGGCGTCCAGAGCACCTGGTCGTCGGCCGCCGGAACCTTCGCCGCTGCGACGGATGGCACGGTGACCTACACGCCGGCCGCTGGCTTCGTCGGCAAGGCCCTCGCCACCTACCGGGTGCAGGACCGCGCCGGTCGGCTGTCCAACCCGGCCACCATCACGGTGACGGTCAAGCCCTCCCCCACGGCCGCTCAGACGCTCTTCGACTTCTCGAACGGCACGCAGGGGTGGGCAGGCGTCAACGGCACCGGCACGGTGAGCACCGATGCCGGCGGCCACCTCACGATCGTCACAACGGGTGGCTGGTACGGCGCGCAGCTTGCGCAGACGGAGAACTTCTCGACCCGCACCCAGCTGCGGTTCGACCTCGTCTCCACCACCGGCATCAGCCCGATCCTTGCGCTGAAGCTCGGTTCCGCCTGGACCTGGTGCGAGGCCCAAGCCGTGCCCTGGACGACCAGCCCGGCGACGGGTGCCAGCGCCATCACGTTCGACCTCACCACGCTCAGCCCCTCGTGTGCGGCGATGGTGAACGAGGTGCACGCCGTCTACATCTACGCCAACGGCGGGCAGCACACGATCGACAACGTGCTGGTGAACTAACCGCGCAGTGGCACGAGCGAGGCCCGGGCCCGGGATTCCACGGCCCGGGCCTCCTCGGTGCCTGCTCAGTCGACGGTGTCCGCCGACACCGTCCCCGCAGCGACCGCCTGCGGTGCCCGGGCCGTGGACCCGCGTGCGCTGAGGCGGGGCAGGGGAGCCATGTGGGCGGTCACCGGGCCACCCGCCAGCATGTTGAGCACGCAGTCGGCGACCTGCATACCCATCGCGTGCACGTCGAGTGTCATCGAGGAAAGGGCGGGGCTCGCCAGGCGGCAGAGCGCTGAGTCGTCCCAGGCCATGAGCGAGAGCTTCGCCGGCACCGGCACTCCCATCTCGGCGGCGACCCCGAGGCCGGCCGCGGCCATGACGTCGTTGTCGTAGATGATGGCGGTCGGAGCGCCTCGCCGGCCGAGCAGCGCTCGGGTCGCGCGCTTGCCCGACTCATCCGTGTAGTCGCCCTCGACGATCGTGGACTCGACCCCGGATCGGGCGCACTCCTCGAGGAACGCCGTGCTGCGGGAGCGGGTGTGGGCCAGTTCATGGGGGCCGCTGACGCGAGCGATATCCGCGTGCCCGAGCCCCACGAGGAAGCCGACAGCATCGCGCATCGCCTGGGCGTCGTCGATCCACACGTTCGTGAACCCGAGCCCGGCCGGCGGCCCCCCGACGACGACGGCGGGCACCCCCAGCTCGACGAGCACGGGCAGCCGCGGATCGTCGGTCACGACGTTGACGACCGTGACGGCGTCCACCATGGACCCTTCGGCCCATCGCCGATAGGCCGCGATCTCCGCGGTGTGGTCCGGCACGATGTGCAGCAGCAGCGACCGACCCTCCGCCGAGAGCCGCTCCTCGATCCCGGCGATCAGCTCCCCGAAGAACGGCTCGTGACCGAGCATCCGGGCGGGCCGTGCGAGGACGAGCCCCACGGAGTCGGATCGATGAGTCATGTCCGCCAGAGTACCCGGGCTGCTCCGGTGAACGTCAGCGAGCCTCATGTGGCCGAACAGTCCAGCATCGTCCCGAGGTAGTGGAGCCGCACAGATCCGTCAGCCATCTCCGCACCCGCGCCGGACGTCTCGGACACCAGCACGGTCTCGAGCAGGCGGGATGCGGGCATCCCCGAAAAGTCTCCGACGCGGTCGGAGACGATCAGGCGCTGTGCCTCCTCGGACCAGCGGAACGGCGTGACTGCGAACTCTCCCCGTTCGTAGCCGTACCCGTCGCCGGCGTCTTCGTACAGGTCGAAGGCCCCATCCGCGCCTGGGTAGACGCGGACCTCGAGGGGGCCGTACGGGTCCTGACCCGTGTGCTCCACATTCGGTCCGAGCGGCAGGATGGTTCCCGCCCGGACAAAGATCGGCATCGTGTCCAACGGGGCCACGGCACGGATGGTCTGCCCACCTTCGAAGCGCCGACCGGTCCAGAAGTCATACCAGTCACATCCCTGCGGCAGGTAGACAGCTCGGGTCCGGTCTGTGTCGCCGAGCGGCCTGGAACCCGCCCCGTAGTACATCGGTTCGGTCACCGGGCAGATCAGCAGGCACGGCCCGAGCATGAACTGGTCGGCGATGTCGTACACCCGAGGGTCGTGCCGGAAGTCGAACGCGAGCGATCGCATCGGCGTGTAGCCGCGGTGCGCCGTCCACCCGTGCAACGAGTAGAGGTAAGGCAGCAACCGGTACCGCAGCTTGATGTACCTCAGGATGGTGTCGTACGTCAGGTCCCCGGGCTCACCGAACATCCAGGGTTCACGCGCCGTGTCCCGGCCGTGGGAACGGAAGACAGGGAGGAATGCGCCCATCTGGAGCCACCGGACGTAGAGCTCGCGGTAGCCCAGGTCGGCACTGCCCTGCTCGAAGTCCCCGCGCCAGAACCATTCTCTGCCGGGAGTGACGAAGTAGGCGCCGATGTCGAACGTCCAGTAGGGGTTGCCGGTGACGCAGAAGTTCAGGCCGTCGGCGATCTGACGACGCAGGGTGGTCCAGGTCGCCGAGTGGTCGCCCGACCAGGTGACCGAGCCGTACCGCTGCTGACCGACGGAGCCGGAGCGGGTCAGCAAGAAGACGCGCTTGCGATCGTCGGTGGCGCGTTGCCCCTCGTACAGACCTTGGGAGTGCAGCAGCGAGTAGGCGTTGATGTGCTCGGGGTCGAGGTACTTCTTCAGCTCGGCGGTGTTGATGAGCAGTCGCTGCCAGGGTTCCGGCTCGACGGTTCCCTTCCAGTCGCCCTCGAACGGCTCGGTGCAGTCGGCCCACCAGGCGTCGACGCCATGGCGGAAGTACCCGTCGTTCATCTGACGCCAGTACAGGGCGCGGGCGTCGGCGTCGAAGGCGTCGTACGTCGATCCGTCCCCCAACAGGTGGCCCCGCTGCCGCATCTCGACCTGGTCCGGCCCGTCATTCTGCATGTTGGGCCAGATCGAGACCATGAGTCGGGCGTCGAGCCGATGCAGATCCGCGCACAGCCTGGCGGGGTCCGGGTATCGGGAGGGGTCGAAGGTCTTCTGGCCCCAGAGACCCTCCGGCCAGCTCTGCCAGTCCTGCACGATGCAGTCCAGGGGGATGTGCCGGCGGCGATGCTCGGTGACCACCTCGACGAGCTCGGCGGCATCGGTGTAGCGGTCCTTGGACTGGATGTACCCGAGCGACCATCGCGGAAGCATCGGCGCCTGCCCAGTGAGCGCACGGATGCGTCCAACGATGTCGTCCAGCTCCGGTCCGATGATGACGTAGAAGTCCATCTCGTCGTCGACCTCGGTCCAGAAGTAGGTGCCGTCCTGGTCGTCGTAGAAGCTGGCGAGGGACTGGCTGTCCCAGACCAGGGCATACCCGCGCGTCGAGACGATGACGGGCGCGGCTACCTTCATGTTCTGCTGGTAGAGGTGCTGGTGATGCCCCCGGTAGTTGAGGATGCCCTCCTCGTGCTGTCCGAGGCCGTAGATCGCCTCTCCGGTCGCGAACTCCAACCGCAGCTTCGTGGAATACGCTTCCCGGTCGACCACCTTCGCCGTCTCGCCGACCACGGACTTTGCCCCGTCCGCGCCGAGCGTGGTCGTGATCTCGGTGTCCTGGCCGAAGACCGAGCGCACGACGTCGACCGGCTGGAGCAGCTTTGTCTCCGCTCCGTCGCGCGGTTCGCGGAACAGCATCTGCCCCGCGTCATCCATCCAGGTGAAGGCGCCGGACCTCTTGTTGATCGCCAGCTGCAGTCGCGGCGTCGACAGAATGAGGTCCTCCTCGGTCTCGTCCACTCGTGGAGCAGAGCGGTCCAGGCCGGTCAGCACCATCAGGCTCGCGGCGGTGCTGAACGACGGCCGCGCGGTGAACACGACCCGCATGGTCTGAGGGTCGATGACCTGAAGCTTCAACCGGCCCGATGAGGTCTCGACGATGACGCCGTCGGACTCGGTGCGGTGGCTCTCGATGAGCACGGCCCGCCTCCTTGCCTGGTGAGTGAGGTGAGTGAGGTGAGTGAGGTGTGCGAACGGTGGTGGCGTGCGACGGGTTCAGCCGCCGAGCAGCCCGGGCCCGGGGCGGGCCGGGTACTTCAGGTTGTTGACGCTCTGCAGCAACGGGTGTGCGACGAGTGCGTCGACGTCCAGGTCTTGGGCGCTGCGCACGACGAAGCACCGGCTCTCCCCGGGCAGCAGCGTGACGAGCATCTCGTCGACCGTTGCGTCCGGATCGAGGCGGTCCGGGTTGAGCACGAGGTCCTTCGCGAACGCACGGGCGGTCAGCGTGACGGCGTAGCCGCCGTCGGTCCGCTCGACCGCAGTGCTGACCTGGAGCTCGGGAAGGTCGAGCTCGACGTCCTCGACGAAGTACCAGTAGGCCCGGCGCGACGAGGTCGACGCGGCCACCACGACCTCGGCACGGCCGTCCGCCGGCTCCGACAGCGCAACGGGCAGCATGACCGTCCGGTTCGTCCGCGGCGGCACATCGACGTCGATGTCGTGACGGGCGAGCTCGGCGCCTGCCAGGCTCACGCGTCGGATCTCGATCGTCTCGGTCCACGGCTCCGCGCTGTCGTTGCTCACGACCAGGGCGAGCCCACCGTCGCGCGCCGCGAGCATCAGCAGGTGCGGTGCGTTGACCGAACGCAACGCGTACCAGAGGGGCTTGCGCTTCTTGTCGCCGTCCACCGCCGCCCAGCTGGTGACCGGCCAGCAGTCGTTGAGCTGCCAGACGAGCGAACCGGCCGTGCGCGGTGAGTGCGACCGGAAGTGCTCGATACCGCAGGTGATCGCGCGCGCCTGGTTCAGCTGGGTGACGAAGTGCCAGTCGTCGAAGGTCGTCGGCTCCGGCAGGTGCGGGGCGTATCCCCGCTGCAGCTTTCCGTTGCCGTCGGTGGCTTTCTGGTGGGAGAGCACCCCGGGGGAGTCGGGAAGCAAAGGGTCGTCGTGGATGGCGCGGACGAGCGTCGAGAAGTTGGGCGCGCCTTGAAACCCGAACTCCGCCACGAAGCGCGGGATCGCGTTGCGGTAGGTCAGGTAGTCCTCGCTGAACCACACCTTCCAGCTGTGCACCGTTCCGCTGTCCGGGTCGCGGGGGTTGCTGTAGTCGTGCGGCGAGAACGGGCTCGACGGGAGGTAGGCCCGGGTGGGGTCGACCTCCGCGAGGATGCGCGGCAGAAGGTCGTCGTAGTACCCGCGGCCCCAGTCCTCGTTCTCGGCGAGGCGCTCCCTGAACCCCCAGTGGTAGTAGCCCTCGATGTTCTCGTTGCTGCCGTTCCAGACCACCAGGGACGGGTTCGGGGCGAGTCGGGCCACATTCTCGCGAGCCTCTGCTTCCACCTCCGCCCACATCTCGGGAACCTCGGAGTACGTGGCGCACGCGAACAGGAAGTCCTGCCAGACAAGCAGCCCCTCGCGGTTGCAGATGTCGTACAGGTCGTCGCTCTCGTAGATGCCGCCACCCCAGACCCGCAGCATGTTCATGTCGGCTTCGACCGCGTCGCGGATGGCGTGCTCGTAGTCTTCGCGTGAGACGCGCGGCAGGAAGCAGTCCTCCGGGATCCAGTTCGCGCCTTTGATGAACACGTACTGGCCGTTGACGCGGAACTCGAAGCTCGTGCCGTGCTCGTCGGGGTCCATCCTCAGCTCGACGGTTCGGAAACCGATGTCGTGCGCCCAGCTGTCCAGGCCGGCGGAGTCGCGGGACACCCGCACGCTCACGCGGTACAACGGCTGCTCGCCGTACCCGCGTGGCCACCACAGCTGGGGGTCTGCGACGACGAGCGTGAGCACCGCGGACGAACCGGTGACGGCAGCGTGCAGCTGCACCTCGGTCCCATCCGGCGCCGTCACGGTGGCGTCGAGATCCACCTCGTCGTCGGTCGTGCGTTCGAGCTCGACGTGCAGCTCGACGCGTCCGCAGCCGTTCGGCTCCACCGTCACGCGCGGGACGACCTGGGCGATCCGGGCCGTCGACCACTGGTGCAGATAGATCGGCTTCCCGATGCCCGACGTCGTCAGGGTGGGGCCCCAGTCCCAGCCGAAGTTGCATGCCATCTTGCGCAGGGCGTTGTAAGGCAGGGCGTCACCCACCAAAGGCTTGGCGCCGATGCGCTGCTCGGACTCGCGCGCGGCGCGCAGCGGGGCGTCGAAGTCGACGACGAGCTCGTTGCCCGCCGCGCGGATCACCGAGCTGACGTCGAAGCGGTAGGAACGGTGCTGGTTCTTCGTACGGCCGAGCTGCGTCCCGTTGAGCCTGACCGTGGCGACGGTGTCCAGCCCCTCGGCGACGAGGTCGATGCGCTCGTGCCCCTCGTCGACCATGTCGAACGAGGTGCGGTACCGGACGTCGCACTCGGCGATCCACTGGACCTCGTGCTCGTTCAGGTCCAGGTACGGGTCGGGGATGAGGCCGGCGGTGAGCAGGTCGGTGTGCACCGTCCCGGGAACGGTCGCCGGAATCGTGCTCGGCAGGCCGGCAGGCAGCGGGCCGGCGAGGGGATGCAGGGTCCACCCGTCGTGCAGCAGGGTGCGGGTCACGTGCGCTCCTTCGTACGCGCGATCACTTCGGGGCGACAGTTCGCCCGGCCGTGACCAACGGACTCGTCTCCACCACTTTGCGGGTGCGGGCGAGGTCGTTGGCCGTGCGCAGGACGGGCGCCCCGGTGAGGTCGTGCTCGATCCCGCGGACGGCTGAGCGGACGTGGAAGGTCGCCGAGGCACCTGCGGGGAGCGTGACCAACCCGTGGTCGACAGTGGCGCCCGGGTCGAGCCGGTCGACGAGCAGGGTGATGTCCTTGGCCAACGAGTCGGCCGTGACCGTGACCAGGTAGCCGTCCCCGACCTGCTCGACCTTGCTGGTCAGCGGATCGGGAGCGAGGTCGAGCCCGATGTCCTCGACCCACGTGTGCGCGGTCCGCACGTCGTCGAGCTCGGCGACCAGCACCTCGCCACGCGGGTCCTCCGGCGTGCGAACCCGTGCTGGCAGGTCGAGCAGCACGACCGCGCGGGCCGGTGCGTCGACCTCGAGGTGAGCGTCGGCGAGCGGGGTGCCGTCCAGGCGTTCGCGGCGCACGTGCACGGCGCCCGTCCATGGCTCGGGAGAGTCGTTGACCACGGCGAGGACCTCGGAGCCGTCCCGGCGTTGGACCGTCAGGATCCGATCGGCGTAGGAGTCACGCAGCGCCCACCACAGGGGTTTGGGTCGCTCGTCGCCGTCGATCGCGGCCCACGAGGTGACGGGCCAGCAGTCGTTGAGCTGCCACACGATGGATCCGGCCGTCCGCGGCCACCAGGACCGGTAGTGGGTGATCGCGTGAGCCACGGCGCGCGCCTGGTTGAGCTGGGTGGCCCAGTGCCAGTCGGCGAACTCCACCGGGATGCCGAGGTGGGGCACCAGGCCGCGATCGAGCTTGCCGTTGCCGTCCTCGGCTTTCTGGTGGGCTAGGAAGACCGGGTCCTGCTTGGTCAGCGGGGTGCCGTCGGGGTTGCGCACGGCCCGCTCGAGAGTGGCCCAGCTGGGAGGCGCCTGAAACCCGAACTCCGAGCAGAACCGGGGGATCTCGTCGCGGTAGGCGGTGTAGTCGGTCAGGTTCCACACCTCCCACTGGTGGTGGGTGCCGTGGTCGGGGTCGTTCGGGTGGATCACTTCTGGGGCCGCGCCGGGGGAGCACGGGGACCCCACCGAGTACGGGCGGGTCGGGTCCAGCTCGGCGATCACCGAGGGGAACAGCTGGGTGTAGTAGCTCCAGCCCCAGGTGCGATCGGCGAGCTTCTCCCGCCACCCCCAGTCCATCCATCCCCAGATGTTCTCGTTGCCACCGTTCCACAGCACGAGGGATGGGTGGGCGGAAAGGCGGCTCACGTGCTCGCGGGCCTCGGCCTCGAACTCGCTGCGGTGCGGTTCCTCTTCCGGGTAGGCGGCGCAGGCCAGCAGGAAGTCCTGCCAGACCATGACGCCGGCTGCGTCGCAGAGCTCGTAGAAGTCCTCAGACTCGTAGATGCCCCCGCCCCACACCCGGAGCAGGTTCATGTTGGCGCGCACCGCCTGGTCGATCCGGCGGGCCAGGCGGTCCCGGGTGATGCGGGTGAGGAGGTGGTCGTCCGGGATCCAGTTCGCTCCCCGGGCGAACACGGGCTGTCCGTTCACCCGGAGGGTGAACGGGGTTCCGATCTGGTCGCTGGAGGTGTCCAGCTCGACAGTGCGAAGTCCGATCCGACGGTGCCACGACCCGAGCTCGGGCTCGGAGCCCTGCTCCAGGGTGACGTCCAAGTCGTACAGCGGCTGATCTCCGTAACCGACCGGCCACCACAGCTGGGCGTCCGGAACCACGACGTCCACGATCGCCGACGTCGACCCGGGCGTGACCACGCCGGTCGCGCGCACGTCTCCCAGCTGGACCTTGACCACCAGCTCGGCTGGTTCGACGTCCAGTCCGGACCGCTCGACGTCGACGTGGACCGCCACCCGCGCGGTGCCGTCGGGATCGACCCGCACCAGCGGCCGGACGCCGGCGAGCCGGGCGGTGCGCCAGCGCTCCAGGTGCACCGGCTTCCAGATGCCGGCAGTCTGCAGGTCCGGGCCCCAGTCCCACCCGAAGCTGCAGGCCATCTTGCGCACCATGTTCAGCGGGTGGTCGTAGGCCGCCGGCCGCGCCCCGATCCGTAGCTGCTCGGCCTCGGCATGTTCCAGGGCGGAGCGGAAGTGCACACCGAGGGTCACAGGCTTCCCTTGGGCGGCCAGGAGCTGCTCGCGCACATCGATCCGATAGGTGCGGTGCTGGTTGAACGTGCGGGCCACCACCTCGTCGCCGAGCGTGACGGTAGCCACCGTGTCCAGGCCCTCGAACACGAGATCCACCCGCTCGTCGGAGCGGGCGGGCGCCGCGGTGAGCTGGCGCTCGTACTGCCAGTCCACGCGGTGCGCCCACACCAGCTCGGCCTCACCCAGGTCCACGTACGGGTCGGAGATCAACCCGGCAGCGAGCAGATCCGTGTGCGCACTGCCCGGCACCTGCGCGGCGATGGTGCGGTGCGCGATGTGGTCGGGCACCGGGCCGCTCGCGGCTCGCAGCGTCCAGCCCGCGCAAAGGTTCTCGGCGATCATCGTGAAAAGCTCCTCAAAAGTGGAAACAGGTGACGCCGGCGGTTCGCTGCTACTTCGTCGCACCCGCAGACAACCCGTTGTAGATGTACCGCTGCAGTGCAAGGAAGACGAGCAGCGTCGGGATGATGACGATGATCGCGCCGGCGGAGAGGACCTCCCACTGCGTGCCGAGCGGTCCCTTGAAGCGAAACAGCGAGGTAGAGATCACACCGAGCTGTCTGGAGGGCATGTAGAGGAACGGGATGTAGAACTCGTTGTAGATCGCGACGCCCTTGATGATCACGACGGTGGCGATCGCCGGTTTGAGCAGCGGGAAGATCACGCGCCGGTAGATCGTGAAGTGGTTCGCCCCGTCGAGCGTTGCCGCCTCGTCGAGCGAGATCGGGATCGATCGCATGAACTGGACGAAGATGTAGATCGACACGATGTCGGTGCCCATGAACAGCGCGATCGGAGCCAGCCGGGTGTTGTACAGCCCGAGCGAGTTGACCACCTGGAAGGTAGCCACCTGCGTGGTCACCCCGGGGACCAGCGTGGCGAGCAGGAAGAGCCCGACAACCACCTTCTTGAACCGGAAGTCGAACCGGTCGATGGCATAGGCGGCCATCGTCCCGATCACGATGGTGCCGGTGATCGAGACGAGCAGGATGATCGTCGTGTTGACGAATGCGGTCGCCATGTCTGCCCTGGTGAACGCTTCGACGAAGTTGGCAGTCGTGAACGACGTGGGAAGGTCGAGCGGGCCGCTGGTCGCGAAGTCCTTCTTGGTCTTGAAAGCGGTCAGGACCATGACGACCAGCGGCACCAGGGTCGCCAGGCACGCGAGGACCAAGGTGGAGTACTTGGCGGTGGTGGCGATGCGCATCTTCATGTCAGGTCCACCTCTCTGTCGGGGACCAGTCGTCGTTGGACCCACGTGATGACCAAGATGATGATGAGCAAGATCACAGCCATCGCCGAAGCGAGACCGACCTTGTTGTACTTGAAGGCCAGGTTGACCGTCTGGATGACGAACGTCGCCGACCCGTTGGCGCCCTGCAGCATGATGAACGGGATCTCGAAGACCGCGAGGCTGCCGGAGATCGCGAGGATGAAAGACAAGCTGATGATGGGCTTGATGCTCGGGGCGATGATGTATCGGAACTGGTGCCACCGCGTGGCGCCGTCAAGCTCGGCGGCCTCGTAGATGCCACCAGGGATGGACTGGATCGCGCCGAGGAACAACACGAAGTTCAGTCCCATGTACCGCCAGATCGAGGTGCCGGCGAGCGAGAAGTTGACGAGGTCGGGGTTGCCGAGCCACTGGGACTTTGCGCCGCCCGCGCCGACCATCGCGAGCACCGAGTCGAGCGTTCCCCCGGGCTGGAAGAAGTACAAGAAGACGAAGGCGATGGACACGCCGTTGATCAGGTACGGGAAGAACAGGATACCTTTGAACAAGTTCTTGAACCTGGTGCTGAAGCTGAGGATGGTGGCGAAGTAGAGCGCCAGCGCCATCTGGATGATCGAGCCACCCAGGTAGTACAGGCTGACCGCGAACACCCGGAACAGCTCGGGTCGAACGAAGACCTCAGAGTAGTTTGACAGGCCGACAAAGTTCTTGACCTTGCTGAGCCCGTTCCAGTCCGTGACCGAGTACCAGAACATGTTCACCACCGGGATGTAGGTGAACACGACCAGGAGTCCGAGCGGGACGATGAGGAACAACCAGGGCGTGATGGCCCAGCCCCGAAGGCGGGCGTGGGTCGACCCCTCGGTGCGGCGGCTTCGTCGCAGCTTGTTGGTCTTGGAACGTGACTCGACCGTCTGCGTGATTCCGGTCATGGGTGACTCCTCGTCGGGCCGGGTCGCCCGGCCAGCCGCCAGGGCACAGGAAGTTGGCACCGGTCGTGCCGGTGGAACAGTGGATGTGCGGTGTGGTGCGGGCCCCGGGTTCGCCGCCCGC
>JABBOW010000139.1 GCA_012927595.1 Cellulomonas sp.
GACGTGCGGCGTCCGGGGTGCGATCAGCTGGGCGCACCCCGGACAGCGGTACTCGCGGTCTGAGCCTGTGACGCGCTGCACCGTCCAGTCGCCGCCCGGTCCGCTCTCGCTGCTGCGCCCGCCTCGCACGCGATCGATGTCGAGCGGCGGCGGCTCGGAGCCGTACGGGCGCTTCGTCGACCTCCGGCTGCTCGCCATGGTGTACATCCTCCCCTGACCACGCGGCAAGACGAACGCTCAGCCCAGAATCGCTGCCGACTCGATCGTCGGGATCGCGTGGGCGCGGATGAGCTCCGCATACCAGTGTGCCGAGTCCTTGGGCGTGCGCTCGAGCGTGTCGTAGTCGACACGCAGGATGCCGAACCGACGGTCGTAGCCGTATGCCCACTCGAAGTTGTCCATGAGCGACCACACGAAATAGCCGCGCACGTCGGCGCCGTGGTCGATGGCCTCGCCGACTGCGTCGATGTGGTCGTGCAGGTAGGCCACACGGTCGAGGTCGTGGACGCGACCGTCCGGCGACACCTCGTCGTGGAACGCGGCGCCGTTCTCGGTGACGACGAGCGGCAGGCCCGGGTAGGTGGTGTGGAGGTCGACGAGGAGCTCGGTGAGGCCCTCCGGCTCGATGTTCCAGCCCATCGCGGTGTGCGGGCCGGGCAGCGGGAGCCACTCGATGTCGTCGGTCGCGGGCCATGCGCTCAGGGCTGAGGACTTGTGCCCGTCGGGACCTGGTGTGCCGTCGCCGGGCACACGTGTGGCGTCCGACTTCCGCACGAGACCGGTCGCGTAGTAGTTGACCCCGAGGACGTCGAGAGGGATCGAGATGAGGTCGAGGTCGCCCGGCTGCACGAAGGACCAGTCGGTGAGCGACGCGGTGTCCCTGATGACGTCTTCGGGGTAGGCGCCGTCGAGAAGCGGACCGAGGAAGACCCCGTTGGCGAGCCCGTCGATCCGGCGCTTCGCGTCGAGGTCCTCGGGGGAGTCGGACGCCGCGCGCGTCACGTGCAGGTTGAGCGTGATCGAGATCTGGGCGTCGGGTCCGGCGACGTCGCGTACAGCGTTCCCCGCCAGACCATGTGCCAGGTTGAGGTGGTGCACCGCGGCGAGGGAGTCGGTCTGGTTCTCGCGGCCGGGCGCGTGCACGCCGGCTGCGTAGCCGAGGTAGGCCGAGCACCACGGCTCGTTCAGGGTCGTCCAGATCTTCACGCGATCGCCGAGCACCTCCGCAGCCTTCGCCGCGTAGACCGCAAACCGGTATGCGGTGTCCCGCGACGGCCAGCCACCGGCGTCCTCGAGCGCCTGCGGGAGGTCCCAGTGGTACAGCGTCACGACCGGGTCGAGGGCGGCCGCGGCGAGCGCGGCGACGAGGCGGGAGTAGAAGTCGAGCCCCTTCGTGTTGAAGGCGCCCGAGCCCGTCGGCTGGATGCGCGGCCAGGCGAGCGAGAACCGGTACGCGTGCAGCCCGATCCCCTTCATGAGCGCCACGTCCGCAGTGATGCGGTGGTAGTGGTCGGCGGCCACCGCACCGGTGTCTCCGTTCAGTACCTTGCCAGGGGTCGCGCAGAACGTGTCCCAGATCGACTGCCCGCGGCCGTCCTCGCCGACCGCGCCCTCGACCTGGTATGAGGCGGTCGCTGAGCCCCAGAGGAAGTCGGCTGGGAACTGGCGTCCGGAGGGGCGCGCTGTCGTCATTGGAGTCCTTCGTGGTGGGTCAGCGTGTGACGGGCGCCGGTTTCGGCACCGCGGCCCACGTGGTATCGAATCGATACGATACACGGCCCAGGCCGTGCGGCAACGCGCGGGAGACGCGCGCTGCCGATCAGCCGGTGACCGCGACGGAGGCCTTGCCGGCCGCTGCCTGCGCCTCGGTGCAGACAGGCGCACGGTGGCGACGGTCGATGACGTGGCGGGAGCCGCGGGAGTCTCGACTTCGACAGCTTCCTCGGTGCTCTCCGGCAAGCGCCCTATCTCCGCGGCCACCCGACTGCATGTCGAGCGGAGCATCCGCGACCTGGCCTACCGTCCGCACGCCGGCGCGTGTGCGCTCTCGTCGAACCGCATAGACGTGATCGGGCTCACGACGCCCCTGCGGGTCGGTGTCAACGTGAGCATCATCATGCAGTTCGTGACCGGGGTGGTGGCCGCCGCTCGCGCCTTCGACCACGATGTGCTGCTGCTCACGCAGGAAGGCCTGCCGGGAAGTCGACCTTGCCCTTGTATATCTGGTAGGAGTCGACGGAGCTGCGGTCCGCCTTGGCGAGCGCAAGCTCGTAGGAGAGCTGACCCCTGCCGAGCTCGCCGTGGTTCGGACGCCATACCAGCGGCCCGAACCCAAGACGCGCTCGTCGTCATAGCGAGCGGTGGTCTGCAGACTCGGGGCGAGCTTGGTGTCCCAGCCGCGCGTCGTGGCCACGTCCGTCAGGTCGGTGAGGAGTCCCCGCGACGCGAGCGGGTTCGAGACGGCGCTGCTCCGGGGCGCCGCTCGGTGGATAGCTGTCCGTTGCAGGCCGTCGCCTGCACCTGGCTCGCATGCCTGGCGGTGCGGCGATGTCCGGGCCGAAGGGTGCGTCGACGCGCTTCGACGCAGCGGCCACGGGCCGGCAATTCGACACAGTCACGTTGCTGCGACACCATTCGGTCACGGTCCGACACCGCCCGGGCAACGGGAGCGTCGACCGAGACCCCGCGACGGCATAGGACGGCGCACCGTCACCACGCCTCGGCGGGTCCCCGAGCTGCCGAGCACCGCCTTCAAAAGAGGCGTGAGCCCACGTCGTCGACGCCGCGCATCGCGTCGTAGTCGAGCACGAGGCATGCGATGCCCCGGTCTGTCGCGAGCACCCTGGCCTGCGGCTTGATCTCCTGGGCCGCGAACACCCCGCGCACGGGGGCGAGATGGGGGTCCCGGTTCAACAGCTCCAGGTATCGCGTCAGCTGCTCGACGCCGTCGATGTCCCCGCGCCGCTTGATCTCAACCGCGACGGCCACGCCGTTGGCGTCGCGCGCGAGGATGTCGACAGGACCGATAGCCGTCGGGAACTCACGACGGACGAGCGTGTGCCCGGCCCCCAGCGCCCCGATCTGAGCCGCGAGCAGCTCCTGGAGGTGCGCCTCGACGCCGTCCTTGACAAGCCCCGGGTCGACACCGAGCTCGTGCGCCGAGTCGTGCAGCACCTCGTGGACCTCGATGACCAGCCGGTCGTCGCTCTTGGTGTGCTGCACCGTCCAGACCTCAGCGGCGCCGCGCTCGGTGGCCTCGTCATCCGGCAGACCGATGGCCAACGTGCACGGCGGGCTCATCCAGTTGAGCGGCTTGTACGACCCGCCGTCCGAGTGCAGCAGCACACTGCCGTCGGCCTTGACGACCACGAGCCGGGTCGCCAACGGGAGGTGGGCGTTGAGGCGCCCGGAGTAGCGGGCGGAGCACCGGGCGACGACGAGCCGCATGGACCTCTCTCCCTTCAGATCACGTGACGGGCGGCCGGCGGCGCGGACTCCAGCCACGATGCCAGTCCCGCGTACGCCTCAGCGGACATCAGCAGGTCGAACGTGTCGTCGTCGGTCCGACAACGCACGACGAGCTGGCCCTCGTACCCGCGGGCGTCAGCGACCGCGTGGTGCTCGATGACGAACATCCTCGACCGCAACCAGGACCGGGTAGGACGCGGCACCAGCGACCACCAGCGCCACCAGTACAGGCGGTCGGCGCCGTACTGCCCGATGCCGGCGATCCACGGTGCGTTCGGGTCGGTTGCGCGGCTGAAGGCGCACTCGAACGAACCGACGCGACGCGACAGCGTCCGCACGCGGGATGCACCCAGGCTCAGCACGCCGACCACCAGCAGCACGAGCGCGGCGAGCACGAGCGCGGCATGAGCACCCGTCACGGCAGACCGTCAATGCGCGGCGGTGTCGGTGGCGGCCTCGACCGAGTCCACCACGACCGTCACCTGGTCGGAGTCGACGGACAGGAACCCGCCGTCGACCATCCATCGCAGCGCCTCGCCCTCCGACGTCTTCACGCGCAGCTCACCGCATCGCAGGATCGTCAGCACGGGCGCGTGGCCCGCGAGGATGCCGATCTCGCCGTCGGCGGCTGGCGCGCTCACGAGCCGGGCCCGACCCGACCAGATCTTGCCGTCGGCGGCGACGAGGTCGACCTCGAGGTCAGCCATGCGTGACTCCTTAGGGACTGCCGGGAACGCGGGTTCCGGAACGGGATCGACGGCCTACCAGGTCACACCCCGTACTCCTTCTGGATCCGCGCCCAGTTGCGCTCGAGGTCCTCGAGTCCGCCGATGTTGAAGAACGCCTGCTCGGCCATGTGGTCGAACTCGCCGTCGGCAATCTTGCCGAAGGCCTCGACCGTCTCCGCGACCGGGACCGTCGAGCCGACGACACCGGTGAACTTCTCGGCCATGTAGGTGTTCTGCGACAGGAACTGCTGGATACGGCGTGCCCGGGCCACGACGGTCTTGTCCTCCTCGGACAGCTCGTCGACGCCGAGGATCGCGATGATGTCCTGGAGCTCTTTGTTGCGCTGCAGGATCGACTTCACGCGCGTGGCCGTGTCGTAGTGCGCCTGTCCGACGTAACGCGGGTCGAGGATGCGGCTCTTGGACGCGAGCGGGTCGACAGCCGGGTACAGACCGCGCGAAGCGATTTCACGGCTCAGCTCGGTCGTCGCGTCGAGATGCGCAAACGTCGTCGCCGGTGCGGGGTCTGTGTAGTCGTCGGCCGGGACGTAGATCGCCTGGAGCGACGTGATCGAGTGACCACGCGTCGAGGTGATGCGCTCCTGCAGCTGGCCCATCTCGTCCGCGAGGTTCGGCTGGTAGCCGACCGCGGACGGCATCCGGCCGAGCAACGTCGAGACCTCGGAACCGGCCTGCGTGAACCGGAAGATGTTGTCGATGAACAGCAGCACGTCCTGTTTCTGCACGTCGCGGAAGTACTCCGCCATCGTCAGCGCCGACAGCGCCACGCGCAGACGCGTGCCGGGCGGCTCGTCCATCTGCCCGAAGACGAGCGCCGTCTTGTCGAAGACACCCGCCTCCTCCATCTCGACGATGAGGTCGTTGCCCTCACGGGTGCGCTCGCCTACGCCGGCGAACACCGAGACGCCGCCGTGGTCCTGCGCGACGCGCTGGATCATCTCCTGGATCAGGACGGTCTTGCCGACGCCCGCTCCACCGAACAGGCCGATCTTGCCGCCGAGCACGTACGGCGTCAGCAGATCGATGACCTTGATGCCCGTCTCGAACATCTGAGTCTTGGACTCGAGCTGGTCGAAGGCCGGCGGCTTGCGGTGGATCGGCCAACGCTCGGTGATCTCCAGCGTCTCGCCCGGGGCCAGGTTGAGGACGTCACCGGTCACGTTGAACACGTGCCCCTTGGTGATGTCACCCACCGGGACGCTGATCGGCGCGCCGGTGTCGGTCACGAGGGCGCCACGGACCAGGCCGTCCGTCGGCTTGAGCGCGATCGCCCGCACGAGCGAGTCGCCGAGGTGCTGGGCGACCTCGAGCGTCATCGTGAAGGACTTCTCGCTTTCGCCCTGCGACGACAGGTCGATGTTGACCGTGAGGGCGTTGTACATCTCGGGGATCTGGTCCGACGGGAACTCGATGTCCACGACGGGGCCGATCACCCGGGCGACGCGGCCGACTCCGGGCGTGCCCGACTCGGTCGGCGTGCCGTCGACGGTGGTGGCGGTCATGTCCTGCCTCGCTTCGCTCGACCGGAGCGGACTCCGGCGTGGTCTGGGTGGTGCGGTCGTGCTGGTCCTGCTGGCTGGCTAGGGGTCAGGAGGCGAGTGCGTCGGCGCCCGACACGATCTCGCTGATCTCCTGGGTGATCTCGGACTGACGCGCCTGGTTCGCCAGCCTGGTGTATAGGCGGATGAGGTCTTCGGCGTTGTCGGTCGCGGTGTGCATGGCCCGTTGCCGGGCCGCGAGCTCGGACGCCGCCGCCTGCAACATGCAGGAGTAGATGCGGCTGCGCACGTAGCGCGGAAGCAGCGCGTCCAGCACGGCCTCCGGGCTCGGCTCGAACTCGTAGAGCGGCAGCACGTCGTTCGAGCCGACCGGCGCGACGCCCTCGACGACCTCGAGCGGCAGCATCCGGATCACGCGGGGGCGCTGCGTCACCATGTTGACGAACTGCGTGTAGACGACGTGCAGCTCGCCCACGCCGCCCTCGTCGGCGGGCGCCTGGAAGGCCTCGAGCAGCACGCTGGCGATCTCGTCGGCCACCTCGACGTCAGGGGCGTCCGACCCGCCCGTCCACTGGCCGGCTAGCGGACGCCGACGGAACGAGTAGTACGAGACTGCGCGGCGCCCGAACACGTACAGCGCGACCTCCTTGCCGGTCGCCTTGAGCCGCTCGACCAGGCGCTCGGCCTCGCGGATGGCGCTCGCCGAGTACGCTCCCGCCATCCCGCGGTCGGATGCCACCAGCAGCACCGCGACGCGGTTCGTGTCGCTGCGCTGCGAGAGCAGCGGGTGCGACACGGTCGAGTGCGTCGCGAGCGCCGAGACAGCGTGCGTGATCGCCCGCGAGGCCGGGGTCGCCTGGTGCATGCGGTCGCGGGCCCGGCCGATCCGCGACGCAGCGATCAGCTCCTGGGCGCGGAACACCTTCTTCAACGCCTGGGTCGACTTGATGCGCTGCTTGTAGACGCGCTGGGCACCGGCCATCCTCAGGCCTTCTTCTGCCGGACGATCTGCTCCTGGTCGATCTGCACTGCCTCGTCGGCATCGTCGGCACCGACGAGCGGCGTCCCGTCGCCCTTGAGGAAGCTGTTGCGGAAGTCGTCGACCCCCGCGTTCAGTGCCGCCTCGGTGGCGGCCTCGAGCTTGCCCGACGTCTCGATCGTCGTGAGCACATCGGTGTTGCGGCGCAGGTGGTCGAGGAGCTCGGTCTCGAAGCGCTTGACGTCGGCGATCGGGACGTCGTCGAGCTTGCCCTTGGTGCCCGCCCAGATCGACGCGACCTGGTCCTCGATCGGGTACGGGTTGAACTGGCGTTGCTTGAGCAGCTCCATGAGGCGCGCGCCACGGGTCAGCTGCGCGCGAGAAGCAGCGTCCAGGTCTGAGGCGAACATCGCGAACGCCTCGAGCGAGCGGAACTGCGCGAGGTCGATCTTGAGCGTCCCGGCGACCTGCTTCATGGCCTTGACCTGGGCGGCACCACCGACACGGGAGACCGAGATGCCGACATCGACAGCTGGCCGCTGGTCAGCGTTGAACAGGTCGGACTGCAGGAAGATCTGACCATCCGTGATCGAGATGACGTTCGTCGGGATGTACGCCGACACGTCGTTGGCCTTGGTCTCGATGACCGGCAGCCCCGTCATGGAACCTGCGCCGAGCGCGTCCGAGAGCTTGGCACAGCGCTCGAGCAGGCGGGAGTGCAGGTAGAAGACGTCACCGGGGTACGCCTCGCGGCCCGGCGGGCGCCGCAGCAGCAGCGACACGGCACGGTAGGCCTCGGCCTGCTTGGACAGGTCGTCGAAGACGATGAGGACGTGCTTGCCCTCGTACATCCAGTGCTGCCCGATGGCCGAGCCCGTGTACGGCGCGAGATACTTGAAACCTGCGGGGTCGGACGCGGGAGCCGCGACGATGGTCGTGTACTCGAGCGCTCCGGCCTCTTCGAGGGAAGCACGCACGGCCGCGATCGTCGAGCCCTTCTGGCCGATCGCGACGTAGATGCAGCGGACCTGCTGCTTCGGGTCGCCGGTCGCCCAGTTGGCCTTCTGGTTGATGATCGTGTCGATCGCGATCGCAGTCTTGCCGGTCTGGCGGTCGCCGATGATGAGCTGCCGCTGGCCGCGACCGATCGGGATCATCGCGTCGATGGCCTTGAGGCCGGTCTGCAGCGGCTCGTGCACGCTCTTGCGGTCCATGACACCGGGCGCCTGCAGCTCGAGCGCGCGGCGGCTGTGGGTCTCGACGTCGCCGAGACCGTCGATCGGGTGGCCGAGCGGGTCGACGACCCGTCCGAGGTAGCCGTCGCCGACGGGGACCGAGAGGACCTCTCCGGTCCGGCGGACCTCCTGGCCCTCCTCGATACCGGTGAACTCACCGAGGACCACGACGCCGATCTCGCGGACGTCGAGGTTCAGCGCGAGGCCGAGCGTGCCGTCCTCGAAGCGCAGCAGCTCGTTGGCCATCGCGCCCGGCAGTCCCTCGACCTGGGCGATGCCGTCGCCGGCGAGGCTGACACGACCCACCTCCTCGGCGACAGCTCGGGTCGGCTCGTAGGACTTCACGAAGCTGTCCAGCGCGGCGCGGATGTCCTCCGGCCGGATCGTCAGCTCAGCCATTGCTCTTCTCCTGTCGTGTCGCACACGGTGCATACCGTCAAACGTGTTCGTGGGACGTCGCGCGCGGCGCGCGGCGCGTCAGCTGGCAAGTTGTCGTTGAGCATCGGCAAGGCGAGCGAAGACTGTCGAGTCGATCACGTCGGGCCCGACCTGGACCCGTAGCCCACCGACCACGTCCGACGCCACGATGACGTTGAGCTGGATCGCACGACCATAGGTCGCCGCGAGCACGCCGAGCAGGCGATCGCGTTGGGCGGGGCTCAGATCGGTCGCGGACGTCACGGTCGCGACCTGGCGGCTGCGGCGATCAGCGACGAGGTCGCCGACGTAGCCGAGCGTCGCGACGTAGCGGCGACCGCGAGGTGCAGCAGCAGCGCGCCGGGCGACGACCTGCGTCGCAGCCGTGCCCTGCCCACCGAGGAGCCCGTCGACAAGGGCGACGCGTCCGGCCGCCCGGATCCGAGGCTCGTACAGCCCACGGCGCAGCTCACGCTGCCCGGCGAGGGCTCGAGTGATGCGAAACAGCTCCTCTTCGACCTTCTGCAGACCATCGTCGCTCTCGGTGGACGCGAGCACGGCGTGGAACCCGAGCTCCTCGGCCGCATCTCCCAGGTCGCCGTCCGTGGACCAGCGCGAGCCGACGAGGTCACGCACCAGCTCGACGGTGCGCGAGTCCGCCGCCGTCAGCAGACGTGCGCCAAGGGCGCCCTTCGCGTCGGCGTCGACCGACGGGTCGGTCAGCGCGCGACGCAACGACGCGGACGAGTCCAAGGCGTCGACGAAGGCGAAGAGCTCCTTGCCCAGCGTCAGCGCGTGCACGCCCGCAGCAGCCAGGACCGGCTCGAACCGGTCCCGGGCCGACTGCAGCGACGCCCGACTCGTGCCCCGCATCAGTTCCCCTTACCGGCGTTCGTCGTGGTGCTGGCCTCGAGCTCGTCGAGGAAGCGGTCGACGACGCGCGACTGGCGCGCGGAGTCCTCGAGCGACTCGCCGACGATCTTCGACGCGAGCTGGGTCGCGAGCGTGCCGACGTCGCCGCGCAGCGACACGGACGCCTGCTGGCGCTCCGCCTCGATCTGCTTGTGCGCCGTCTCGACGAGACGTGCAGCCTCCTCGTTGGCCTTCGTCCTGTGCTCGGCGAGGATCTGGGTGCCCTCCGTGCGAGCGTCCTCGCGAATCCGGGCTGCCTCGGTGCGGGCGTCCTGGAGCTGCTGGTGGTACGCCGCGAGCGCGATCGCAGCCTCGGCCTGAGCCGACTCTGCCTTGGCGATGCCGCCCTGGATCAGCGCGGTCCGCTCGTCGAGCACGGCTTGGAACTTCGGCAGGACGAACCTGTAGAACGCGAACGCGATGGCGGCCAGGACGACTGTCGACCAGAGGATGTCGTAGGTCGCGGGAATGAGCAGAGCGAGCCCGTCCGGCTCCCCAGTCGTCTCCGCGGCCGTGAGGACTGCCGCGGACAGCGCGGCGGCGATCACTTGAACAGGAACCCGGTGATCAGGCCGAGGAGGCCGAGGACCTCGACGAAGCCGATGCCGATGAACATGGTCGTGCGCAGCTGGCCGGCGACCTCGGGCTGACGCGCGATGCCCTCGACGGTCTTGCCGATGAGGATGCCGAGGCCGATGCCCGGGCCGAGCACCGCAAGGCCGTAACCGATGGTCGCGATGTTGCCCGAGACCTCGGCGAGGACGGTGGTGGTTTCCGCAAGTGCCACAGTGACTCGTTCCTTCCGTTCAACGTCGGCCGAGCGGCCGAGCGTGGGTTCGTGAGTGGGGACCGGACGGTCCCCGCTGGAGTACGACTCAGTGCTCCTTCTCGATCGACAGGTTGATGTAGACCGCCGTGAGGATCACGAAGATGTACGCCTGCAGAGTCGCGACGAAGACCTCGAACAGAGTGAAGATGAGAGCGCCCACGACCGTCAGTGCGCCAAAGCCCTTCATCGCTGGAGCAGCCTCGAAGAGGAAGTACTGCGTCGCCGAGAAGCACAGCGCCAGCATGAGGTGGCCGGACACCATGTTGGCCATCAACCGCAGCGCGAGAGTTGCCGGCCGGATAATGAAAACCTGCAGGAACTCGACGGGCGTGAGCAGCACATAGAGGAACGGCGGCACGCCGGGGGGGAAGAGGCTGTTCTTGAGGAAGCCGCCGACACCCAGCTCGCGGACGCCCGCGCTCAGGTATGACACGTACGTCCAGGCTGCGAGCATGAGGGGCAGACCGATCAGCGCCGTCGCTGCGACGTTGAGTCCGGGGACGATCCCCATGAGGTTGAACATGAGGATCGCGCAGAACATCGTCGTCAGCAGAGCGACGAACTTCGACGCCTTCTCCTTGCCGAGGATCTCCTCGGCGACGTTGACCCGGACGAAGTCGAGGATCATCTCGACGACGTTCTGGAACCTGCCGGGGACGAGCGTGGCGCGGCGGGCGGCGATCACGAAGACCACGATCAACGCCGCCGCGGCGACGAAGCGCACGATCTGCAGCCGGTTGATCTCGAAGACGGTGCCGTCGAAGAGAATCGGTCCCGGAAAGATGTCGCCGATCGTCGGCGCGTGAAAGCCGCCGCCGTCACCAGTGGCACGGGACACGATCATCGCAAGGCTGGACAGCGCATTCTCCGAGTCGTCAGCGGTGCCGCACGACCGCGTCACTGCGGACACGCCGTCGTCACCTGGCGGTCATGGATGTGAGTCAGAGCCTAACCTATGAGCCGCCGTGTGCCGGACCGGCATCGGCCTGGCGAACGCCCGGTTCGACGTACGGAACACGCCCCCGGCTCACGGCCCGGTAGTCGAGGACCGCCGACCCGACGACGCCGACGAGGAGCACCACGGCGAGCACTGGTCTGTCGTAGAAGTCGCGGTCCTGGATGAGCGCAAGGACGACGATCACGACGAGGACCTTGCCCAGCCACGCGCCCAGGACGACTGCCGCGAGCCTGGCCCCGCTGGCGCGCGACGTGACGAGCATCGAGACGATCGTCGTCCCGGAGAAGACCAGCGCGAGACCCACGCCGACCAGGGCCCCCCAGACCCCGGGCTGGCCGGCCGCGAGGGCACCGACCCCGACGCCAAGCACCGCAAGTGCCGCGAGGAGGACGAGCACGTCCCGCAGCGCGCGCCGGAAGACGGCAGCGGCTGCCGATGACGGCACGGGCGGCACGGCGGGCTGGTGCGGTTCGGTGGTCATCTGACGGTCTCCGGGGTGACAGGGGCGACGCGTGCGCCACGCAGGGGGCCGAGCGTGAGCAGGGCGGCGACGACGACACCGACGCCGAGAGCGACGAACGCGACGGTCGTCGAGACGACGACGAGCGCCGCGGCGCCGAAGGCGAAGACGGCGGTCCAGACGTACATGATCGCCACTGCCCGCCGATGCGAGTGGCCGAGCGCGAGCAGCCGATGGTGCAGGTGCATGCGGTCGGGGTGGAACGGCGACCTGCCGGCACCGACGCGCCTGACGACGGCGAGGACCATGTCGAGGAGCGGAAGCACGAGGACCGCGAGCGGCAGCAGGATCGGGATGAACGCGGGGATCTGCTGGCGGGGCAGCACCACCGTCACGTCGATCTGACCTGTCACGGTGATGGCTGCGGCGGCGATGACGAGCCCGAGGAGCATCGACCCGGAGTCGCCCATGAAGATGCGCGCGGGGTACAGGTTGTGCGGCAGGAACCCGAGGCATGCACCGACGAGCACCGCCAGGGTGAGCGTCGCAAAGCTCGAGTAGTCCCCCGGGCTCGCGCCGCGTGTCAGGAGGTAGGAGTATAGGAAGAACGCGGTGCCGCCGATCGCGATCACGCCCGCCGCGAGCCCGTCGAGGCCGTCGACGAAGTTCACCGCGTTCATGGCCACGACGACCGTGAGGACCGTGAGCGCGAGCCACATCCGTTGCGAGCCGATGAGCACGCCGGCAATGGGCAGCTGGAAGAGCTGGATGCCGTTCCAGGCCATGAACCCGGCCGCGAGCACCTGGCCCATGAGCTTCGTGACCCAGTCGAGGTCCCAGATGTCGTCGGCGACCCCGAGCAGGCAGACGAGGGTCGCGCCGCCCACGACGCCCCACACCGGCCGCGGGTTCGCGAAGACACCGCTCAGGAACGGGAGCTTCGACGCCATGGCGAGGGCAGCGAGCATGCCCGCGAGCATCGCGAGCCCACCCAGACGCGGCGTGGGGATCGTGTGCACGTCACGGTCCCGCAAGGCGGTGATCGCGCCCGAGCGCAACGCGATCCAGCGGGCCAGCGGCGTCAGCAGGTACGTCACGGCAGCCGCGATGGCCATGACGAGCAGATAGACCCTCACCGGTCGAGGTCACCTGGCGCAGGTCGCGCGAGTCCCGGGTCGCCGCCGTCCGACACGTCGCCGTGCGACCCCTCACCCTCCGGCACCTCGTTGCGGGTCGCGACGCGGTGCGGAACGCCTTCGTCGGGCGCGGCGCTGTCCGGGACGCTGTCGTCAGACGCGTCGTCCTCGACCGGAGCTACGGCGCGCAGGGCCTCGAGAGTGATCGCACCGGGCCGCACGATGCGCAGCACGTCGCCGGTGGCGTCGACGATCGTTGACGCGACACCGCCGGGGACCTCACCGCCGTCAAGGAAGACCGGGACGGCCGCGCCGAGCTGGGTATAGGCCTCTTCGACCGTTCGTCCCGCGGCGCGCCCCGTGCGGTTCGCGCTCGACACCGCGAGCGGCCCCGTACGGCGCAGCAGCGCGAGCGCGACCGGGTGGTCCGGCACGCGCAGGGCGACGGTGCCGTGGGTCTCGCCGAGGTCCCACGCCAGCGACGGCTGTGCGCGCACGATGAGCGTGAGGCCACCGGGCCAGAATGCCTCGGCAAGGGCACGTGCGGAGGCCGGCACGTCAGTCGCGAGCCCGTCCAGCGTGCGTACGTCAGGCATCAGGACGGGCGGCGGCATCTGACGGCCGCGGCCCTTCGCGTCGAGGAGCGCCTGGACCGCGGACGGGGTGAACGCGTCGGCCGCGATCCCGTAGACCGTGTCGGTCGGGAAGACGACGAGGTCGCCGCGCGAGATCGCGTGCACCGCTTCGTCGATCGCGGGGCCCCAGGTCGCGGGGTCTGTGGCGTCCTTGATGCGGATGAGGCTCACGCGTGCGAGTCTCCCACGACGTTCGTCCGGGCGGGGCCATCGGTGCCGACAGGAGTCGGCATCGGGTTTGCCACGCGGTTGCGCCGGGCGACGACCATGCGCGCACGCCCCGTGAGGTCGGCGCAGGTCCGGATGTCGTCGAACGCCCCGGTCGAGCGCACGAGGTCGCGCGCGGCGTCGGCCTGGACCTCGGCGTGCTCCATGACGAACAGCCCGCCCGGTCGCAGCAGGCGGGCTGCCGCAGCGGCGATTCCTCGCGGCACCTCGAGCCCGTCATGGCCCAGGCCGTAGAGCGCGACGGCCGGGTCGTGCTGTGCGACCTCCGGGTCGACGGGGACCGCGCCGGTTGGAACGTACGGCGGGTTCGACACCACGACGTCGAACGTGCCGTCAAAGGCGTCGAGCGCGGTGCGCGCATCCCCGCGCACCAGGCGCACCTCGAGCCCCGAGGTGGCGACGTTGCGCACTGCCCACTCGTGAGCGGCCCGATCCAGCTCCACAGCGTGGACAACGGCAGCGGGGACCTCGTGCGCGAGCGCGAGAGCGATGGCGCCCGAGCCCGTGCACAGGTCAGCCACGAGGACAGACCCTGCCCGCGCCGCGACCGTGCGCGCCTCGGAGATCGCCACCTCGGCGACCTGCTCGGTCTCCGGGCGGGGGACGAACACACCCGGACCGACCGCGAGCTCGAGACCCCGGAACGGTGCACGTCCCGTCAGGTGCTGGAGCGGTTCGCGCGCCGCGCGCCGGGCCACGAGCTCGTCAAGACCGTCGGGAGCGGGACGACCCAGGACTGCCGCCGCCTGAACCTGCCCGCGGCTGACCGTTGTCCCCGCCCCGATGCCCATGAGGTGCGCGGCGAGGAGCTCGGCGTCGACCCGCGGGCTGGGGACGCTCGCGCCTGCGAGCAGCAGCTCGGCCGCGCGCAGCGCCTCGGCCAGTGGCCGGCCGGTCATGAGCCTGCGGCGGCCAGCTGGGCGGCCTCGTCGGCGTCGATCGCCGACCGCACGACGGGGTCGAGGTCGCCGTCAAGGACGGCGTCCAGGTTGTATGCCTTGTAGCCCGTGCGGTGGTCCGCGATGCGGTTCTCGGGATAGTTGTACGTGCGGATCCGCTCGGACCTGTCGACCGTGCGCACCTGCGAGCGGCGTGCCTCGCTCGCCGCCGCGGCCGCCTCCTCCTGCTTGGCGGCGAGCAGCCTCGCCCGCAGCACGCGCATCGCCTGCTCGCGGTTCTGCAGCTGAGACTTCTCGTTCTGCATCGACACCGTGATGCCCGTCGGCAGGTGCGTGATGCGGACGGCCGAGTCGGTCGTGTTGACCGACTGCCCGCCGGGTCCCGACGACCGGTACACGTCGATCCGCAGGTCGTTCTGATCGATGGCGACCTCGGCGTCGTCCTCGGGCTCCGGCAGGACGAGCACACCTGCAGCCGACGTGTGGATGCGCCCCTGCGACTCCGTGACAGGCACCCGCTGCACCCGGTGGACCCCGCCCTCGTACTTCAAGCTCGCCCAGACGCCCTGCCCCAGATCGCCGAGCGTGCCGCGTGACTTCACGGCGACGTGCACGTCCTTGTATCCGCCGAGGTCGGACTCGGTCGACTCGATGATCTCCGTGCTCCATCGCCGCCGCTCCGCATAACGCAGGTACATGCGCAGCAGGTCGCCGACGAACAGCGCCGACTCCTCGCCGCCCTCCCCCGCCTTGATCTCGAGGATCACGTCGCGCCCGTCGTCGGGGTCGCGCGGGACCAGGACACGTCGCAACCGCTCGGCCGCCCCGTCGGCGGCGCCCCGGAGGCTGGGCAGCTCCGCGGCGAACGCCGTGTCGGTCTGGGCGAGCTCCGTGGCGTCCTCGACGTCATCGGTGGCAGCCCGCCAGGCGCGATAGGCCGCAACGACCTGGCCCAGCTCGGCGTACCGCCGTCCGAGCTTGCGGGCGCGCGCGGCGTCCGCGTGCACCTCGGGGGCGGACAGCTGGCTCTCGATCATCGCGTGCTCGGCGAGCAACGGCTCCGCCGCGGCGAACGGGTTGCTCATGCGGGAGGCCTCCAGGGTCCGGGTGCAGCGGCGAGCGTGCAGACAAGCGAACAGCGCCGGCGCCCAGCGGACGCTGCCATGGAGGGCAGCCGTCCGCTAGGCACCGGCGCTGTGAGGTCGCTAGCTGGCGGCGGTCTTCTTGCCGTAGCGCGCCTCGAACCGAGCCACACGGCCGCCGGTGTCGAGGATCTTCTGCTTGCCGGTGTAGAACGGGTGGCAGGCGCTGCAGACGTCGGCACGGATCTCGCCCGACTTCTGGGTCGACCGCGTGGTGAACGTGTTCCCACACGTGCAGGTGACCTGGGTCACCACGTATGCGGGGTGAATGTCCTTCTTCACAGAAACTCTCCTCGGTGGTTTGTCCCCGGGTCGCGAGCGAGAACCGCTCACGTGAACCGCGGACCGACGAACCATTGTGCCAGAACCGCGCGGGGCGTCGAAATCTTCCCGATCACCCCCGGTCACGCCGTGCTCAGTCGTGCTGGTTGTTGGCTCCGGGCGTGGTCTTCTGCACCTGGAGCAGGAACTCCGCGTTGGACTTCGTCTTGCGCAGCTTGTCGAGCAGCAGCTCGATGGCCTGCTGCTGGTCCAGGGCGCCCATGACGCGGCGCAGCGTCCAGACGATCTTCAGCTCGTCCGGCGCCATGAGGATCTCCTCGCGGCGCGTGCCCGACGCATTCACATCGACGGCCGGGAAGATGCGCTTGTCCGCGAGCGAGCGGGAGAGCCGCAGCTCCATGTTCCCGGTGCCTTTGAACTCCTCGAAGATGACCTCGTCCATCTTGGACCCGGTCTCGACGAGCGCCGAGGCGAGGATCGTGAGCGATCCGCCATGCTCGATGTTGCGCGCCGCCCCGAAGAACCTCTTGGGCGGGTAGAGCGCCGAGGCGTCGACACCACCCGAGAGGATTCGACCCGATGCGGGCGCCGCGAGGTTGTAGGCCCGCGACAGCCGCGTGAGCGAGTCGAGCAGCACCACGACGTCCTGGCCGAGCTCGACGAGGCGCTTGGCCCGCTCGATGGCGAGCTCAGCGACGATCGTGTGGTCGGATGCGGGGCGGTCGAACGTCGAGGCGATGACCTCGCCCTTGACCGTCCGCTCCATGTCCGTGACCTCTTCGGGGCGCTCGTCGACGAGCACGACCATGAGGTGGACCTCGGGGTTGTTCGCGGTGATCGCGTTGGCGATCTGCTGCATGATGATCGTCTTGCCGGCCTTGGGCGGCGACACGATCAGACCACGCTGGCCCTTGCCGATCGGGGCCACGATGTCGATCACGCGAGCCGAGATCTTGTTCGGCTCGTTCTCGAGCCGCAGACGCTCCTGCGGGTAGAGCGGCGTCAGCTTGGCGAACTCCGGGCGGTCACGCGCCTCGTCCGGGTGCAAGCCGTTGACTGTGTCGAGGCGGACGAGGGCGTTGAACTTGGCACGGGCGGCGTTGCTCTGGGGCAGCTGCTCCCCCTCGCGCTGCTGGCGCACCGCGCCCGTGATGGCGTCGCCGCGACGCAGACCGGCCTTCTTGACCTGCCCGAGGGAGACGTACACGTCGCTCGGTCCGGGCAGGTAGCCGGTCGTGCGGACGAACCCGTAGTTGTCGTGGATGTCGAGGATGCCCGCGACGGGCAGCAGGACGTCGTCCTCGCTGACCTCGATCTCCTCGTACCCGGCAAGGTCGCCGCTCGGGCCGCGCGTGACGGCGCGCCCACGCTTGGGACGCTCACGGTCGCGGTACCGGTCGCGGGACCGACGACGACGTCCCCCGCGCTCGTCGGTGTCGTCGAACTGGGACTGGCCCTGCCCGCCGCCCTGACCCTGGTTCGAGCCCTGGTTGGCGCCCTGGTTCTGCGTGGTGTCACGCGCCTGTCGCTGCCCGGACTGCTGACCACCGTCCTGACGTGCGCCACCGTCCTGACGTGCGCCACCGTCCTGACGCTGGGATCCGTCGTCCCGCTCGCCGCCGTCCTGACGCGTCACGGCGTCGGACTGGGGCAGAAGGCCGATGTCAGCACCTGCGTCGCCACGCGGCGCTCCCGCACCCCGGCCCGAACGGCGCGAACCGCGGCGCTCGGCGGCGACGGTCCCAATCGCGTCGAGGGCGCGCGCGGCACGGTCGTCGCGGGTCTCCCCCGGCGCGAGCCGCACGTCCGGTGTGCGGCCGGTCTGCGCACGCTCCGTCTGGACACGCTCCGGCTGGACCTGCTCCGGCTGGACACGCTCCGGCTGGACATGCTCCGGCTGGCTGCGCTCGGTTGACGCACGCTCGGCCCGCACAGGCTCGGCCCGCACAGCGCGCTCGCTGCGAGGCGCAGCCGGCGCGCCGACGGGCGCGGTGGGACCCGCGTGTCCGCCGCCTCGCTTGGTCTTGATCGCGTCCATGAGATCGCTCTTGCGCATCTTGGACGTGCCCGCGACGCCGAGCTGGGCGGCAAGCACCTGCAGCTCGGGCAGGCGCAGC
>JABBOW010000027.1 GCA_012927595.1 Cellulomonas sp.
GTGCGGCGGCCACCGCGTCGGGCCCGAAGGCCAGCAGTCCGTGGTTGGCGAGCAGCACCGCGTTCGTGGTCGGACGCTCGGCCCGCAGCGCGGCGAGCCCGGTGGCCGCCCCCGCGGCCCGCCGCCCCGGCGCCGCGGCGCCCGTCGACCTCGTGCTCACCGGCATGGCCGGCCTCGACGGGCTGACGTCGCTGGTCCCCGCGGCGCTCGCGGCCGAGCTCGACCTGCCGCAGCTGACGCTCGCGAGCGAGCTCGCGGTCGTCTCGATAGGGTCCGGGTGGACTGCTCGCGTGCGCCGTGACCTGGACCATGCGACCGAGGTTCTCGAAGCCCCCCTGCCCGCGCTCGTCTCGGTGACCGACCAGGCCAACGAGCCGCGGTACCCGAATTTCAAGGGCATCATGGCCGCCCGCAAGAAGCCGGTCGAGGTCCTGTCCCTCGCCGACCTCGGGGTGGATGCGACCACGGTCGGCGACGCAGGTGCGCGCACAGAGGTCGTCGAAGCCGCTCGGCGTCCCGCGCGCGAGAACCGCATCCTTGTGACCGACGACGGTGACGCTGGGCTCCGGCTCGCTGCGTACCTTGTCGAGAACAAGCTCGCCTGAGCCCGCAGACCGTGACCGAAGGACGAACGAGATGACGACCCCCGTGACCGGCCCGGTGCTGGTCCTGCTTGACCGCGACGCTGACGGTGGGCTGCGCCCGCCAGTGCTCGAGCTGCTGACGGCTGCCCGGGCGCTCGGCGTGGTGCAGGGTGCCTGGATCGCCGACACCAACCGGTCCGACCCGGACGAGCGCACGCTCGCGCTGCTCGGCACGTACGGCGTCGAGACCGTGCACCAGCTGGACGTCGGCGATGCGGACGTCCGACTGACCCCGGTCGCCGCCCAGGGGCTCACGGCCCTGGTGCAGCGCTCCGGCGCCTCGGTGCTACTGCTCACGTCGTCTTTCAAGAACAAGGAGATCGCTGCGCGGGTTGGCGTCGCGACGAGTGCCGGCGTCGTCGTTGACGCGTCAGGCCTGGGGGTCGAAGGCGACCGCATCGTGGCCGCCAAGACCGTGTTCGCGGGCACGTGGAACACGCGCTGCGCAGTCCGGACCCCGCTCGCGGTCATCGCGCTCAAGCCAGGCTCGGTGCAGGCCGCGCCGCCGGCCGAGCCCACGACAGTCTCTGTCGTCCCGCAGGCCGTGACAGTGGACGTCGGTGCACGGCGCGTGCGGGTGGCCGAGCACACCGAACGCGCAACGTCGACGCGTCCCGACCTCGGTGCGGCTGCCGTGGTCGTGGTGGGCGGTCGCGGCACGAACGGTGACTTCGCACTGCTCGAGGAACTCGCGGACCTGCTCGGCGGAGCCGTCGGCGCTACCCGGGTCGCGACTGATGAGGGGTGGATCGGTCACGACGCGCAGATCGGTCAGACCGGTGTCACCGTCGCGCCGAAGCTGTACATCGGCGCCGGGGTCTCAGGCGCGGTGCACCACCGTGGCGGGATGCAGTCCGCCAGCACCATCGTGGCGATCAACAACGACCCGGAGGCGCCGATCTTCGAGATCGCTGACTTCGGTATCGTCGGCGACCTGTTCGCCGTCCTGCCTCAGACGACCGCGGAGCTGCGTCGGCTCAAGGGCTGACCTGCTCGCAGTCCGGCACGGGCTCAGGCGAGCTCGCGCAGCCATCCCAGTGCGGCGGACGCCTGCGCGCGCTGGAACCGGCGCAGGTTGGGGATCCCGACCGGAGCGGGCAGGACCGAGCTCGCGGTGAGGAACCCCGTCAACCCTGCGAGCGCGGCCCGGAGGTCCTGCGGGGGAACTCCGTCCGAGACCGGGTGGGACCAGAAGTGCGCCTGCGGATCACCACCGCCCTGCATCGCGACGCTCGGCAGCATGAACGCAAGGTCGAGCCACGGGGCGCCGATGCTTGCGTGCGGCCAGTCGATGAGAGTCACCCGGTGATGGTCGGGATCGATCATCGCGTTGTCGGCCCGCAGGTCGCCGTGGACGAGCGCGCGCCCGGTGCAGACGCGAAGCGAGTCCTCCTCCCAGCGGATGAGTCGGTCGATGTTCGCCTGCGCCCAGGCGCCGACCTCGCCGGACCGCGCCACCAGCGCGTCGATCTCGTCGGCGGGTCGCTGCTGCAGCCTGCGCCAGCCGGTGAAGTCGCTGGCCAGCTTGACGTCGGTCCGCGGCAGGGCGTGGCCGGGCAGCGGCTCCGTGTCGGCAAGCGGGATGAGCGCGTCGAGAACCAGCTTGAGCTCGTCGGGCCGCCACGGCACCTCGGGCGGGCGACCGTGCGCGACCTCGAAACCGAGGATGACCCACTCGCCGTCGTCGTGCCACCAGTACAGGCGCGGGGCGGGGACCTCCGGGGGCAGCGCCGCAGCGACGCGGATCTCGGCGCGCGCGAGGTCGGGGGACTCGGGGTTCTGCTCGGGCGAGACGGCCTTGACGAACACACCGCGGCCGTCAGTCAGTTCGAGGATCGCCGCAAAACCAGGGCTGAAGCCCGAGTTCGCACTCGACTCGGCGGTCACGCGGGCGCCTGCGAGAGACGAGATGCGGTTACGGACGGCGCGCGGGAGATCAGCCCAGCCGAGCCGCTGGCCACTGAAGGCGAGCGGCGGTGCGCTGGCGTCGTCGGCACTCACGGACCCATAGTGCCAGCGTCCTTCGTAGAATCGTCAGCGTGACCACATATCTGGACCACGCGGCGACCACGCCGATGCTCCCCGAGGCGGCAAGGGTCCTGGCGGAGCAGCTGGTCCGGACCGGCAACCCCTCCTCTTTGCACACCGCTGGGCGGGCGGCGCGACGTGTCGTCGAGGAGTCCCGCGAGCAGATCGCCGCGACACTCGGTGCCCGCCCGAGCGAGGTCATTTTCACAGGGGGTGGCACCGAGGCTGACAACCTCGCAGTCAAGGGGCTGTTCTGGGCGCGCCGGCGGCAGGACCCTGCCCGGATGCGCATCCTCGTCTCCGCGGTCGAGCACCACGCGGTCATCGACCCCGCGTTCTGGATGGCCGCGCACGCCGGTGCCGAGATCGTGCTGCTGCCCGTCGACCAGGACGGCGTCCTGCGCCTCGACGCGCTCGCGGCCGAGCTTGAGGCGCACGGCGAGCAGGCTGCGCTGATCTCCGTCATGTGGGCGAACAACGAGGTCGGCGCGCTGCAGCCGCTCGACGACGTCGTTGCGCTCGCGCGCCGCTACGGCGTCCCGGTGCACGCCGACGCCGTGCAGGCCGTCGGGCAGCTGCCGGTCGACTTCGCCGCGTCGGGCCTCGACGCGCTGACCGTGAGCGGCCACAAGGTCGGGGGACCGGGCGGCGTCGGCGCGCTCGTCGCGCGCCGTGGCCTCGAGCTCACCCCCGTCCTGCACGGTGGCGGCCAGGAGCGGGGAGTCCGCTCAGGGACCCTCGCCGTCCCCCTCATCGCCTCCATGGCGGTGGCGCTCGAGGCGGCGGTCGCCGCTCAGCCCGGGTACGCCGTCGGCGTCGGAGCGCTGCGCGACCAGCTCGTCGCCGCCGTGCGTCACGTGGCTGGCGACGCCGCGCTGCGGGGACCGGCGGACCTGGCCCGACGGCTGCCCGCCAACGCGCACTTCACGTTCCCGGGGTGCGAGGGCGACTCGCTGCTCTACCTGCTCGACTCGGCAGGGATCGAGTGCTCGACAGGGTCGGCGTGCCAGGCCGGCGTGCCGCAGCCGAGCCATGTCCTGCTCGCGATGGGGCTCGACGAGGTGGAGGCTCGCGGTGCGCTGCGGTTCTCGCTCGGTCGCACCTCGACCTTGGCCGACGTCGACGCGCTCGCGGCCGCCCTCCCCGGTGTGGTCGACCGGGCGCGCGCCGCCGGACTCGCCGGCGCTGCGCACTCGTCGGGCGGGGCCGCCTGATGCGTGTCCTCGCGGCCATGTCCGGGGGGGTCGACTCTGCCGTAGCGGCCGCCCGGGCCGTCGACGCGGGCCATGACGTGGTCGGTGTCCACATGGCGCTGTCGCGCAACCGGGACCAGTTCCGGACCGGTTCGCGCGGGTGCTGCTCGATCGAGGACGCGGGGGACGCCCGCCGCGCCTGCGACGTTCTCGGGATCCCGTATTACGTGTGGGACCTGTCGGAGCGGTTCGAGGAGACGGTCGTCGCCGACTTCCTCGCCGAGTACGCCGCCGGTCGCACCCCAAACCCGTGCGTACGCTGCAACGAGCACATCAAGTTCGAGGCGCTTGCCGACAAGGCGCTCGCGCTCGGCTTCGACGCAGTGTGCACCGGTCACTACGCACGGATAGTCGCTCGGGACGACGGCCAACGAGAGCTGCACCGGGCGCGCGACGCCGCGAAGGACCAGTCCTACGTGCTGGCCGTCATGGGCCCCGAGCGGCTCGCCCGTGCAATGTTCCCGCTGGGCGACGCGGCGACCAAGGACGAGGTCCGCGCCGAGGCGGCAGCGCGCGGGCTGTCGGTGTCGGTCAAGCCGGACTCGTACGACATCTGCTTCGTCGCGGACGGCGACACCCGCGGCTTCCTCCGCGACCGCCTCGGGTCCCGTCCCGGTCCGATCGTCGACACCGCAGGTGATGTCCTGGGCGCCCACGACGGCACCTACGGCTACACGATCGGTCAGCGCAAGGGCCTGGCGATCGGTCGACCCGCACCCGACGGCAAGCCGCGGTATGTCCTGTCGATCATGCCCGTGACCAGCACTGTCGTGGTCGGCTCGATCGACGAGCTCGACGTCGCAACGGTCCGCGCCGGATCCGCCGTGTGGTTCGCGGACGCCGACGCGGACGGCGACTGGTTCGCGTGCGAGGCGCAGGTGCGCGCGCACGGCGAGGCCATCGGTGTGTGCGCCCGGACGGTGCCGGACGGCGGCGTCGAGGTCGACGTCACAGCAGGTGCCGCGCACCGTCTGAAGGGAGTCGCCGCCGGCCAGTCCCTCGTCCTCTACGACGGCTCGCGCGTCCTGGCGCAGGCCACCGTCGACGCGACGACCCCCGCAGTGCGCGCGTGATGGCTGTCACGGGGTCCGGCCCCTGGCCCGGCACCAACGTCCTCGAGGCGCAGAACCTGGTCATGGGTGACCTCGCGGACACGCCTGACGGGCTGACGGGCATCCCGTTCGCCGTGCGGCTCCCCGCTCGCGGTCCGGCGGCAGACGGGACGGGCTCGACGGCCGCACTGCTCCTTGACCTGCCCGTCGAGCTCGGTGTGCACGGCTGGAAGCTGGCGGATCGACCGGGCCGCGACCTCGCCGGGGCGCAGTCGCTGCGGCGCGAGGACCTCGACGCGCTCGCGGTCGCCGCGCACGGCTACGTGGGCCCGTTGCTCGTCCCGGTCACAGGCCCGCTCTCCCTGGCCGCGTCGCTGTACCTGGCGCGCGGGGACCGGGTCGTGGCGGACCGTGGTGCGGTGGCCGAGCTTGCCGAGTCGCTCGGCGCCGGTATCGCCCACCACCTCGCGACAGTGCGGCGGGCGGTGCCGGGCGCCGAGGTCACGCTGCTGCTCGACGAGGCGCTGCTCGCGCAGGTCGTTGCCGGTGCGCTGCCGAGCTTCTCCGGGTACTCCGCGCTGCGGTCGGTACCTGCGCACGTCGCAGCCGAACGGCTCGGCACCGTCGTGAGCGCGGCGCGGGCGGGGGGCGCGGTGCGCGTCGTCGTGCACGCAGGCGCGACGCAGCTCGCGATCGCACCTGTCGTCAGCTCGGGCGCTGACGCCCTCGCTCTCGACGTGACGCGCTTCGACGACCGGGCCTGGGAACTCCTCGCCGAGGCACGCGAGCACGGGACCGGTCTCTGGTTCGAGCTTCCCCCGCAGACGGGCTCCAATCGCTCCGGCGCGGACGTCCGGGCGCAGGCCGACCTGGTCGTGGCGCCCTGGCGTCGCGTCGGGCTGACTCTCGCGGACCTCGCGAGCGTCGTGCTGATCGCGCGGGCACCGTCCGCGGGAGCGACCCCCGACGAGGCCCGCGCGGAGCTCGCCGGGGTGGTGCGTGCGGCGCTCGTCGTCGCCGAACGAGCAGAAGGCTGACCGGTCCCATGGCACGTCCTGTTGAAGGATCACCCCGGCGCGCGCTCGTGCTCCTGGTCGCATCGGGCGTCGCGCTTGCCGGCATCGTCACCCTGGTCGTCGCGTGGATCACCATCGGCGTGGCCGCGCTCGACGCCGGGCGGGCGCAGACCGAGCCCTGCCTCGTCGCGTACGCCGCCGGGACCCACGACGCGGCCGTCCACTACACGGCGTTCCCGCCGCAGTCCGTGTGCACGTGGACCGTCGACGACACCGCGCGCGAGGTTGTCGTGGCGAGCTCGCCGCCGACCGTCGTGGCGGCCGGCCTCACCGCGGCTGTGCTCGGTGGTGCAGGAGTGGTCGCGGTCGGGGTCCTCGGGCGCCGCCGCTAGGCATTCGGGCGGTTCAGTCGCGCGCCGCGACCGGGCTGGCGTGCCAGATGCGGTCCAGGTAGTCCCGGATGCTGCGGTCCGAGGAGAAGAAGCCGCTGCGTGCGACGTTGAGGATAGCCGATCGCGTCCACGCCTCGGGGTTCGCGTAGGCCGAGTCGACCCGAGCCTGCGCGTCGAGGTACGCCTGGTAGTCCGCGAGCACGAGAAACCGGTCCTCGTGCAGAAGGTTCGCGACGATCGGCTCGAACTCCCGCGCGTTGCCACCCGAGAACGTCCCCGACGCGATGAGGTCGAGTGCGCTTCGGAGCGAGGTGCTGTTCTCGTAGTACGACGAAGGCCGGTAGCCGGACTGCACGAGGTCGGCGACCTGGGGCTCGGTGAGCCCGAAGAGGAAGAAGTTGTCGTCGCCGACGAGGTCGCGGATCTCGACGTTCGCACCGTCGAGCGTGCCGACCGTGAGAGCCCCGTTGAGCGCGAACTTCATGTTCCCGGTGCCGGAGGCCTCCTTGCCGGCGAGCGAGATCTGCTCGGACAGGTCGGCCGCGGGGATGAGCGTCTCGGCGAGCGTGACGTTGTAGTTGGCCGGGAACGCGACCTGCAGCCGACCCTCGAGCGCGGGGTCGGAGTTGACGGTCCGGCCGACCGCGTTGATGAGCGCGATGATCTCCTTGGCCATCCGGTAGCCGGGGGCCGCTTTGGCGCCGAACACGAAGGCACGCGGGGTGACGTCCGCGATCGCAACCTTGCCCGACCTGACCTGGTCGTAGAGCGTGACGATGTGCAGCACCTTGAGCATCTGGCGCTTGTACTCGTGCAGTCGCTTGACCATGACGTCGAGCATCGCGTCCGTCGAGATCTCGATCCCGTCGCGCACCTGGAGGAGGTCGACGAGCCGCGACTTGTTCGCGGCCTTGACCTCACGGAACCGGCGCTGGAACTCAGGGTCGCCGGCGAGCGGCTCCAGGCCCTTCAGCTTGTCGAGGTCCGTGACCCATCCGTCGCCGACCGCCTCGGTCAGCAGGCCGGACAGGCCGGGGTTCGACATCCGGATGAATCGACGCGGCGTGACGCCGTTGGTGACGTTCGTGAACTTCTCCGGCATGAGCTCAGAGAAGTCGGCGAGCACCTTGTCGCGGAGCAGCTGGCTGTGCAGGGCTGCGACACCGTTCACCTTGATGCTGCCGACCGTGGCGAGGAAGGCCATTCGGACCGCAGGCTCGGGGTGCTCCTGGACGATGGACATGCGCCGTGCGCGCATCTCGTCGTTCGGGTGCGCGGCACGGACACGCGCGAGGAACTCGTCGTTGATCCGGTAGATGATCTCGAGGTGGCGCGGGAGCAACCGGCCGAGCAGCTCGACGGGCCACACCTCGAGCGCCTCGGGCAACAAGGTGTGACACGTGTAGGCGAAGCAGCGCTGCGCGATCGCCCAGGCCTCGTCCCACTCGTAGCGACGCTCGTCGACGAGGACGCGCATCAGCTCGGGGATCGCGATCACCGGGTGGGTGTCGTTGAGCTGGAAGGTGGCTCGCTCTGGGAGGCCGTGCAGGTCGAAACCCTCCGGGAGCACCTCGTCGAGGAAGTTGCGCAGCGAGGCGGCGACGAAGAAGTACTGCTGCTGGAGCCGCAGCTCCTTGCCCTGCGGCGTCGAGTCCTCGGGGTAGAGAACCTTCGAGATGGTCTCCGCGGTGGTCTGCTCGAGGACCGCGCGGGCGTAGTCGCCCGAGTTGAAGATCTGAAGATCGAACGCGCGGGTCGCCCGCGCGCTCCACAGCCGCAGCGTGTTGACGTTGCCGTTCTTGTAGCCCGGGACCATGTAGTTGTACGGGATCGCCAGGACGCTGTGGCCGGGGACCCAGCGGCGACGCGTCACGTCGTCGTCGTCCAGGTGGTCCTCGACCGACCCGCCGAAGTCCACAGTGACAGCGGACTCGGGGTGCGGGAACTCCCACGGCGAGCCCATCGCGAGCCAGGAGTCGGGCTGCTCGACCTGGCGGCCGTCGACGAACGTCTGGCGGAAGATGCCGAACTCGTAGCGGATGCCGTAGGCGGTGGAGGGAACGCCGAGCGTGGCGAGGGAGTCGATGAAGCAGGCGGCGAGCCGTCCGAGGCCACCGTTGCCGAGGCCGGGCTCGACCTCGGCGTCGCGGAGCGTGGCGAGGTCGATGCCCAGGTTGGCCAGGGCCTGCTCAGCGACCTCCTCGAGGTCCGCGGCCAGCAAGGCGTTCTCGAGCTGGCGACCGAGCAGGTACTCGAGCGAGAGGTAGACCACCGACTTTGCCTGTGCGGCGCGCTGGCGCTCGCGGGTCTCGAGCCAGCGTCCCGTCAGGAACTGCCGCACGGTGCGGGCCAAGGCCAGGTACTGGTCGTTGACGGACGAGGTCTCAAGGTCGACGCCCTGGCCGAACTTCAGCTCGCGAAGGAACGCCCACGTGACGAAACCAACCGGGTTGTCCGCGTTGGCCCCGAACTCCATCTCGATAGTCATGGAGCGACTATAGGGACGCAGGACAGCGCATCGCGCCGACCAAGGTCCGGCCGGACACCCCGGGGCCGCTCGCGCGCAGGTGTCGGAGGGACACGCGATGATGTCGGGGTGAGCCCCGCCGACACCTCCGCCGACACCTCGTCCGCCGATCCCGACCGGTCGGACGCCGAGCTCGACGAGACTGCGGCCCGGCACCTCTGGGCCAGCCTGGCCGAACGCGTCAGGGACCTGCAGTTCGCGTACTACGTGCGCGACGCCCCGACGGCAAGCGACGCCGAGTACGACCAGACCATGCGCCGGTTGCAGACGCTCGAGGCCGCGCACCACGAGCTGCGCACGCCCGACTCGCCGACCCAGGTCGTCGGCGGCACGTTCTCGACCGAGTTCCGCGCCGTCGACCACGTCGAGCGCATGCTCTCGCTCGACAACGCTTTCTCCGCCGACGACGTCGCAGCGTGGGCAGAGCGTGTCCACCGCGACCTCGAGACGCTGCCCGCCAGCGGCCTGCACTACCTGTGCGAGCTGAAGATCGACGGTCTCGCGATCGCCCTGCTGTACGAGGGGGGTCGACTCGTGCGCGCCGCGACCCGCGGTGACGGCCGCACGGGTGAGGACGTCACGCTCAACGTCCGCACCATCGGCACGATCCCGTACGTGCTCGCCGGCGACCCTGCGACGCACCCTGAGCTCATCGAGGTGCGCGGTGAGGTGTTCCTACCCGTCGCGGCGTTCACCGAGCTCAACGCCGCGCAGGTCGAGGCGGGCAAGTCGCCGTTCGCCAACCCGCGCAACGCCGCCGCGGGATCGCTCCGGCAGAAGGACCCCCGCGTGACCGCGTCGCGGCCGCTGCGCATGTACGCGCACGGCGTCGGCGCGCTGCAGTGGGGGCAGGGCCACCGCGGCGACGGGATCGAACGGCAGTCCCAGGTCTACGACCTGCTCGCGGGCTGGGGCGTGCCGGTCTCGACGCACACGCGGATCGCTGGGGACCTCGCGGAGGTCCAGCAGATGATCGACCACTACGGCGAGCACCGCCACGACGTCGAGCACGAGATCGACGGGATCGTCGTCAAGGTCGACGAGATTGCGTTGCAGCGCCGGCTGGGCGCGACGAGCCGGGCTCCGCGCTGGGCGATCGCGTACAAGTACCCGCCGCAGGAGGTCAACACCCGGCTCATGGACATCCGGGTCAACGTCGGCCGGACGGGCCGGGTGACGCCGTACGGCGTCATGGAGCCCGTCCTGGTGTCGGGGTCCACCGTTGAGATGGCCACGCTGCACAACGCGAGCGAGGTCCGGCGCAAGGGCGTCCTGATCGGTGACACCGTCGTGCTGCGCAAGGCGGGTGATGTGATCCCGGAGATCGTGGGCCCGGTCGTGGAGCTACGCGACGGCACCGAGCGTGAGTTCGTCATGCCGACGCACTGCCCGTCGTGCGGCACGCCCCTCGCGCCGGCAAAGGAGGGCGACGTCGACATCCGCTGTCCCAACGCGCGGTCGTGCCCGGCGCAGCTGCGCGAGCGCGTCTTCCACGTCGCGTCGCGCGGTGCGTTCGACATCGAGGCGCTCGGGTGGGAGGCCGCCGCGAGCCTGCTCGACGCGGGCGTCCTGGTCGACGAGGGAGATCTCTTCGCGCTCGACGCCGATGCGCTGGGCCGAGTCCCGCAGTTCGTCCTGTCGGCGAGCTCGAAGGTCAAGGGACGCAGCCGTCATGCGGGGGACCTCAACGCGGTCGGGGAGAGCCTGCTGGCCAACCTCGAGAAGGCCAAGGACACCCCGCTGTGGCGCGTCCTGGTCGCCCTTTCGATCCGCCATGTGGGTCCGACGGCGGCCCGCGCGCTTGCGAACGAGTTCGGCACCCTGGACGCCGTCGCCGCGGCTGGCGAGGTCGAGCTGGCCGCGGTCGAGGGCGTCGGACCGACGATCGCTGCGGCGGTGCGCGCGTGGTTCGACCAGCCCGACGGGGACGATCGTTGGCACGCGGACATCGTGCGGAAGTGGGCCGGGGCCGGCGTGCGGATGGCCGACGTGCGCGACGCGTCGACGCCTCGCACGCTGGACGGTCTCACGGTCGTCGTGACAGGAAGCCTCGAAGGCTTCAGCCGTGACGAGGCGAAGGAGGCGATCCTCGCGCGCGGTGGCAAGTCGGCCGGCAGCGTGTCGAAGAAGACCGACTACGTCGTGGTGGGGGAGAGCGCCGGGTCGAAGGAGGCAAAGGCCCGCGAGCTGGGCCTGCGGATCCTCTCCGAGCAGGAGTTCGTCGCGCTGCTGAGCGGCGGACCGGCCGCGGTAGGCGAAGCGGCGGCCGATCCGGTGCCGGGCGACGCCCGCGTGGACGGGACGCCCGCCCCGGCGGGCCCCGACGATGAATGACTTCGAGGTTCGGGTTGCCGCATCCGACGCCGAGATCACGGCGGCGGGCGCGCTGACCGCCGAGGCGTACCACGCCGACCGACTCATTGACGACGCAGACGAGTACCGCGACGAGCTGCTCGACTCACGCCGTCGGGCCCGCGAGGCGACGCTCCTGGTGGCGATGCTGCATCCAGACAATGCCCGCGACCCCGTCGTCGTCGGAGCCGTGACCCTCGCGCCGCAGAGCTCGTCGTACGCGGAGGTGGCCGAGGCCGGGGAGTTCGAGATCCGGATGCTCGCCGTGGCGCCCGAGGCGCGTCGTCGCGGCGTGGCCGAGGCGCTCGTGCGTGCCTGCCTGCGGGAGTCGGTGGCCTCCGGGGCGCGGACGGTCGTGCTGTCGACGCTCGACGCGATGGCCGTGGCCCATCGGCTGTACGAGCGGCTCGGGTTCCGTCGAGCACCCGAGCGGGACTGGCACCACGAGGGGGTGAGCCTGCGGGTCCTCACGTGGGAGGCGCCGGAGGCTCCTGGCGTCGAGGTCGAGGCGGCGACGTGGCAGCCGATGGAGGTGCACGACATCGAGGGCTGGCGGGCGGGGATCTCCGGCGGGTTCACCCGGCGGGCGAACAGCGTGATCACGGCGGGTGCGCCCGTCGACGTCGACGGTGCGATCGCCTGGGCAGAGCGGGTGTACGCCGACGCCGGTCGCGCCCCGGTCTTCCGGGTCGGACGCGAGTCGTGGCCGCCTGACCTCGCGAGCCGCCTGGAAGCCCGTGGCTACCTCCGCGGGGCGCAGACGCTGGTCATGGTGCACGAGGACCTCGCTGGGCTGGCTCGGTCCGGAGCGGCGACGCTCTCCAGGTCCGCCGCCACACCCTCGATCGAGACCGCCGACGCGCCGGACGACGCGTGGCTGGCGGGCTGGTTGGGAGTGAAGTCGTCGTCGGCGCCGGTGGACCGAGAGCTCGCTCACGGCATCCTCACCGGGAGCACTGCGGCCTACCTCGCGGCATTCAACGGGAGCGAGCCCCGAGACCCCGGGTGGCCCGGAGCGGCCGGTGCCGACCGCGCGCCACATGATCGAGCTGCCGTCGGCGTCATCCGCGCAGCGTTCGCGAACGACTGGGTCGCGTTGGCGTGCCTCGCGGTCCCCGCAGAGGCCCGGCGGCGGGGCCTCGCGAGCATGCTGACGGCGGCCGCCGCCCGCGAGGCCGACCAGCGCGGAGCCCGACGCGCATTCCTCCAGGTTGAGCACGCCAACTCGGTGGCCATCACGGTCTATGAACGTCTTGGCTTCCTGCCGGCCGACTCATACCACTACATGGAGGCGGCCGGTTGACGTTCTTGGCCGGGAACCGCCGGCCCCGACCGTCGTGCGCAGGAGGACGGGCCGCCAGGGCGCCTCGGCGGCTCGTGTCGCCGGATGCCGCCTCGCGCGTTCCGGCCGATACTGACCTGATGATCTCCGCCGACCGCGCCGACCGGCTCCGCGTCGCGGGCCTGCGCTGGCACCCGCGCTCGGGGGACAGATTCGTCATCCGGCGCGCCGGGCTCGACGACGAGGTCTACACGATCAGCGACATGATGATCGAGCCCCACCAGTTCTCGACCGGAACGGTCCTCGGCTTCAACGGCACGACCGAGTGGGCGCTCGACTCCGTCGCTCAGGAGGACGCCCTCTGGCTGCCTGGCGAGGATCAGCTCCGTGAGCTGCTCGGCGGGACGTTTCGCCGCCTCGCCCGCAGCTCCGAGGGGTACGAGGTCGTCATCGAGCTGGCGGGACGGGCGCAGCAGGTCTTCACCGCGTCGGCCGCCGCGGACGCGTATGCCGATGCGCTGCTCGCGCTCGTCGGTGCAGCCGTCGACCGTCAGGACTAGCGCCGCCTGTCCGGCTGGCCGCGGCCCGCGACGTCCGACGAGCCGAGGCGCCTGACGACGCCCTCGCCACGGCTTAGACTTCGGACCATGTCCACCCTCTCTCGCGACGAGGTCGCGCGCGTGGCGGCCCTGGCCCGGATCGACCTGACGCCTGCCGAGCTGGATCGACTCGCGGGCGAGCTCCGCGTGATCGTTGACGCCGTCGCGAGCGTCAGCACGGTCGCGACCGCCGACGTGCCCGCCACCAGCCACCCGCTCCCGCTGATGAACGTGTTCCGTGCGGACATCCCCGAGCCGTCGCTGCCCGTGGCCGAGGTGCTCGCCGGTGCCCCTGCGGCGATGGAGGGCAAGTTCCTCGTCCCGCAGATCCTCGAGGAGGACTGATGACCGACCTCACGCGGCTGACCGCCGCCGATCTCGCGGGCCGGCTGACCTCGCGCGACGTGTCGAGTGTGGAGGCAACCCAGGCGCACCTCGACCGCATCGCCGCCGTCGAGCCCGCGCTGCACTCGTTCCTGTACGTGAACGGAGACGAGGCTCTCGCGACGGCGCGCGACGTCGACTCCCGACGCGCCGCCGGCGAGAAGCTGCACGCGCTCGCGGGCGTGCCGATCGCGATCAAGGACATCGTCGTCACGAAGGGCATGCCGACGACCGCCGGCTCAAAGATCCTCGAGGGCTGGATCCCGCCGTACGACGCGACGATCACCACCCGGATCAGGGCTGCGGGCCTGCCGATCCTCGGCAAGACCAACATGGACGAGTTCGCCATGGGGTCGAGCACCGAGCACTCGGCGTTCGGCAACACGCACAACCCGTGGGACCTCGATCGGATCCCTGGCGGCTCCGGGGGCGGGTCGGCCGCAGCGGTCGCCGCCTACGAGGCGCCGCTCGCGATCGGCACGGACACCGGCGGTTCGATCCGGCAGCCCGCGGCCGTGACGGGCACCGTCGGCGTCAAGCCGACGTACGGCGGGGTCTCCCGCTACGGCCTCATCGCGCTCGCATCGAGCCTCGACCAGGCCGGACCGGTGACGCGGACGGTGCTCGACTCGGCGCTGCTCCACGAGCTCATCGGGGGCCACGACCCGCGCGACTCGACGTCCATCGACGAGCCGTTGCCGGGGCTGGTCGCGGCCGCCCGCCAGGGGCGCTCGGGTGACCTGACCGGCATGCGCGTCGGCGTCATCAGCGAACTCACGGGCGAGGGCTACCAGCCGGGCGTGCGCGCCCGGTTCACCGAGTCGCTCGAGGTGCTGCGCGGCGCGGGTGCCGAGATCGTCGAGGTGTCCTGCCCGCACTTCACGTACGCGCTCGGTGCCTACTACCTCATCCTCCCGAGCGAGGCGTCGAGCAACCTCGCGAAGTTCGACGGGATGCGGTTCGGCCTGCGCGTCGAGCCGTCGGAGGGGAAGGTCACGGCCGAGAGCGTCATGGGCGCGACTCGCGGCGCGGGATTTGGCGACGAGGTCAAGCGCCGGATCATCCTCGGTACCTACGCTCTGTCAGCGGGGTATTACGACGCGTACTACGGCAGTGCCCAGAAGGTGCGCACCTTGATCCAGCGCGACTTCGCGGCCGCGTTCGCGCAGACAGACGTCCTCGTCTCACCGACGACGCCGACCACGGCGTTCAAGCTCGGCGAGAAGCTCGACGACCCGCTCGCGATGTACCTCAACGACGTCGCGACGATCCCCGCGAACCTCGCTGGCATCCCGGGCCTGTCGGTGCCGAACGGACTGTCGGATGACGGCCTGCCGGTTGGGTTCCAGGTCCTCGCGCCGGCGAAGGCCGATGACCGCCTCTACCGGGTGGGCGCGGCGCTCGAAGCGCTGCTCGAGGCGCAGTGGGGCGGCCCCATCCTCGCGAAGGCCCCCGAGCTGGAGGTGGCACGGTGACGACGGCGAACGGCACGCCCGAGGTCGACCTGGTCGACTATGACGACGCGGTGGCACGCTACGACCCGGTCTTCGGCATCGAGGTCCACGTCGAGCTGGGCACGCGTACCAAGATGTTCTGCCCGTCGATCGTGGTGTTCGGCGACGAGCCCAACACCGCGGTCTCCCCGGTGTCCCTGGGCCTTCCGGGTGCACTCCCGGTCGTCAACGGCACTGCGGTCGAGTATGCGATCCGCATCGGGCTCGCGCTCAACTGCTCCATCGCCGAGACGTGCCGGTTCGCGCGCAAGAACTACTTCTACCCGGACGTCCCGAAGAACTTCCAGACGTCGCAGTCCGACGAGCCGATCGCCTATGACGGCTGGCTCGACGTCGAGCTCGACGACGGCGCCGTCTTCCGCGTCGATATCGAGCGCGCACACATGGAGGAGGACGCCGGCAAGAACACCCACGTCGGTGGTTCCACCGGGCGCATCCAAGGCGCCGAGTACTCGCTGATCGACTACAACCGCGCGGGCATCCCGCTCGTCGAGGTCGTCACGCGGCCAATCACCGGCGCCGGGATGCGGACGCCAGAGGTCGCGCGCGCCTACGTGCAGACGCTGCGGGACATCTTCCGTGCGCTCGACGTCTCTGAGGCGCGCATGGAGCGCGGCAACGTGCGGGCGGACGTCAACCTGTCTCTGCGGGCGACGTCCGACTCGCCGCTCGGCACGCGCACGGAGACGAAGAACGTCAACTCGTTCCGCGCGGTCGAGCGCGCGGTGCGCTACGAGATCTCGCGGCAGGCCGCGATCCTCGATGCGGGCGGCTCGATCACCCAGGAGACCCGGCACTGGCACGAGGACACCGGCACTACGACGGCCGGTCGCATCAAGTCCGACTCGGACGACTACCGCTACTTCCCGGAGCCGGACCTCGCGCCGGTCTCGCCTGACCGCGCGTGGGTCGAGCAGATCCGCGCCGCGCTGCCGGAGATGCCCGCGGCACGTCGCCGCCGGCTCCAGGGTGACTGGGGCTTCGCCGACGCCGAGATGCGCGATGTCATCAACGCGTCAGCGGTCGACATCATCGCCTCGACCGTCGCGGCAGGGGCGAGCCCGGCCGCCGCGCGCAAGTGGTGGATGGGTGAGCTGGCCCGGACGGCCAAGCAGCTGGACGTCGAGCTGGCGGACCTGACGATCACCCCGACCCAGGTCGGTGAGCTGCAGTGGCTCGTCGACGCGGGACGTATCAACGACAAGCTTGCACGCCAGGTCCTTGAGGGTGTGCTCGCGGGTGAGGGCGGGCCCGAGCAGGTCCTCATCGCACGAGGGCTCGAGGTCGTGTCTGACGACGGTCCGCTGCTCGCCGCGATCGACGCCGCGCTCGCTGCGCAGCCCGACATCGCCCAGAAGATCCGTTCGGGCAACCTCGGGCCGGTCGGATCCATCATCGGCGCGGTCATGAAGACCACCCGCGGACAGGCCGACGCAGGGCGTGTCAGGGAGCTCGTGCTGGAGCGTGTCACGCCGGCGTGAGCCGTGGGCGCACGGTCACGGCGCCGTGCGCGATGAGCGATCCGTTACATGATGGTCATAGGCGGTCCCTAGGCTCGCGCCCAGGTGGCAACGACCAGAAGGGCTGATCGATGGAGAAGCCGACGCTCGAGGGCGAGATGGTCCGGCTCCGGCCGGTGCGCGCGACGGACGCCGACGCGATGTGGGAGATGGTCCAGGACCCGCAGAGCAACCGGCTGACGGGCGCGACCACGGCCTTCACCCGAGCGGAGATCGGCGCGTGGTGCGCGGGGGTATCGGCCCGTGACAGCCGCGTCGACCTGGCCGTGACGGCGAACGGCTCGGACGAGTACCTCGGTGAGATCGTGCTCAAAGAGATCGACGACGCAGTGAGCAGCGCGAACATCCGCCTGGTCATGCGGCCCGCGTACCGTGGTCGCGGGTACGGCACGGAGGCGATCGCGCTCGTTCTCGGCCTGGCGTTCGACGGCATCGGGTTGCACCGTGTCGGTCTGGACGTGCTGAGCATCAACACGCGGGCACGCGCGATCTACGAGAACATCGGCTTCCGGGTCGAGGGACGGCTGCGCGATGCCGCCCGCGACGGCGAGCGGTGGTGCGACGTGATCGAGATGGGTCTGCTCGAAGACGAGTTCCGGGCAGCTCAGCTCGGCTAGACGTGGCCGGGGCGCCCGCCAGCCGTGTCGAGCGGTCGGAGAACGCCCCGGTGGGGGTACAAGGTTGCGGATCGGCGCAACCTTGTACCCCCCAGCGTTCCGCGCGATGGCCAGCGTTGCGTGGGCCGTTCGTCCCGCGGACCGGTCCTGGGCAGTGGTCGGTGGCCGGCGGTCAGGCGAGGTTGGCCGCCGCGAACACGGCGATCGCGTCGCGCAGGTACGGAGCGAGCCCCGGTGCGAAAGCGTCGTACGTCGCGGTGAAGCGAGCGTCGTCGACGTACATCCGGCCCAGGCCGGTGTACGACTCGCGGTTCGGGGTCCAAAACACGGCGATCTGCGCATGGTGGCGAGCGACGAGCGCCTGGACGCGGGGGGTGTCGACAGCGAGCCCCTCGGCCAGGCAGGCCGCGAGTGACTGGCCGATCGCTGTGGTCTCCGCGTGGTGCGCTGCCTGGCCGTCCACGCCGAGCCGAGCCCACGCCGATGCGCCTCGGTCGACCGCCTCGGTGCCCCAGCGCTCGCGCGCCTCAACGTCGTACTCGCTGTTGTCGAAGCCTGCGTACAGGTCTTTCGCTTCCATGGTTCGTCCTTCGTCTAGTGACCGCATGGTGGTGGCGACCGTCGCCGCGAGCCGGTCGTGCCGTTCACGCGCTGCGAGCAGCCGTTCGTGATGCCGCCGCAGCACCTGGAGCTGTACGCGGCGGTCGTCGCCGGATCGCACGACGCGACCGATCGACGGCAGGTCGACGCCCA
>JABBOW010000032.1 GCA_012927595.1 Cellulomonas sp.
GCGGGTTCACCCACGCCCGGCGCGCGCGCGGGTGGGACGTCCCCGCCCGCGTCGGGACCGTTGTCGGCCGCAGGCTCGTCGGCGTCGCCGCGGGGCTCGTCCGCGCGTGGTGGCATGGCAGCACTCTAGAGTCGGACCAGTGCATGGTGAGGCTCGCGGGACGATCCCGGGCTCGGTCGAGAGGTGGCAGGTTGTTCTACTGGCTGATGAAACGGGTCCTCGTGGGTCCGATGCTGCACCTGCTCTTCCGACCGTGGGTGCGCGGCATCGACCACGTGCCCACGACCGGCGGCGCGATCCTGGCGAGCAACCACCTCGCGGTGATCGACTCGTTCGTCCTGCCGCTCGTCCTGGACCGGGAGATCGTGTTCATCGGCAAGTCTGAGTACTTCACCGGCACGGGGATCAGGGGCCGGCTCAAGGCGGGGTTCTTCCGCGGGGTCGGCACGATCCCGGTGGATCGCAGCGGAGGCAAGGCCTCGGAGGCGGCGCTCCACACCGGCCTGCTGCGGCTCGAGGCGGGCGGGCTGTTCGGGATCTACCCCGAGGGCACTCGCAGCCCGGACGGTCGGCTCTATCGCGGCAAGACGGGCGTCGCGCGCCTCGCCCTGGAGTCCGGCGTCCCCGTGATCCCGATCGCGATGATCGGGACCGATGTCGCGCAGCCGATCGGCCGGACGATCCCGAGGCCCCTGCGCATCGGCGTCGTGGTCGGCGAGCCGCTCGACTTCAGCCGCTACAAGGGCATGGAGAACGACCGCTTCATCCTGCGGTCGATGACCGACGAGATCATGTACTCCCTCATGAGCCTGTCGGGCCAGGAGTACGTCGACGTCTACGCTGCGACGCAGAAGGCACGCATCGCGACCGGGCACCCCGCGGCGAAGCCCCCCGCGCAGGACTCGGGTGGCACCGCGCCCGGCGGTCGACCGGTGCCGGACGTCCACGTGCCGGTCCCGCCCGAGGATGAAGCGGCACCGTCGGTAGGATGAGCCAGCCGCCGGTCTCCGGACGGCAACGCCTTCCCCGGACCTAGGGCCCGACGACTCGTCGTCTCCACGCCCGACGATGTGGCTCCGGTGTCTGTTCAACGAGAGGTGCATCTCATGTCGGTTCGTCGCGTCGCGCTCCTGACCGCAGGCGGCTTCGCCCCGTGCCTGTCTTCCGCCGTCGGTGGGCTCATCGAGCGCTACACCGAGCTCGCGCCGGAGATCGAGATCATCGCCTACCAGCACGGCTACCACGGTCTCCTGACCGGCACCAAGATCGTCGTCGACGCCGAGGCGCGCGCGAAGGCAGGCATCCTGCACCGGTTCGGCGGCTCGCCGATCGGCAACTCGCGCGTCAAGCTCACCAACGCGGCCGACTGCGTCAAGCGCGGCCTCGTCAAGGAGGGCCAGGACCCACTGCAGGTCGCCGCCGAGCAGCTCAAGGCCGACCGCGTCGACGTGCTCCACACGATCGGCGGTGACGACACCAACACCACGGCCGCCGACCTCGCGGCCTACCTTGAGGCCCACGGCTACCACCTGACGGTCGTCGGCCTGCCGAAGACGATCGACAACGACATCATCCCGATCAAGCAGTCGCTCGGGGCCTGGACTGCGGCCGAGGAGGCCGCAGGGTTCGCCGCGAACGTCATCGGCGAGCACCGGTCCGGTCCGCGCATGCTCATCGTCCACGAGGTCATGGGCCGTCACTGCGGGTGGCTGACCGCTGCGGCCGCCGCGTCGTACCGCGCGTGGCTCGACACGCAGGAGTGGGTGCCGAGCATCGGCCTGTCGCGTGAGCGCTGGGACATCCACGCGGTCTTCCTGCCTGAGCTCGCGCTCGACATCGAGGCCGAGGCCAGGCGCCTGCGCGGCGTGATGGACGAGATCGGCAACGTCAACATCTTCCTGTCCGAGGGCGCGGGCATGCACGAGATCGTCGCGCAGCTCGAGGCAGCGGGCACCGAGGTGCCGCGCGATGCGTTCGGACACGTCAGGCTCGACACGATCAACCCTGGTCAGTGGTTCGCGAAGCAGTTCGCGACGTTGCTCGGTGCCGAGAAGACCATGGTGCAGAAGTCGGGCTACTACTCGCGCGCCGCGGCGGCCAACGTCGAGGACCTCCGCCTCATCAAGTCGATGACCGACTTCGCTGTCGAGTCCGCGCTCAAGGGCGAGTCCGGCGTGATCGGGCACGACGAGGAGGACGGCGACCGCCTCAAGGCCATCGCGTTCCCGCGCATCGCGGGCGGCAAGGCGTTCGACACCTCGGTGCCCTGGTTCGGCGAGCTCCTCGCCGACATCGGCCAAGACCTGGTCCCAGCGGCGCACTCATGAGTGTCGACGCGGACGCGCAGGTCCTCGCTGGGCTGGACCGCTGGCGCACAATGTCGGCCGGGCAGCAGCCCCACTGGCCTGACCTCGCCGAGCTCGACGCCGTGACCCGCAAGCTCGCCCTCGTGCCGCCCCTCGTGTTCGCGGGGGAGGCCGACGCGCTGCGAGCCCAGCTCGGCGCCGCTGGTCGCGGCGAGGCGTTCCTGCTCCAGGGCGGCGACTGCGCGGAGACCTTCGCCGAGGCGACGGCCGACAACATCCGCAACAAGATCAAGACGATCCTGCAGATGGCTGTCGTGCTCACCTATGGCGCGAGCCTGCCCGTCATCAAGATGGGCCGCATGGCCGGGCAGTACGCCAAGCCGCGCAGCTCCGACGAGGAGACCCGCGGCGGGGTGACGCTGCCCGCATTCCGCGGCGACATCATCAACGGCTTCGAGTTCACCCCGGAGGACCGCACGCCCGACCCCCGACGGCTGCTTGAGGCGTACCACACGTCCGCCTCGACGCTCAACCTCATCCGGGCGTTCACGACCGGCGGCTTCGCGTCGCTGCTGCGTGCGCACGAGTGGAACAAGGGGTTCATGGCGAACCCGGCGTACGCGCGCTACGAGGAGATCGCCGCCGAGATCGACCGCGCTATCAGGTTCATGGCGGCGTGCGGCGCCGACTTCGACGCGTTGCGCAGCGTCGACTTCTACTCGAGCCACGAGGGGCTGCTGCTCGACTACGAGCGGCCGCTCACGCGGATCGACTCGCGCACCGGCCTGCCGTACGACTGCTCGGCCCACTTCCTGTGGATCGGTGAGCGCACGCGTGAGCTCGACGGCGCCCACGTCGACTACTTCTCGCGCGTGCACAACCCGATCGGCATCAAGCTGGGCCCAGCGTCGACCGCCGACGACGCGCTCGCGCTCATCGACAAGCTCAACCCGACCGCCGAGCCGGGGCGCATCACATTCATCACGCGCATGGGAGCCGGGAAGATCCGCGACCGCCTGCCAGCGCTCGTGGAGAAGGTCACCGCCGACGGCCGTCCCGTCACCTGGGTGTGCGACCCGATGCACGGCAACGGCATCACGTCAGCCAGCGGGTACAAGACCCGCCGGTTCTCCGACGTCATGGATGAGGTCGCGGGGTTCTTCGAGGTGCACCGCGCGCTCGGGACGGTTCCTGGCGGGCTGCACATCGAGCTCACGGGCGACGACGTCACCGAGGTCCTGGGTGGGTCCGAGGAGATCGACGACGCGGGGCTGGCCCGGCGCTACGAGACGCTCGTCGACCCGCGGCTGAACCACCAGCAGTCGCTCGAGCTGGCGTTGCAGGTCGTGGAGCTGCTGCGCAGGTCCTGAAGCGGTACGACAACGGGCGCACCCGATCGCGTGCGCCCGTTGTGGCATGAGTGAACTCCCGACGAGCTGCCCAACAAGTGCTCACACGATGGAGAGCGTGATCTCGCTGCCCTTGGGGATCTTGGAACCCGCCTTCTCGCTCTGGGAGAAGATCCTGTTCGCCACCGCGTAGCCGAGTGGCTTACCCGTCTTGACCACGAACCCCGCGGCTTGAAGCGTGGCGATCGCCTCGTCTGCGGGCTTGTTCACGACGTTGGGCACCTCGATGAGTTCACGGCCCTGCGAGATCGTGAGCGTGACCGTGTCGCCGCGGTGGTGCCCCTCAGCCTGGGCGAGCGGGTCCTGGCTGATGACGCGCCCCGAATCCACGGTGTCCGAGAACGCCGGGGTGAGGGCGACCTTCAGGCCGATGCCTGAGAGCTGCTTGCTGCCCTCGTCCTGCGTCGCTCCGACGACCGAGACGATCGTCACGGGTGCCGGCCCGTCCGAGATCGTCAGCTTTACCGCCGACGAGCGCTCGAGCTGGTCGCCGGACTTCGCGGACGCCTCGATGACCGCTCCGAGCGCCGCGGTGTCGGAGTAGTGCTGCCCATCGAGATACGTGGCCTTGAGACCAGAGGCCGCCAGTGCGCCTTCGGCGGCGGCCTGCTGTGCGCCGACGAGCTTGTCGGGAACGGGGACGAGGTCCTGACCCTTAGAGATGGTGACCGTGACTGTCCCGTCCTTGCGGATCCGGGCGCCCTCCGCGGGGGTCGTGCCGACGACGAAGCCCGAGGCGACGGCGTGGTCGAACGCCTGGACCGGGTCCGGGGTCAGCCCACGGGCGGTCAGGATGGTCGCGGCGGCGTCCTGCGCCTCGCCGGCCACGCGGGGAACAGTCGTGTAGGCGCCGGGTCCATCCGTGACGTACCACCAGGCGCTGCCGCCGACGCCGACGAGCAGGAGCGCGACGACGCTCGCCCAGATGAGGCGTCGTCGTCGGCGGCTCGGAACGGGCTTGTCAGCGGTTGGCCGGATGCCGCTGCCGATGGGCAGCGCGACGGTGCCTCCCGCGGGGATGAGGGCGAACCGGGTGGTCCTGGCGTCCGGGCCGGTCTCGGGCGACTCGTGGGCGTCGTCGAGATGCGTCGGGCCGACGAGCGCGGTGCCCGGCGCGTCGTCGTCGGGGGTCTCCTCGCCGGCGTCGGTCGCGAGCGGCAGGGAGATCGACGGTCGGACGTCCGCGCGGCGCGCGAGGGTCTCGGGGTCCAGGGCCGTGCGGGTGCGCCGGACGAGCTCGAGCGCTGCGGAAGCGTCGATGGGACGGTCGTCCGGCTCGCGCGCCGCAAGAGCGCCGATAAGCTCGTCGATCTCGACGGGGAGCCAGCGCACGCGGTCCGAGGCAGCCGGGATGTCGGAGTTGACGTGCTGGAACGCGACTTGGATCGGGGTCTCGCCGACGAACGGCTGGCGGCCCGTGATCATCTCGTAGAGCAGGATCCCGGCGGCGTACACGTCGGTGCGCGCGTCGCTGTTGCCGCGCGCGACCAGCTCGGGCGCGAGGTAGGCGACCGTCCCGAAGACGGTGCCGGTCGTGGCCGACGTGACCTCGGTGACCGCCCGGGCGAGGCCGAAGTCAGCCACCTTGACTCGGCCGTCGGCGGCGATCAGGACGTTCTCGGGCTTGATGTCGCGGTGCACGAGGCCTGCGCGGTGCGCGACGGCGAGCGCGTCGAGCACGCGGTCGATGAGGTCCAGCGCGGCGCCGACCGTCAGGGAGCCCTGCTCGCTGAGGTGGCGGCGCAGGTTGGTGCCGTCGATGTACTCCATGGTGAGGTAGCTGGTCTCACCGTCGAGCCCCTGGTCGTACACACCGACGAGACCGGGGTGCGTGAGGCGGGCCGCCGCACGCGCCTCACGACGGAAGCGCGCGACGAAGTCCGAGCCGTCCGTGCCGGCAGCGAGGTGCGGGTGCATGACCTTGAGGGCGACCTCGCGGTCGAGCCGACGGTCGATGGCGAGGTACACCGTGGCCATCCCGCCACGCGCGATGCGGGACATGACCTCGTACCGCCCGTCGACCAGGCGGCCGACGAGCGGATCGGTGACCGTTGTTCCCACGGGCGGAAGTCTACGGTCGCCGCTGCTCCGACCGGGGGACGTGCCCGTCAGCTGAAGCGAGTCATATGGGTCTGGACGTTCGCGACGTAGCGGCGGGTGTCGGCGAACATGCCGTTGCTCCGGACCGACGCGGCGCCTTGGTAGTACCCCGCGATCGCGGTCGGCAGGTCCGGGCTGCTCTTGACGAGCGAGCGCAGGATCGCGACGCCCGCCACGACGTTGTCGTTGGGGTCGAGCAGGTTGAGCGTGCGACCGACCAGCTGCGACGCCCACTCGCCCGAGCTCGGGATGACCTGCATCACGCCGATCGCGTTGGCGGGGGAGACGACTGTGTGGTTGAACCCGGACTCCTGGAAGGAGATGGCCTGCGCGAGCGACGGGTCGACTCCCATCTGGCGGGCCCTGGCCACGATCTTCGCCTGCATCTGGGTCCTGGTGGGGACCGCTGAGCTCAGGAGGGTGCTCTGGTTGACGTTTGCGGCGGCCACGACGCTGTCGGAGTACGTGCGGCCCGCGAACGTGTTGCTGACCAGCCGCACGGTCGCGGTCGTCGTCATGACGGTGCCGGGGATGGTCAGCTGCTGGCCGATGCGGATGAACGCACGCGCGTTCAGGCTGTTCGCCGCGACGATCGCCTGGACCGTCGTGCCGAGCTTCGTCGCGATCTGCGAGACCGTCTCGCCCGAGGTGACCGTGTGGGTCATCGTCGCCGCTGCTGTGCGCACGAACGCCGCTGCGGCCGCCGGCTGCACCTTCGTGACGGCGGCGGTGGCCGCGACGGTGCCGGGGATGGTCAGCTGCTGGCCGACCCGGATGAACGCCTGTGCGTCCAGGCCGTTCGCCACGACGATCGCCGCGATCGTCGTGCGTTGCTTGGCGGCGATGCCGGAGACGGTGTCACCCTTGGCCACGGTGTAGGTCGCTGCGCCGGGAGCTGCGACTGCCGCGACGGGTGCCACGGCGACGGCAGCGGTCGAGCTGTTCGGGATGACGAGGCGCTGCCCGACCCGGATGCGCGCGGCGTCGGCAAGGGCGTTCGCGCGGGCGATCGCCCCGACGGTCGTGCCGGTGCGGGCGGCGATGTGGCCGACGGTGTCGCCCGTGCGCACGGTGTACTGGTCGTCGGCGTGAGCCGCTCCGCCGGTCGCGGTGACTGCCACCGCGGCGAGGACGAGGGTCGCGGTCGCACCGGTGCTGGTGACGCGTCGACGCGTCGAACCGCTGACGACCTGGGCGTGCAGTGGGCTCGCGTCTGCCGGGTGGGTCCTGCTGCTCGGCGCTGCGGGGGCGGTCTGCGTCATCTGTCCGACCTCATGCTCAAGTGATGAATGGTGCTGGTGTGACTGGAGTGAATGACTGTGACGGTAGCCGAGCGGAGCGCTCGGGGAAAGCACCCCAGAAGAATTACGGCGGTGTCATTCACAGGCAGACGGGTGAAGCTCGGAAGTTGCGTACGCTGTGGCCGTGACTGACAGCGCACACCTGGACTCCCTCGTCGGCTCGTGGCTCAACCTTCCCGACGTCGCCGAGCGGCTCGGCATCGATGTCGGCAAGGTGCGCCGGCTTCTCCAGGAGGGGCGCGTCGTTGCGGTGCGACGCGGCGACCCCCGGGTGATCTCGGTCCCTGAGGACTTCTTCGTGGCGAGCCACCTCGCCAACCCGTCGGCCCCGAACCGTGAGGTCCAGGACGATGCGGAGGCGCCTGCCTGGACCGTGCTCGCCGCGCTCCAGGGCACATTCACGCTGCTGTCCGACGCAGGGTTCGACGACGACGGAGCGATCGAGTGGCTCTTCTCGGTCGACGACGGCCTCGGCATGACCCCCATCGAGGCGCTGCGGACGGGGCACAAGACGGCGGTCCGCCGCCAGGCCCAGGCCCTGCTCTAGTCTCGGCGCCGCGCGGACGCCGGCTCAGGCGCGGCGGTCGACCGCCGCGTGCGCGAGGCGTCCGAGCATCGTGCGGCCCGGCTCTTCGAGCTGCGGCCCGCTGAGAGCCGCGAGCGCACCATGGGTGAGCTCACCGATGAGCTGCTCGACCTCGTCGGGCGCGCCAGTCGCCGCGATCGCATCGGCCAGGGCCCGTACCGCGTCGTCGTCGAGGTCCCGACGCCCGAGCTCGCGGTGCAGCATCGCCGCCATCGCGTCGTCCCCGTCGGCCCGGGCTCGTGCCATCGCGCGCGCCACGAGCACCGTGCGCTTGCCCTCGCGCAGGTCGTCGCCCGCGGGCTTGCCGGTCGTCGTCGGGTCACCGAACACCCCGAGCAGGTCGTCACGCAGCTGGAAGCCCTCGCCGAGCGGCAGGCCGATCGCTCGGCACGCGTCGATCTCGTCGTCGGCGGCCTCCGCGAGCACGGCACCCAGGACCAGCGGGTGCTCCACGCTGTAGCGCGCGGACTTCGCCCGGATGACCTCACGCGCCCGGGCCTCGTCGGCGGCCGGGTCATGGCCCCACGGGAGCGCCTGAGCGAGCACGTCGAGGTACTGCCCGACAGTGACTTCGGTGCGCATCAGGTCGAAGACCGCACCGGCCTGGGCGCGCAACGGCTGCGACTCGCTGGCCATCGCCTCGCAGAACGCCTGCTCGCTCAGCACGAGCGCCAGGTCGCCGAGCAGGATCGCGGCGGACTCGCCGAACCGGCGGGCGTCGCCGCTCCACGCCGCCGACGTGTGAAGGTCGGCGAACGTACGGTGCGCTGCGGGTAGCCCGCGCCGCGTGTCGGAGTCGTCCATCACGTCGTCATGGAACAGTGCGGCCGCCTGAAACAGCTCGAGCGCGGCGCCGACCTCCAGGACCACCTGCTCCCGCGGGGTTCCGGGGAGCCCACCGTGAGCGCGCCACGACCAATAGCAGAAGGCCGCCCGCAGGCGCTTTCCGCCGGAGAGCATCACCGCGACGGCATCGGCGAGCCGATCCGCCTCGCCTCCCGACCGGGCGAGCTCGCCCCGGAGCTCCGCGATCCGCTGCGCGAGTGCGGCGTCCACGTGCGCGCGGACGTCGTCGACGTCGACCAGTGCCGTGGGCCTGTTCACGGGGCCGAGCCTAGGCGGCTCACGATCTGGCGCGCACTCGTCCGCCTAGCGTCATGGTCCGCACCCCGTCCCGGTCCAGCACCCCAAGGACGAGGATCTCGGCGCCGTCGCTCCGGCTGAACGTGGCCTGCGCCGCAAGCCCGGGCTCGGCGTGCTCGCTCGCCGTCTCGACGAACCCGGCGGCCACGAGGTGCCGGCGGTAGATGTCGACGAGGCCCGCCGTGTCCTGCGCCGTCCGCAGGTTGAGGCTCACGTCCCACAGGTCCGTGTCACGGACTCGAGCCGCCGACGACACGAGCACCTCCGCGCCGTCGGGCACCGGCACGAGGTCGACCGGGAAGCCGTCCGCAAGGGTCCCGACTGACGAGTGAGTGTCGGGGCTCCCGGTCAGCAGGGACTCGGTCGGAGCCGGCTGCGGAGCGCTCGCGCTGCTCGCCTCCCGCGTCGAAGTCCCGCCGGGAACGGTGACCGGTGTGCAGGCCGCAGTCGCGAGCAGTGCGGCCATGGCCCCGGTCGCCAGCGCGACGAGCCAGACCGGGCGCAGGCGCAGGCCCGACGGGTGCGGTGACTCGGGTCGTGGGGGGCTCTGTGCGGGCACAGCTCACCGTAACGCGAGGCTCCGGCCGACTTCGCCCGACCTCAGGCCCCGTGCGTGCGTGATTGATCCACAGATCCTCGCTGCGAGGCCCGTGACCGGAGCCCATGCGGTGGTCTGTGCCCATGGACACCACCACGATCCGGGTCAGCGAACCCCGGGAGATGCTCGCCTACCTTCCCCATCAGCTCGGCTTCCGGCCCAGCCACAGTGCCGTGGCGGTGAGCCTTCGTCCGCCCCGCGGCCGCATCGGACTCGTCGCGCGAGTCGACCTTGCCGACCTGGCCGACGTCGAGCGGGGCCCGCAGATCGCCCGAGGCCTCGTCTCGCACCTCGCGGCAGACCGGGCGTCCGGCGCTGTGCTCGTGCTCTACACGCACGACGACCCCCGCGATCCTGGCCCGACGCGTACGGTCGCCCGAGCCGCAGCCGAGCACTTCCGCGAGGCCGCGCACACGCTGCTCGGTGAGGTCGTCGTGTGGGTCGTCACGTCGCACGGATACCTGGCGCTCGACTGCAACGACCGCGCGTGCTGCCCGCGCGGCGGACGCCCCCTGCGGGACCTGGAGTCGACTGCGGTCGGCGCCCACATGGTCCTCGCGGGGTCGTCGGTTGCCGACTGCCGCGAGGACCTCGCCCGGATTCGAATGGCGTCCGGAAACGCACGGCGGTCAGTCAGCCGGGTCTGCGTCCGCTGGCGTGCGCGCCACGACGAGGCGCAGGCCGAGGGTGGCGACGCGCTGCGCGGCTGGCGCGAGCAGTCCATGACCGCGTGGCGCGCGGCAGTCGCGGTCGAGCGCGCGAGCTCCGCAGCCGGCACCGAGGCTGTGACCCCGCCGCTCAGCCCCTCGGCGCTGGGGAGGATCGAGGCGGCGCTCGCGGACCGGCGGGTTCGCGACGGTGTCCTCGTCGCGCTCGTCCCGGGGACGCGCGACCTCGCGGAGCGATCCGTACGGGACGACGCCACAGCCGCGAGCTCCGAGATGGCCGACGCTGTCGGGGCGATCATCGACCCGCGCTGTGCCGTCGAGCCGCCTGCGGTCGAGACGGCCGCGCACGTACGGGTGCTCGAGTCCGTCGTCGCGCACGGTCGTCGGGGTGCGCAGCCGCCGGCCCTGACCCTGCTTGCTCTCCTGGCGTGGTGGCAGGGCGACGGCGCACGGGCCAGGCTCTTGCTGGAGCGCGCCATCGCCGAGGACCCGGTTTACACCCTCGCGCAGCTCCTGGACGCCGCGCTGGCTGCCGCCGTCCCGCCCGGATGGATCAGTCGGCCGCAATAACGGTGCCCGTCGAGCAGCGTCTCGGTCGTCCGCGCCGCTGTGCTCCGGTAGCGTCACGGAGCACGGCGACGACGCCGCGGCGAGCGGGAGGGGAACACCGATGGCCATCGTGGTCGGCTACCTGGCGACACCAGAGGGACGTGCTGCGCTCGAGACGGCAGCCGAGGAGGCCCAACGCCGGACCGAGCGACTCGTCGTGGTGGTGAGCGGCCGCGGAGACGAGACCGACGAGCAGCGCCGCGAGCTCGACGTCGCGCTCGACGGAGTTCGGGCCGAGCTCGACGCGCGCGGTGTCGCGCACGAGCTCCGGGTGCTCACCCGCGGACGCGACGTCGCCGAGGACCTGATCGGGACCGCCGAAGAGGTGAGAGCCGCGCTCATCGTGATCGGGCTCCGTCGGCGCAGCCCGATCGGCAAGCTCATCCTCGGAGCCAATGCGCAGCGCATCCTTCTCGACGCGCCGTGCCCGGTGCTGGCCGTCAAACCTGCCGCGACCTGAATCATTGGACGGTCGCGGGAATCATCCCGCTCGGCCGTTCGTCGACCACCGGAGCGCGCACGAGAGCCGGCGCGCTCAACCGGAACGACGGCGCGAGCACCACCCGCCCGGACCGTACCCGCAGCGATTTTGCGCTGATCGCGGGTTTTTGGGCGCGGGTGCGCGGGACGCTGCCGGTATAATATGGGAGCCCCGCTGATCTGATCCGGGCCTCTCGCTGCCGAAAGGTTGTTTGTGTCGTCCCCTTCTCCACACTCTGCACTGCCGCGTGAGTTCGAGCACCCCGCACTCCAGGAGCTTGTCATCCGCGGCCGGACACACGGACGCGTCGATGCGGCTGCGCTGCGTGAGGCATGCGATCAGGCACAGGTCCACGACGCCAAGCGGTTGAAGGCCGTCGTGCGCGGCCTGTCGACCGTCGGCATCTCGGTCGACCAGCCCGTCGCCGAGCTCCGGGCCGTCGCGGCCACGAGTGCCAAGGCGCGGGCCGTCACGAAGGCCGTGGTCACTGATGCTGACGGCGAGGACGCTCCCGCGCCGCGCCGACCCTCGCGCGCCAAGGCTGCGACCACCGCAACTGCGCTGGCCGCCCATGCCCCTGCGAAGGCTTCAGCAGCTAAGCCGATCAGCAAGACTGCTGCCGCGAAGTCGGCACGCAAGGCGTCCGCGGTCGACGAGGCCGACGGTGTCGTGGAGCCCGACGACGTTGACGTCGGCATCGACGCGGTCGAGATCGTCGCGGTCGAGGACGTCGTCGTCGTTGAGGACACGGCTGCAGCCCAGTCGGACGACGAGAAGCAGGCTCCTGCCAAGGTCGAGGACGAGACCGAAGACACCGGCTTCGTCTACTCCGATGCGGACGACGACGACGCGCCTGCGCAGCAGGTCGTCACCGCCGGCGCCACAGCGGACCCCGTCAAGGACTACCTCAAGCAGATCGGCAAGGTCGCGCTCCTCAACGCAGAGCAGGAGGTCGACCTCGCGAAGCGGATCGAGGCCGGCCTGTTCGCCGAGGAGCGCCTCAACTCCGGGATCACGCTCGAGCCGAAGACACGTCGCGAGTTCGAGTGGATCGCCGGCGACGGGCGCCGCGCCAAGAACCACCTTCTCGAGGCCAACCTGCGCCTCGTGGTGTCGCTCGCCAAGCGGTACACGGGTCGCGGGATGCTCTTCCTCGACCTGATCCAGGAGGGCAACCTCGGGCTCATCCGCGCGGTCGAGAAGTTCGACTACACCAAGGGCTACAAGTTCTCGACCTACGCGACATGGTGGATCCGCCAGGCGATCACCCGCGCCATGGCCGACCAGGCGCGCACGATCCGCATCCCGGTGCACATGGTCGAGGTCATCAACAAGCTCGCCCGCGTGCAGCGCCAGATGCTCCAGGACCTGGGTCGTGAGCCCACGCCGGAGGAGCTGGCCAAAGAGCTCGACATGACCCCTGAGAAGGTCGTGGAGGTCCAGAAGTACGGCCGTGAGCCCATCTCGCTGCACACCCCGCTCGGCGAGGACGGCGACAGCGAGTTCGGCGACCTCATCGAGGACTCCGAGGCCGTCGTTCCAGCGGATGCCGTGAGCTTCACGCTCCTGCAGGAGCAGCTGCACCAGGTCCTCGATACGCTCTCCGAGCGCGAGGCAGGCGTCGTGTCGATGCGGTTCGGTCTGACCGACGGGCAGCCCAAGACGCTCGACGAGATCGGCAAGGTCTACGGGGTCACGCGGGAGCGGATCCGGCAGATCGAGTCCAAGACGATGTCCAAGCTGCGCCACCCGTCGCGGTCGCAGGTTCTGCGGGACTACCTGGACTGACTGGATCGACAGGACGACGAGGAAGGCCCGACGCGAGATCGCGCCGGGCCTTCCTCGTCGTGCGTGGATTCGGTTGAAGCCGGAGGTCTCCGGTGGTGGTGTCAGGAGTGGACGCTCAGCGCGCAGCGCCGGCGCCCGCTCCGTGCTCGGCGAGGAGTCGGTCGGTCTCGTCCTGCACGAACGTCGCCAGCTCGGCGAACTTCGGTGCGTGCTCACGAGCGTGGTGGGCGCAGAACAGAAGCTCGCCCACGGTCAGCTGCACCCGGACGTAGGCCTGCGCGCCACAACGGTCGCAGCGGTCGGCTACGGTCAGCGGTTCGGTCGTTGTCCCAGTCACATCGCTATACAACCAGCGGGCGGCGGATTCCATCGCATCGAAACGGCGAGGTTCGCTTTGCGCGTACAGCCACCACCGGTGGGAACTCGCGCAAACCCGCCCGACCCGGGCGCGGTGCGGCACGTCGCCGCGGCCCGGTCGGTGCCGTCGATTACGCTCGACCATCGTGACGACGGCATCGGCAGAGTCCAGCTACACCGCCAGGCACCTCTCGGTCCTGGAGGGCCTCGAGGCCGTCCGAAAGCGCCCCGGGATGTACATCGGGTCCACCGACTCGCGCGGGCTCATGCACTGCCTCTGGGAGATCATCGACAACTCCGTCGACGAGGCCCTGGGCGGTTTCGGCGACCGGATCGAGATCGTGCTGCGCGCCGACTCCTCGGTCGAGGTCCGCGACAAGGGTCGAGGGATCCCGGTCGACCTCGAACCCAAGACCGGCCTGACGGGCGTCGAGGTCGTGTTCACCAAGCTGCACGCCGGTGGCAAGTTCGGCGGCGGCTCGTACGCGGCATCGGGTGGCCTGCACGGCGTCGGGGCCTCTGTCGTCAACGCGCTGTCCGCGCGGCTCGACGTCGAGGTCGACCGCGGCGGCAAGACGCATCTCATGACGTTCCACCGGGGCGAGCCCGGGATCTTCCACGACACCGGCGAGCCGAGCCCCGACGCGCCGTTCGAGCCGTTCGTGGACAATTCCGAGCTCAGCATCCGGGGACGTACCGCGAAGGGCCGGACCGGAACCCGCGTGCGGTACTGGGCCGACCCGCAGGTGTTCCCCGCGAACTCGCTGTTCTCCTACGACGAGCTGGTCACGCGCGCGCGCCAGACGAGTTTCCTCGTGCCGGGTCTAACGATCACCGTGCGCGACGAGCGCGGGATCCCAGGGACCCCCGGTGCGGACGGCCCGCACGAGGAGACGTTCCTGCATGCCGGCGGGACCGTCGACTTCGTCGACCACCTCGCACCCGACCCCGCAGTGACGGACACGTGGCACCTGACCGGGTCGGGCACGTTCAGCGAGACGGTGCCCGTGCTCGACGGTCGTGGGCACATGTCGCCGCAGGAGGTCATGCGCGAGTGCGAGGTGGACATCGCACTGCGCTGGGGCACGGGGTACGACACCGAGGTGCGGACGTTCGTCAACATCATCTCGACCCCGAAGGGCGGGTCGCACCTCGCAGGCTTCGAGGCCGCCCTGCTGCGGACGCTGCGCAAGGCCGTCGACGCGAACGCCCGGCGCCTGAAGATCACAGCGCGCGACACGACCGAGCGCATCGAGAAGGACGACGTGATGGCGGGTCTGACGGCCGTCCTGACCGTGCGGCTCGCCGAGCCGCAGTTCGAAGGCCAGACGAAGGAGGTCCTCGGCACAGCGCCCGTGCGCGGGATCGTCGCGAAGGTCGTCGACGCCGAGCTGGGTGAGATCTTCGTGTCCCCGAAGCGCGACCACAAGGCGCAGTCGTCGCTGCTGCTCGACAAGGTCGTCGGCGAGATGCGCGCGCGCCTGTCGGCCCGCAAGCAGAAGGAGATCTCTCGGCGCAAGAACGCCCTCGAGACGTCCTCGTTGCCAGCCAAGCTCGCCGACTGCCGCAGCGACGACGTCGCGCGCAGCGAGCTGTTCATCGTCGAAGGCGACAGCGCGCTCGGCACCGCCAAGCTCGCGCGCAGCTCCGACTTCCAGGCGCTGCTTCCGATCCGCGGAAAGATCCTCAACGTCCAGAAGGCGTCCGTCACGGACATGCTGAAGAACCTCGAGTGCGCCGCAATCATCCAGGTTCTCGGCGCGGGATCGGGGCGGACCTTCGACCTTGAGGCAGCCCGCTACGGGAAGATCATCCTGATGACGGACGCCGATGTCGATGGCGCCCACATCCGCACCCTGCTGCTGACGCTGTTCTTCCGGTACATGCGCCCCCTGGTCGAGGCGGGTCGCGTCTTCGCAGCCGTGCCGCCACTGCACCGCGTCGAGGTGATCGGGGGCGGTGGGCGCAAGAACGAGTACGTGTACACGTACTCCGAGGCGGAGCTGGCCGCGACACTCACGAAGCTGAGCCGTTCGGGGCGTCGGTTCAAGGACGACATCCAACGCTACAAGGGCCTCGGCGAGATGGACGCCAACCAGCTCGCGGAGACCACGATGGACCCGCGCCACCGCACGTTGCGACGCGTGACCGTCGAGGGAGCGCAGCGGGCGGAAGAGATCTTCGAGCTCCTCATGGGGTCGGACGTCCCGCCCCGCAAGGACTTCATCATCGCGGGAGCCGACAGCCTTGACCGCAACCGGATCGACGCCTGACAAAGAATCGGTCGGCTGTGCTGCCCGAAGAGCGTTGCCTCGCTGGGGCGGGTCACGCGATGGTGGCCAGATGAGCGCTGCGGGTCCTGCCCCGATCTCCGCCCGCGCGGCCGCGCCCGCTGAGCTGCCGTGGCCCGATGTGGCTCTGGGCCTGGCGTGGCGTGCGCTCGGTGCGTAGGACGCCCCGGAGCTCGCGCTCCTCGTCGCGGCGATCGGGGCAGCCGACGCCCAATGCTTCCGCACCTCGCTCGAGGAGGTCACCGAGTGGTTCGACGGCGGCTGGAAGGACCATGAGCTCGACACCCTGGCCGGGTTCGACGCCGACGGCGGGCTGGGGGCCTACGCCCAGGTCACCACGGCGCCGGGTGATGTGCGCCTCGCGCATCACCCGCCTCGAAGGCGCTGTTCTCCGCCGCAGGCTTCGCCCCGATCCGGTACTACCGCAAGATGCGGCGTCCGCTCACTGCGCCGCTTCCCGCCCTCGTCGTCCCCGACGGGCTCCGCGTGCGACCGTGGACGCCCGGCGTGGACGAGGCGGTCCGCGTCGTGCCCAACGACGCCTTCGCCGGCCACTGGGGGAGCGAGCCTCGGACACCCGAGATCTGGTCGCACGGCCGCACCATGTTCGCCGCACCCTGGAGCCTCGTCGCATTCGCCGATGCGACCGCCGAGGTGGCCGGCTACCGGCTGTCGGGCAGGTACGAGCACGACTGGCAGGACCTCGGGTACAGCGCGGGGTACACCGCGCTGTTGGGGGTTCGGCGCCCGTGGCTCCGTCGCGGAGTCGGCACGGCACTGCTCGCGGCGGTGATGGACCGGTATCGCGCGGCCGGCATGCCGTACGCCGAGGACGGGGTGGACACCGCGAACCCGTCCGGAGCGCACGGGCTCTTAGCGAGCCGCGGCTACGAGGTGGTCCACGGATCGACCCTGGTCACGATCGAGCTCTGAGCCGGCTCAGGCTACGATCGCGCCACCACTGGTCGACGACGACCGGTCCGCGCGGAGGAGCAACCCGTTGGCAGTCACGACGAGTGTGCAACGACTCCGGTCCCGCGGGAACCCGCGTCAGGCGGCGACACTCCTGTTCGTCGTCCTCGCCGTCGTCCATCTGGGTGCGCAGCTCGCTGGAGCGTCGAGGGTGGCGGACCGGTCGCAGGTGCTGCTCATGCCCGCGCTCGCGCTCGTGGTCGCGGTGTGGACTGCCCGGCCTCGTACGCGTCGCGTCCGGGTCGTGCTCGTCGCGCTCGGCTTCTCCTGGCTCGGCGACACGGTCCCCGACCTCGTTCCGCACGACGTCTCGTTCGTCGTGATGATCGGCTTCTTCCTGCTCGCGCAGGTCTGCTACATCGCGGCGTTCGCGCCGGGGGCCCGGCGTTCGGCAATCCTGCGCAGGCCGCTGCTCACGGTGCCCTACGTGCTCGCGTTCGTCGTCCTGGTCGCCCTGTGCGCGCGTGGCGCGGGCTCGGTCCTCGGTCCGGTCATCGTCTACGGGGCGTGCCTGACGACGATGGCCGTGCTCGCGACGGGCCTCGGCCGGCTCGGTGGGATCGGTGGGGCGATCTTCCTCGTGTCGGACTCGCTGATCGCGCTCGGCGCGTTCGCCGACGGCTTCGACCTGCCCGTGGCCGGGTTCTGGGTCATGTCGACCTATCTCGCCGGGCAGGGCCTCCTCGCGGTGGGGGGGCGCCCACCGGGCCCCCCCCCGCCGCAGGG
>JABBOW010000009.1 GCA_012927595.1 Cellulomonas sp.
GTCGCCAGGGCATCGGCCGCCGCGACCCCCCCGGCGTCGCGGCCCGTGGCCACGACGTGGACGTGCGCCGGGGCGACCCCGGCCGGCCAGGCGAGCCCGCGGTCGTCGTGGTTGGCCTCCGCGAGAGCTGCGAGCACCCGCGTGACGCCGATGCCGTACGAGCCCATCGTCACGACGACCGACTTGCCGTTCTGGTTCAGGACCGACAGGCCGAGCGCCTGGGCGTACTTGCGACCGAGCGCGAAGATGTGACCGATCTCGATACCGCGCGCGAGCTCGAGCGGGCCCGAGCCGTCCGGTGCCAGGTCCCCGGCGCGCACGTCGGCGGCCTCGACGGTCCCGTCAGCCGTGAAGTCGCGGCCCGCGACCAGATCGAAGAGGTGCCGACCGGACTCGTTCGCCCCAGTGATCCAGCGGGTTCCTGCCACCACGCGCGGATCGAGCAGGTACCGCACGGCGCGGCGACCCGTGTCGTCCGGCGCGGGCCCGTCGAGATTCGGGCCGAGCACCCCCGGCCCTAGGTACCCCTTGACCAGCTCGGGATGAGCGGCGAAGTCCGCCTCCCCGGCCGCCTCGACCTCGGCAGGGGCGACCGACGCCTCGAGGCGCTTGAGGTCGACGTCACGGTCCCCGGGCAGGCCGACGACGAGCAGCGTGCGCTCCCCCGTCGGCGCCACGAGCGCCAGGACGACGTTCTTCAGCGTGTCGGCCGCAACCCACGGCCGATCGGGGCGCGGAAAGCGCTGGTTGGCGACAGCGACGAGCGAGTCGATCGTCGGGGTGTCCGGGGTGTCCTCGACGTGCGCGGCCGGCGCGTCGTCGAACGCGATCGCGTCTGGGACGACCGTCGTGACGGCCTCGACGTTGGCAGCGTACCCACCGGGGGACCGCACGAACGTGTCCTCGCCGATCGGTGTGGGGGTGAGGAACTCCTCGCTGCGCGAGCCACCCATCGCGCCCGACGTCGCCGCCACGATCACGTAGTCGAGGCCGAGCCGGTTGAAGATCCGCTCGTAAGCGTCCCGCTGCCGCTGATAGGACGCCGCGAGCCCGTCATCGTCGACGTCGAACGAGTAGGCGTCCTTCATGATGAACTCGCGCCCGCGGATCAGACCGGCGCGGGGACGGGCCTCGTCGCGGTACTTCGTCTGGATCTGGTACAGCGCGAGGGGCAGGTCCTTGTACGACGAGTACAGGTCCTTGACGAGCAGGGTGAACACCTCCTCGTGCGTCGGCGCGAGCAGGTAGTCACCGCCCTTGCGGTCCTTGAGCCGGAAGATGTTGGGGCCGTACTCGGTCCATCGCCCCGTCGCCTCGTACGGCTCACGCGGCAGGAGCGCCGGGAAGTGCACCTCCTGCGCGCCCGCCTCGGCCATCTCCTCGCGGACGACCTGCTCGACCTTGGCCAGAACCCGCAGCCCGAGCGGGAGCCAGGTGTAGATCCCCGGCGCGGCGCGGCGGATGTAGCCGGCTCGGACGAGCAGCCGGTGGCTCGCGACCTCGGCGTCGACCGGATCCTCTCGCAGGGTGCGGACGAAGAGCGTGGACAGACGAAGAAGCATGGGCACGAGCCTAGTGCCGGTGCCCGAGGGGTCTCAGCGCCCGGTCGCCGCATGCCGCACGCGATCCCGGACAAGTCAGGAGCAGGTGCGCGGCGCCGGTCCTGTGCGCCACGATGGGACCGTGCCTGAGCTGCCCGAGATCGCAGCGCTCGCGCTGTTCCTGCGCGAGCGGGCGGTCGGGCGGGTGGTGATGAGCGTCGACGTAGCGGAGATCAGCGCCCTCAAGACGTTCTCACCCCAGCCTGCGGAGCTGGTCGGCCGACGGGTCTCCGGCGTCTGCCGGCACGGCAAGTGGATCGATGTGACCACCGCAGCAGCGGCCGACTGCGCGCCGCTGCACCTGGTCGTCCATCTGGCGCGGGCCGGATGGCTGCGCTGGCACGATCACGTGCCCGAGACCCCCGTGCGGCTGGGAAGGTCACCGCTCGCCCTGCGCGTCCGCTTCGATGACGGATCAGGCTTCTCGCTCACCGAGGCCGGCACCCGTCGACGGCTGGCTGTCCACGTCGTGACCAGCCCGCAGCAGGTGCCCGCCATCGCGACGCTCGGCGTCGAGCCGCTGTCGCCAGGCTTCACCGTCGAGCTGCTGGGCGAGCTCCTGGCCGCACGCCGCCAGCAGGTCAAGGGGTTGCTGCGCAATCAGGGCACCATCGCTGGGATCGGCAACGCCTACTCCGACGAGATCCTGCACGCGGCGCGCCTGAGTCCGTTCACTCCGACGACGAGCTTCGACCCGGCGCGCACCGCCGAGCTGTACGGCGCGATCGTCGGGGTGCTGCGCGAGGCGGTCGAGGCCGCCGCCGGGCGACCCGCTGACGACCTCAAGGACGCGAAGCGACGCAACCTGCGCGTGCACTGCCGCACAGGTCTGCCCTGCCGCGGCTGGGACGGCATCCCGTGCGGCGACATCGTCCACGAGGTCGCCTTCGCGGACTCCTCGCTCCAGTACTGCCCCACCTGCCAGACCGGCGGGCACCCGCTCGCGGACCGGCGTCGCTCACGCCTGCTGCGCTGAACAGTGCTGAACGGCGCGGCTCAGCGGCTGGTCGGGAGTCAGAAGAGGATCGTCGCGTAAGTGCCTACCTGCCGGAAGCCGACCGCACGATAGGCAGCAAGTGCGCGGTCGTTGTAGTGGTTCGCGTAGAGCGACACGACCGGCGCGACGACCCGCCGGGCCGCCGCGACGACCGCCGCCATGCCCGACTCCGACAGCCCGCGACCGCGGTACGAGGGGTCGACCCAGACGCCCTGGACCTGCGCGACCCCACCGGCGATCGCCCCGAGCTCGGCCTTGAAGACCACGACGGGCGCCCCCGAGCGCGCGACCTCCCCCTCGTCGATGCGCACATACGACCGGTGCTGGTTGATCAGGGAGCGCACGCGGACCTCGTACGGACCGTCGAACCCCGAGACGGGTGAGTAGCCGACCTCCTCGACGAACATGCGCACGCACGCCGGCAGGATGAGGGGGTATTCGTCGGGCACCGAGAGCCGCACGAGCGGGTCCGGCTCGATCAGAGGTTCGTGGTCGATGACGTATGAGGGCTGATCGGCACGCACCTCGCGCGCCGACGGCCAGATCGCCGAGAGCCGGCTCCACAGCCCGAGCACGGCCCAGTCCGTGCCGACGATCGACGACGAGCGCCGGCCGTGCGAGCGACCGAGGGCTGCGAAGGCGTCGAGCGCGGCAGGATCCCGCGTGGGGACCACGGGCACCAGGTTGACACCGGCCCAGCAGACCGCGACGAGCTGGCCGTCGGCCTCATACCCCCACAGCTGTCCGCCCGAGCGGCGAAGGCCCTCCCGCGCGGCGGCCTCGATCCGCGAGGTAGCGAGCACCGAGGCGACCGGATCGACAGCGCAGACCGCAAGCGCCGACCCGAGATCCACGTCGGCGAGGACACGGCCTCCCGCGGGGCGACCGTCGATCGTCGACTCGCGCGCACGTCCGATCATGAAGGGATTGTGCACCACCGACCTGCGCGTCGGCGCGGGGCAACGCGCCGTAGCGGCCCGGCACCGTGCGGCACAGGCCCGGTGACGAACTCGCTGCGCGGTGTCAGCCGACGGTGACGACCGGTGTCCTCGGCGCGCCGTCGGCGACGGGTTCCATGGACTCGGCGAGCCGCAAGGCCTCCTCGATCAGCGTCTCGACGATCTGCGACTCCGGGACGGTCTTGATGACCTCACCCCGCACGAAGATCTGGCCCTTGCCGTTGCCCGACGCCACGCCGAGGTCGGCCTCCCGCGCCTCTCCGGGGCCGTTGACGACGCAGCCCATGACGGCGACGCGCAGGGGCACGTCGAGCCCCTCGAGGCCGGCGGTCACGCGCTCGGCGAGCGAGTACACATCGACCTGCGCGCGCCCGCAGGACGGGCACGAGACGATCTCAAGCTTGCGCGGACGCAGGTTGAGCGACTGCAGGATCTGGATCCCGACCTTGACCTCCTCGACCGGCGGGGCGGACAACGAGACCCGGATCGTGTCGCCGATACCTCTGCTCAGCAGCGCGCCGAACGCGGTCGCGGACTTGATGGTCCCCTGGAACGCGGGACCGGCCTCGGTGACGCCCAGGTGCAGGGGCCAGTCCCCTCGCTCTGAGAGCATCTCGTAGGCGCGCACCATGATCACTGGGTCGTTGTGCTTCACGGAGATCTTGAAGTCGTGGAAGTCGTGCTCCTCGAACAGCGAGGCTTCCCAGACGGCCGACTCGACGAGTGCCTCGGGCGTGGCTTTGCCGTACTTGGCGAGCAGCCGCGGATCCAGCGATCCTGCGTTGACGCCGATCCGGATCGAGACGCCCGCGTCCTTGGCGGTGCGCGCGATCTCCTTGATCTGGTCGTCGAACTTGCGGATGTTGCCCGGGTTTACTCGCACAGCCGCACAGCCGGCGTCGATCGCCGCGAAGACGTACTTCGGCTGGAAGTGGATGTCCGCGATCACGGGGATCTGCGACTTGCGTGCGATCGCGGGCAACGCGTCGGCGTCGTCCTGGGTGGGGACGGCGACGCGCACGATGTCGCAGCCCGCGGCGGTGAGCGCCGCGATCTGCTGGAGGGTGGCGTTGATGTCGGTCGTCGGCGTGGTGCACATCGACTGGACGCTCACGGGCGCGTCACCGCCGACGTCGACCTTGCCGACCTTGATCTTGCGGGTCAGGCGCCGGCGGGCAAGCACCGGGGCTGGCGCCTCCGGCATGCCAAGACTGATCGGGATGCTCACCCGTCCATTATCTCCACTGTCGCCGGGCGCGACGCCCTGGGGGGTGTGTCTCGCACGACATCGGCACATATTCCCCGGTGCGCCTCCCGCCAACGTGCAGCGGCGGCCGAGTCAGCCGAGCGAGCTCGGGTGGACGATGTCGGCGTAGGTCAGCAGCACGAAAAGACCCGCGAACAGCACAAACACCCCGTAGGCGAGCGGAACGAGCCGTGCGGTGTCGAAGGGTCCGGGCCGAGGCAGACCGCGCACGCGCGCCACCTGCCGCCGCGCACCCTCCCACAGCGCTCCCAGGACGTGCCCGCCGTCGAGCGGGAGCAGTGGAATGAGGTTGAAGACGAACAGCGCGATGTTGAGCGAGGCGACAAGGCTGAGCAGGCTCGCGACCCGATCACCGAACCCGTATCCGGGGGCCTGGTCGGACGCGATCTCCCCCGCGAACCGCCCGATCCCGACGATGCCGATGACACCGGACGCGTCGCGGGGCTTGGACCCGACCGCGGCCTGCGCGATGTCCACGACGCGCGCTGGCAACGTGGCCACGACCTTCATCGTCTGCCACACGGCGTTGGCGGTGACGACCGGGACCTGCGCGAGCGACTGCCGCTCAAGCACGGTGCCGGGAGAGACCCCCAGGAAGCCGACCGACTGCGTGACGGGAGTACCGTCCGCTGCACGCTGCTGCGAGCCGTCCGCTGCATACACCGGGCGATCGGCGACGACCGGCGAGACCGAGGTCGTGACCTGCCGGCCGTCACGCTCGAGGACCACCTGGACCCCGCGGGCGCCCGTCGTGCGGATGAGTTCGGCGAGCTGGGCCCACGACGTGATCGCGTGACCGTCGTAGCTCGTGATTCGGTCGCCCGGCTGCAGGCCGGCAGCCGCGGCGGGCGCGAGCGAGTCAGCTGCGGTGCAGGTCGCTGATGCGGCGGCGCTCGCCGGGAGCACGCACTGCGACACGCTGGCGAGCGTCGTGGATGCCACCGGCGACCCGAAGCCGACCAGCACGACCCCGAGGAGCACCGCGGCGATCACGAGATTCACCACGGGGCCGCCGAGCATGACGACCAGCTTCTTCGGTGCAGAGAGCCGGTAGAACGCCCGATGGTCCTCGCCGGGGCGGATCTCCTCAGCGCTCAGCTCACGCGCCTGCGCGGCGATCCGCCCGAAGGCGGTGCGCGGCTGCGGGTCCCCCATGGCCGCGGCAGTCGGGTACATCCCGACGAGCCGGACGTATCCGCCGAGCGGGATCGCCTTGATGCCGTACTCGGTCTCACCGCGGGTGCGCGACCACACCGTGGGGCCGAACCCGACGAAGTAGTGGCTGACCCGGACGCCGAACCGCCTGGCGGGCACCATGTGCCCGACCTCGTGAAGCGCGATCGAGACGAGCACGCCGACGACCAGGACGAGTACACCGACGAGGTACGCCACCACGGCTCCGATCAGGTCGCGCGGGCCCATGCGCCCGCCTCAGACCGTCATCATCCACTGTGATCCTGGATGTGCGCTGCGTGCTCAGCGCCCCGACCAGGATTCACCTGCCGCGTCGGCGGACGCGGACACCACCCGCACTACAACGGATCTCGTCGCGCTCGACACGTTCCGGCGATGATCTGCGCGGCTAGGATCCCGCAATGGCCCCCTGATCACGAAGCCGTGCAGATCCTGCGAGGCGTGCTCACCGAGGCCTGGAACCAGCTATGACGGAACCTCGGGGGATCTCGCTCTGGTTCGACCAGCTTGCCGCGGACCCTCCTGCCGCGGCGACAGGTCACGATCAGCTCGCACCCCGCCCGTCACTCGCCGGTGACACGCAGGGGGACGTCGTCGTGGTCGGCGCGGGCCTCACCGGGCTGTGGACTGCGTACTACCTGCTCGAGGCCGACCCGTCGCTCGACGTGATCGTCGTCGAGCAGGAGATCGCGGGCCTCGGTGCGAGCGGTCGCAACGACGGCTGGTGCTCGGCGCTCTTCCCGACCTCGCCGGAGGGCCTCGCGCGCCAGCACGGGCGCGACGCGGCTCTCGCGATGCGCGCTGCGATGCGGGACACGGTCGTCGAGGTCGGCGGCGTCGCGGCCGCCGAGGAGATCGAGTGCGACTTCGCCTACGGCGGCACGGTCACCCTCGCCCGGACCCGGCCGCACCTCGCCCACCTGAGCGCCGAGGCCCACGGGAGCGAGCTCTGGGGCGACGAGATGCACCTTCACGACGCCGCGGGTGTGGCCCAGCACGTCGTCGCCGAGGGTGCCATCGGCGGCAGCTGGACACCCGACTGCGCCCGCATCCAGCCGGCCCGGCTCGTGCGCGGACTCGCCGAGGTGGTGACCGCGCGGGGTGCACGCCTGGTCGAGCGCACGCGTGCTCTGCGGCTGTCGCCGCGAGCCGTCATCACCGACCAGGGCACAGTGCGCGCGCGGACGGTCGTCCGGGCTACCGAGGCGTGGACGTCACAGCTGCACGGCAGCCGTCGGGACGTCGTCCCGGTCTACTCCCTGATGATCGCGACGGAGCCGCTGTCGGCGTCGTTCTGGGCCGATACCGGCCTGGCCCGAGGCCAGACGTTCACCGACGGGCGCCACCTGATCGTGTACGGCCAACGCACCAGCGACGACCGGATCGCGTTCGGCGGACGAGGCGCGCCGTACCACTGGGGATCAGAGATCCGGCCCGGATTTGACCACGACACCCGCGTGACGGAGCACCTGCGGGCCGCCCGCGTCGATCTCTTCCCCGGTGCGGCGGGCGCACGCATCACGCACGCCTGGGGCGGCCCGCTCGCGATCCCCCGGGACTGGCACCCCTCGGTCGGGTACGACGAGGACACCCAGATGGCGTGGGCCGGCGGGTACGTCGCAGACGGCGTCGCCGCGTCGAACCTCGCCGGCCGCACGATCGCCGACCTGGTCACGGGGTCCAACAGCCCGCTCGTGCGCCTGCCGTGGGTCGGTCACCGCTCGCCTTCGTGGGAGCCGGAGCCGCTGCGCTGGGCGGGCGTCACGGCCGGGGTCCGCGGCGCAGCGCGCGCGGACCTCGAGGAGCGACTCACCGGGCGCCCGAGCCGCGTGGCTCGCGCGTTGACGCCGATGCTCGGGCACTGAGGGCGGACAGCCACCGAGCCCCGCTCAGCGCCGCGCGAGCACCTCGTGCGCGCGCGAACGCGCCCAGCTCTCGGCCGCGAGCACGTCCCCGAGCGTGAGACCCCCACCGCCGCCCGACGCCCGCTCCCCATCGTGCTCGAGCAGGACGCGCTCGACCGTGTCGACGATGTCCAGGAAGCCGATGCGTCCCGCCAGGAACGCGGCCACGCACTCCTCGTTCGCGGCGTTGTAGACCGCCGGGTGCGTCGCCGAGGCGTTCACGGCGTGGCGAGCGAGCCCGACCGCTCGGAACGTCTCCTCGTCGAGCGGCTCGAACGTCCACGCGGTGGCACTCGTCCAGTCGCACCCCGGGGCGACGTCGGGAAGCCGATCGGGCCACGACAGTCCGAGCGCGATCGGCAGGCGCATGTCGGGCGGTGACGCCTGGGCGATCGTCGCGCCGTCGACGAACTCGACCATCGAGTGCACCACGGACTGCGGGTGCACGACGACGGTGATGTCCTCGACCGGGACGTCGAAGAGCAGGTGCGCCTCGATGAGCTCGAGCCCCTTGTTCATGAGAGTCGCGGAGTTGACGGTGACGACGGGCCCCATCGACCAGGTCGGGTGCGCGAGCGCCTGTTCCGCACGGACGCTCTTCACGTCGTCGCGCGACCAGCCACGGAACGGCCCGCCTGACGCAGTCAGGATGAGGCGGCGCACTTCGCTGCGCCGACCGGAGCGCAGCGACTGGGCGATGGCCGAGTGCTCGGAGTCCACCGGCACGATCTGGTCGGGTCGCTGCTGTGCGGCCTTGACCAGCCGGCCGCCGACGACGAGCGACTCCTTGTTCGCGAGCGCGAGCGTGCTGCCCGCCTGGAGCGCCGCAAGGGTCGGACCGAGCCCGACCGAGCCGGTGATCCCGTTGAGGACCACGTCGACCGCACGACCAGCGAGCTCAGTGGCGGCCTGCGGACCGGCGAGCAGCTCGACGCCGACCTGCCGTAGCCCGGCAGCTGCGCTCGCGCGGGCGATCTCGGCGAACACGGAGGGTGCGGCATCTGCGTCGGCCACGGCGACTGTCTGCACCCCGAGCGCGACGGCCTGCCGGGCGATCGCGACGGGGTCGGCGCCGCCCGCGCTGATCCCCACGACGGTGAAGCGGTCGGGGTTGCGGCCGATGACTTCAATCGCCTGCGTACCGATGGACCCGGTCGACCCGAGCAGGATGACGCTGCGTTGGTTCACCGACCTATCATCCCCCGAGCCCCCGTGCGAGACTCCCGACATGGGTGCACCGCACGCGGCTGCGCAGCCCAGGTCGACGTCGAACTCGCGGCACGTCCCGTTGGGAGAACCCGATGATCCATGCTCGTGGCTTGGCACGCACCTACCACTCGCGACGCGGGGACGTCGATGCCGTGCGCGGCGTCGACCTCGACGTCGCGGCCGGCGAGATCGTCGGCTTCCTCGGCCCGAACGGGGCCGGCAAGACCACCACGCTGCGCATGCTCACGACCCTGCTCGCCCCGACCCGCGGCGAGGCGACCGTGGCGGGCATCGACCTGCGCCGCAACCCCGGTGGCGTCCGCCGACGCATCGGCTACGTCGCACAGTCCGGTTCCACGTCAGGCGCCGCCCGCGCCGGCGAGGAGGTCATCGACCACGCGCTCCTCTACGGCGTCCCCAGGTCCGAGGCGGCCGCCCGCGGTCGCGAGCTGTTCGGCCAGCTCGAGCTCGACGGGCTGTGGGACCGCAAGTGCTCCACCCTGTCGGGCGGTCAGCGGCGACGGCTCGACATTGCGATGGGCCTCGTCCACATCCCCCAGCTCGTGTTCCTCGACGAGCCGACGACCGGGCTCGACCCGCAGGCGCGCGCCAACCTATGGGTGCACGTCCGGGCACTGCGCGACGACCGCGGCAGCACCGTGTTCCTGACGACGCACTATCTCGAGGAGGCCGACGCGCTCTGCGACCGGATCCTCGTCATCGACCACGGTTCGATCGTCGCCGAGGGCACGCCGGAGGAGCTCAAGCAGCGGGTGAGCGGCGACGCGGTCGTCCTGACGGCTACCCGGCCCAACGACATCGCGCGCCTCGTGGCGATCTCCGGCGCGCTGCCGGGCGCGGGGGCGCCGACAGTCGATGGGACCGTGGTCGAGGTGCGCGTGCCCGCGGGTCGCACGCTGCTCGCCGGTCTGCTCCGGGCGCTCGACGCCGACGGGATCGAGCTCGCCGGGGTCGAGCTGCGCCGGCCGACCCTCGACGACGTCTTCCTCACCCTGACCGGACGGTCGCTGCGTGACGGGGAGCCACCCGACGGTCCCGTCGATCGAACGGCGACCTCGGACGGAGCCGCAGCATGACGGCCACGACGGGGCCCACGGTCCTCGAGCCCGACGGGCGCGCGCCGATCCGTGACCCTGAGCCTGCTCGCGGCACGTTCGTCCACGACACCCTCGTGGTGTTCCGTCGAGCCATGCGCATCTCCTTGCGCAACCCGGTCTGGTCGATCATGGGGTTGCTCCAGCCGGTCCTCTACCTCAGCCTGTTCGGGCCGCTGCTCGAGCCGCTGGCTCCGGCGCTCGGTGCGGCCAACGCCTACCAGCTGTTCGTTCCCGGTCTCCTCGTCCAGCTCGGCATGTTCGGAGCGCGGTTCGTCGGCTTCGGACTCATCGCCGAGTGGCGCGACGGCGTCATCGAGTCGGAGCGGGTCACGCCTGCCCCTCGTTCGGCGCTCGTGCTCGGCCGCGTTCTACGTGACGTCCTGGTGATCCTCGTCCAGGGCGTGGTGCTCGTCGCGACGGCCTTCCTGTTCGGTCTGGACGCACCGCTCGGCGGCATCGCGCTGGGCATCGTCTCCGCGGCCCTGCTCGGAGCCGCGTTCGCCTCGCTGTCCTACGCAGTTGCCCTGACGCTGAAGAGCGAGGACGCGCTCGCACCGTTGCTGAACGGGATCGCGCTGCCGCTCCTGCTGCTGTCCGGAATCCTGCTGCCGATCACTGCCGCGTCAGCGCCCTCGTGGCTCAACCATCTGTCGGACGTGAACCCGCTCAAGCACATCGTCAGCGGCATCCGGGCGGAGTTCGCGGGGGACATCACGAGCTCGACCGCGCTCTGGGGGTACGGGCTGACCGTGGTCCTGGTCGGGCTCGGCCTGTGGTTCGGAACGCGCACGTTCCGCAACGAGGACGGCTGAGGGGCCGCCGTACAGGCCACCGGGCGGCCTCGCTCCCCGGGTTCACTCTGCGCCGAGCAGCACCTCGACCGCGCGATCGAAGAAGGCATCCACCGAACCCTCGGCATAGCCGGCACGACCGTTGCGCCGACGGAACGTCGCCGCCCGAACATCCTGGGCCGTCAGCGGCTCACCGCGATCGAAGTACGCGACGAGCCGACGGCACAGAGCGTCGACGTCGGCCGGCTCGTAGCCGGGCTTGCGCGCGTGGGCCGGGGCGAAGCGCTCGCCGTCCGGCCGCGTCAGGCGCGTGTACAACGTGCGGGCCTGCTCGGCGAGCCGAGCCATCCAGGCCGCCTGACCCTGCTCCGCCAGGAAGTCGGCGCGAGCGCGCGCCACGAAGGCTGCCTCGAGCCGGTCGAGCGCCGCGTCGACCGCCGACGTCTGGTAGCCGCGCCGCACCAGGTCAAATGCGACCGAGCGGACGTCCCGTCCGGACAGCGCACCTGCCGGGCCGCTCTCGTAGACCGAGCGTGCGTGCTCGAAGAAGTCGTCGACCTCATCCGGGTCATAGCCACTGTGCAGGCCGGAGACAGTTCGGAACATCGTCTCGCTCACCGTTCCTCCTCCGCGGCGAGCTGGCCGCATGCGCCGTCGATGTCACTGCCCCGCGTGTCACGGATCGTGGTCGGGATCCCGTGTGCACGCAAGCGTTCCACGAACTCCCGCTCGACAGCCGGATCGCTCGCCGTCCACTTCGAGCCCGGCGTCGGGTTGAGCGGGATGGGGTTGCAGTGCACCCAGCCGCGCCCGCGGGCGTTGAGCTTCTCGCCGAGCAGGTCGGCGCGCCACGCGTGGTCGTTGATGTCCCGGATGAGCGCGTACTCGATCGACACGCGCCGCCCGGTCGCCTCGAAGTACCGGTGCGCGGCGTCGAGAGTCTCGTCAACGCTCCACCGGGTGTTGATGGGCACGAGCTCGTCGCGCAACTCGTCGTCGGGAGCGTGCATCGAGACCGCGAGGGTCACCGGGATGCCCTCCATGATGAGCTTGTCGATCGCCGGGACGAGTCCGACCGTCGAGACGACGATGTTGCGCGCCGACATCCCGAAGCCGTCGGGCGCGGGAGCCACGAGGCGGCGGACCGTGCCGATGACCGCCTTGTAGTTCGCGAGCGGCTCACCCATGCCCATGAACACGAGGTTCGTCAGGCGGGTCGGGCCGCCGGGCAGATCGCCGTCCGCGAGAGACCTGCCCGCCCAGCGCACCTGCTCGACGATCTCGGCGGTCGACAGGTTGCGGGTCAGGCCGAGCTGGCCGGTCGCGCAGAACGGGCACGCCATGCCGCACCCGGCCTGGCTCGACACGCACAGGGTCGCGCGGTTCGGGTAGCGCATCAGCACCGACTCGACCTTGACGTCGTCGAACAGGTGCCACAGCGTCTTGACGGTCGTGCCGCCATCGGCGCTCAGTGTCCGGGTGGGGGTCAGCAGCCGCGGGAACAGGTCCCCGACGAGCTTGTCGCGCGTCGCCAACGGAAGGTCGGTCATGGCCGAAGGGTCTGCTGTGAGGTGCGTGAAGTAGTGCGTCGCGAGCTGCTTGGCGCGGAACGGCTGCTCCCCCAGCGCGGTCACGGCCTCGACCCTCTGCTCGGGCGTCAGGTCGACGAAGTGTCGCGGGGGCTTGCCACGGGCGCCGCGCGCCGGTGCGGCAAGGTTCAGGGCGATGGGCGTCCCGTTCATGCCGGGCACCCCCTCTCGGTCGATGGCTCTGGGACGCGCACAGGTCAGCTCACGACCGGCTGCAGCACGTTCAGGATGAGGTAGACGGCCGGTGCCGTCAGAAGCATCGAGTCGATGCGATCAAGCACTCCGCCGTGCCCGGGCAGGAGCGAGCCCATGTCCTTGAGCTCGAGGTCGCGCTTCAGGAGAGACTCCGCGAGGTCGCCGATCGACGCCGTGAAGACCGTCGCCGCGCCCAGGAAGACACCCACCATCGGCTCACCATGGAACAGCAGCTGCAGACCGACGACACCGACGAAGCTGGCGAGCACGATCGAGCCGAGCAGACCCTCCCAGGTCTTGTGCGGGCTCACCGAGGGTGCGAGCGGGTGGCGGCCGATGAGGCTCCCGACGGCGTACCCGCCGGTGTCGCTCGCGACGCACAGGAGGATGAAGAGCAGCACGCGCGAGGCGCCGTCGGGCATCGCGAGCAGGAGCATGACGAAACCCGCAAGGAACGGGAGATACGCCGCCGCAAAGGTTCCCGCGGTCGAGTCACGCAGGGCAGGTTTGCCGTTCCCGTCGAGCACGCGCCACACGACCACGCCGCCGGCGGTGAGCAGGAACGCGACGAAGAGCGCCTCCGCACCCGCGGTGTAGGCCGAGACGAGGATCCCGACGTCACCCACGAGCAGCGGCAGCAGCGGGAGGTGGATCCCGCGGCGACCGAACGCCTGCGCGAGCTCCCAGAGGCCGGCGCCGACAGCAAGGACCGCAAGGAGGACGAAGGCTTCCTTGCGGAAGTACAGCGACGCGACCACGACCGCAATCAGGGTCACCCCGACGACGATGGCGACAGGCAGGTCTCGCCCGCTGCTCGGGGTGCGGGTGGCGGTCGTCTTCACGGCGGGTGCGACTATCGACATCAGACCTCGAGCAGCTCGTTCTCCTTGGTGGCGAGCACGGTGTCGATCACGTCGACGTGCTTCTTCGTGAGGAGCTCCAGCTCCTTCTCAGCCCGCACGACCTCGTCCTCGCCCGTCGCGCCATCCTTGATCATGCGGTCCAGCTCGTCTTTGGCGCGTCGCCGGATGTTGCGGACCGCGATCTTCGCGTCCTCGGCCTTTGCCCGGGCAAGCTTGACGAACTCCTTGCGGCGGTCCTCCGTGAGGGCGGGCAGCATGACGCGGATGACGTTGCCGTCGTTGGACGGGTTCACGCCGAGGTCCGAGTCGCGCAGCGCCTTCTCGACAGCGGTCATCGAGGACTTGTCGAACGGGGCGATGAGGATCGTGCGGGCCTCGGTCACGTTGAACGACGCCAGCTGCTGCAGCGGCGTCGGGGTCCCGTAGTAGTCCACGAAGATCCTCGAGAACATCGCGGCGTTCGCGCGCCCCGTCCGTATCGTCGCGAAGTCCTCCTTTGCGACCTCGATCGCCTTGTCCATCTTCTCCTCAGCCTCGAGGAGGGTCTCGTCGATCACCGGTGCTCCTTCGTGTGCGTCTCGTGCGTGGGCTGTTCCCGGGCGAGTCGCGTTCAGCTCGCGGTGACCAGCGTGCCGATCTTCTCACCCTGCAGTGCGCGTGTGACGTTGCCGGGCTCGGTCATCCCGAACACCCGCATCCGCACGTCGTTGTCCCGGCACATGCTCAGGGCCGTTGCGTCCATGACCTCGAGCCCGTTGACCAGTGCATCGGTGAACGTGAGTCGCTCGAGCCGGACTGCGCTCGGGTCCGTCCGCGGATCCGCGCTGTAGACCGCGTCGACGCCGTTCTTGCCCATGAGGACCTCCTGGCAGTGCGTCTCCAGGGCGCGCTGCACCGAGACGGTGTCCGTCGAGAAGTAGGGCATCCCCGCGCCGGCACCGAAGATGACGACCCGACCCTTCTCGAGGTGCCGGATCGCGCGCAACGGGATGTACGGCTCAGCGACCTGGCCCATCGTGATCGCCGTCTGCACCCGTGTCACCACGCCGGCCTGCTCGAGGAAGTCCTGGAGCGCCAGGCAGTTCATCACCGTGCCCAGCATGCCCATGTAGTCCGCGCGCGCCCGGTCCAGACCGTGCCGCGAGAGCTCGGCGCCCCGGAAGAAGTTGCCTCCGCCGACGACGATCGCGACCTGCACGCCGGAGCGCACCGCGACCGCGATCTCGGCGGCCACGCGCTGGACGACATCAGGCGCCAGGCCGACGCCGCCGCCGCCGAAGGTCTCACCGGACAGCTTCAGGAGGACGCGCCTCGTCTCGCCCGACGGCGCCCCCGCGGGAACGGTCGGCTGTGTCGTGTCCTCGGCCACGGTTCCTCCACCTCTGCGCTGCGCTGACTTGGGCTGTTCGCGACGGTGGCCCCAGCCCAGACGGGCCGGGGCCACCGATCGCGCGTCGTGGATCAGGCTCCCACGCGGAACCGCACGAAGGCGGTCACATTGCCGCCGACCTCCGCGAGCACCTGGCTCACGGTCTTTTTCGGGTCCTTCGCGAACGCCTGCTCGACGAGCACGTTCTCCTTGAAGAAGCCATTGAGGCGACCCTCGATGATCTTCGGGAGCGCGGCGTCGGGCTTGCCCTCGTTGCGCGCGGTCTCCTCGGCGATGTGGCGCTCTGAGGCGACCAGGTCCGCGGGGACCTCGTCGCGAGAGAGGTACCGCGGAGAGTACGCCGCGATGTGCGTCGCGATGTCCCGGGCGACGGGCGCACCGGCAGCGTCGGTCGCGACGAGGACGCCGACCTGCGGGGGAAGGTCCTTGTTGACCTTGTGCAGGTAGACCTCGACGTGCTCACCGGCCACGCGCCCGACACGGCGCACGACGAGCTTCTCGCCGATCATGCCGGCGGTCGCGTCGACGACGTCTTGGAGCGTAGAGCCGTCGACCTCGGCTGCGAGCAGCGCGTCGGCGTCCCGTGCACCCGACGCGACCGCCACCGTGATGACCTTCTCCGCGAGCGCGAGGAACGTGACGTTCTTCGCGACGAAGTCGGTCTCCGAGTTGATCTCGACGAGCACGCCGGACTGACCCTCGCCGTCCGGCGTAGGGCCGACATGGGCCGCGACGAGGCCGTCGGAGGCCGAGCGGCCCTCGCGCTTGCCGACGCCCTTGAGTCCCTTGACCCGAATGAACTCGAGCGCCTTGGCAGAGTCGCCGTCCGCCTCCTCGAGTGCCTTCTTGACGTCCAGCATCCCGGCGCCGGTGGTCTCCCGGAGCGCCTTGATGTCAGCGAGACTGTAGTTAGCCATCAGTGTTCCGTCCTTGTCGTGATGTAGCAGCGCTGGTGAACCGGCGTCACTTGGACGCGGTGTCGTCCGCGGGCTCGGCGGTGGCGGGCGCGACGGTAACGGGCTCGACGTCAGCGGGCTCGGCGACGGCGGGCTCCGCAGCCTCGGCAACGGGCTCGGCGACGTCGGCTGCGGGCTCAGCCGCCGCCTGGGTGATGGGCTCGACAACCTCGGCAGCAGGCTTGGCCACCTCGGCGACCGGCGCCTCGGCCACGGCAGCAGCCTCGACCGGCACGGCCTCGGCAACGGGTGCCCCGTCGACGGCCAGTCCCGCCTCGGCACCGGCGAGCAGCTCGCGCTCCCACTCGGCCAGCGGCTCGGCGTCGGCGTCAGCCGGGGCGTCCGTGCCGGTGCGTGCCGCATGGCGCTTCAGGAGGCCCTCTGCGGCCGCGTCCGCGATGACCCGCGTCAGGAGCGAGACGGCGCGGATCGCGTCGTCGTTGCCCGGGATCGGGTAGTCGACGACGTCGGGGTCGCAGTTGGTGTCGAGGATCGCGACGATCGGGATGCCGAGCTTGCGCGCCTCGTCGACGGCAAGGTGCTCCTTGTTCGTGTCGACGATCCACACGACCGAGGGCACCTTGTTCATGTCGCGGATACCGCCGAGTGTCTTCGCAAGCTTGTCGCGCTCGCGACGCATGATGAGCAGCTCCTTCTTCGTGAAGGAGCTCCCCGCGACGTCGGCGAAGTCGATGAGCTCGAGCTCCTTGAGGCGCTGCAGGCGCTTGTTGACCGTCTGGAAGTTGGTGAGCATGCCACCGAGCCAGCGCTGGTTCACGTAGGGCATGCCGACACGGACGGCCTGCTCGGCAACCGGCTCCTGCGCCTGCTTCTTGGTGCCGATGAACAGGATCGTCCCACCGTGGGCGACCGTCTCCTTGACGAAGTCGAAGGCGGTGTCGATGTACGTCAGCGACTGCTGCAGGTCGACGATGTAGATACCGTTGCGCTCGGTGAAGATGAAGCGCTTCATCTTGGGGTTCCAGCGGCGGGTCTGGTGTCCGAAGTGGACACCGCTCTCGAGCAGCTGGCGCATGGTCACGACGGCCATGGCACGTCCTTCCGCG
>JABBOW010000144.1 GCA_012927595.1 Cellulomonas sp.
GTTGGGGGGGGCCGCCCTCGACGACGTCGCCCTGAGCTGTCACGAGGCGCACCCCGACGACCTGCGAGGCGAGCCCGCCGAGCCGCGCACCCGTGCCGTGCGTGCCGGTGGAGATGGCGCCGGCGATGGTCTGCCGGTCGATGTCTCCGAGGTTGCGCATCGCGAGCCCCCGGTCCGCGAGCGCCACGTTGAGGTCGGACAGGCGGGTCCCTGCGCCGACGGTGACGTGCGCGGTGCCGTCAGGCTGCGGTGTGACCCGTTCGATGCCGCTCAGCGTGTCGAGATGCACCTGCACGCCGTCGGTCACGGCGGCGCCCGTGAACGAGTGGCCCGCGCCGACGGCCCGCACGCGCAGACCGTCGGCGTCGCGGACGGTAGCGGCCAGCTCGTCCAGGTCGCGGGGGCGGGCGAGGCGTGCCGGGGTGGCGGTCTCGGTCCGGGCCCAGTTGTGCCAGACGTCGGACGGGTTGCGGCTGCTCATGGTTGAGACCTTCGTTCTGGGCGGCCGTCCAAGTCAAGTGCTCATAACTCTTGACTACTGTCATGGGGCGAGTTGAAATTGGCGCAAGGGCGCGTGCGCGCGCTGTCGGGGCAGGTCCTCGGCCAAGTGGGTGTGCGGAGACGGGGGAACGATGAGTCGGATGCCGGTCGCCGAACGACGCCAACAGCTGATCGAGGCGGCGATTCGCGTAGCGTGCCGGGACGGCATCGACGCTGCCACGGTGCGTGCCGTGGCCGCCGAGGCCGGCGTGTCACTCGGAGTGGTCCACTACTGCTTCGTCGACAAGGACGAGCTGCTGCGGGCCGTCGCCGTGGCCATCACCGAGCAGAACGTGCCGGACATCGGTGACATCACCGACGCGACCGATCTCCGCAGCCTGCTCGAGTCGGCCGTCTCGAGCTACTGGGCCGGGATCGTCGCGAACCGCGGCGCGCAGCTGCTCAGCTACGAGCTGACCACGACCTCGCTGCGGCACTCCCAGCTGGGCCTCGTCGCCATGGACCAGTACGAGGGCGCGTGGAGCGCCCTCGAGGTCTTCCTCCAGCACATCGAGCAGGGTGCCGGCATCCGGTGGAACGTGCCGCGCCGCCATCTCGCGCGCACCATCATTGCGGTCGTCGACGGCTTCACCCTCGCGTGGCTCGTCGACGGCGACGAGGAGGCCGGGAAGCTCGGCATGCTCGGCTTCGCCCGGTTCCTCGAGACGCAGGCCGCCCCGGACACCGACCGCGAGGACATCGACGGAGAACCCGATCTGATCGTGCTGCACCTCGTCGAACATGCGACCCTGCCCGCGTGACCTCGTCGCACACCGCGCCCCACTCAGACCACCCGCCGCTGTCGACGCGCGACCGGCGTGCCCGGATCGCTGTGGCGTTCGCGTTCGGTGCCCAGGGACTCGCCTACGCCGGGCTGCTCTCGAGCCTGCCTGGCTTCAAGGACCGCTTCGGCATCGGTGACGACGCCGTCACGTTCGCCATCCTCGGTGTCGGCATCCTCGCGGCGGTCGGGACGATCGTCGCGGAACGCGTCGCGCGTGGTGCGGGCGGCAGCCGAACCGTCCTCGTCTCGGGCCTGGTCACCGTGGCGATCGCCGTCGTCGTCATCGCGCTCGCGCCGCACGTCGCCTTCTTCTTCGTCGGCTTCGCGATCTACGGGCTCGGCCTGGGGCAGGTCGACGCCGGGACCAACATGCAGGCCGTCTCGCTGCAGCGCACCTACGGGCGCAGCATCGTGACCGGGTTCTACGCCGCATGGTCGGCCGCGGGCGTGCTCGGTGCGCTGTACGTCTCGGCCTACGCCCACTACGACGTCCCGCAGCAGGTCGCGCTGCCCGTGCTCGCCCTCCTCGTCCTGGTGATCGCCGGCCTGGTCCTGCAGTCCGCCTGGCGCTCTCACGACGCGCCGTTCGAGGTGAGCGCCGAAGAGGCCCGAGCCGCCCGATCGCTGCCGTGGTCCGGGATCCTGATCCTCGGCGCGGCCGTCGTCGCCTACTACGTGGTCGACACCGCGTCCTCGACGTGGGGGACCGTCTACCTCGCCGACGTCCTTGACGCGAGGCACGACGTCGCCCCGTTCGGCTACGCCGTCTATGTCGGCACGACGCTCGTCTCGCGGCTCACAGGGGACTTCGCGGTGCGGCGCTGGGGCCGCGTCGCCGTCATCCGGGCCGCCGGACTCCTCGGCACCATGGGCCTGCTCGCCGTCGTGCTCGCGCACTCGGCCGCGCTCGCGATCGCCGGGTTCGCGCTCACCGGGATCGGCCTGGGGGTCGTCGCGCCGCTCTGCTTCGCCGCAGCCGGGGCGCTCTCGCCCGCGCACGCGAACGCTGTGATCGCCCGGCTGAACAGCTTCAACTACCTCGGGGCGATCCTCGGCGGCGTGCTCGTCGGCGCCATCGCGTCCGGGTCGACGCTCCGGTTCGGGTTCGTCGTGCCGCTCGTGCTCGCGGCGGTCATCATCCTGCTCGCCCCCGGCTTCGCGGTCGGGCCGGGACACGGTCCGGGCCCTGAGCTCCTCGACGAGCCCGCGGACGCTGCACACCATTCAGGGCCGGTCGTGTGACCACGCTGGGCCAACGCCTCGACGCGGCCACGCGCGGCCTGCCCGCACCGCTCGCGGTCGTGGACCTCGACGCGCTCGACGCCAACGCGACCGACCTGGTCCGGCGCGCGGGCGGCGTCCCGATCCGCATCGCGAGCAAGTCGGTCCGGATCCGCCACGTCCTCGACGCCATGCTGGACCGGCCGGGCTTCGCGGGCGTGATGGCGTTCTCGCTGCGTGAGGCGCTGTGGCTCGTCGACCACGGCAACAACGACGTGCTGGTCGGCTACCCCACCGTCGACACGGGCGCCCTGCACGACCTCGCAGCTGACGAGCGTGCGGCGCGCGCCATCACGCTCATGGTCGACGACGTCGCCCAGGTCGACCTCGCCCAGCGCGCCGCCGGGTCGGCAGCGCACCCACTGCGCATCTGCCTCGACGTCGACGCGTCGCTTCGGCTCAGCCTGTCCGGACCGCTGCGGGCCCACATCGGCGTCCGCCGCTCACCCGTGCACACCCCGCAGGAGGCCGCTGACCTGACCCGCGCGCTCGCGGACCGCGACGGCATCGACGTCCGCGGTGTCATGTTCTACGAGGCCCAGATCGCCGGACTGCCCGACTCCGGCCCGATCATCCGCGCCGTCAAGCGCGCGTCCGTCGCCGACCTCGCCCGCCGTCGCTCGCGCGTCGTCGACGCGGTCCACCAGGTGCTCGGCCGGCGCCTCGAGCTCGTGAACTCGGGCGGCTCCGGCTCGATCGAGTCCAGCGCCGCCGACCCCGCCGTCACCGAGGTCACCGCCGGCTCCGGCCTCTTCGTGCCCACCCTGTTCGACGGCTACCGAGCCTTCGCTCCGCGACCCGCCGCCTACTTCGGGCTCGACGTCGTCCGCGTCCCCGCCCCGGGCTACGCGACCGCGTTCGGTGGAGGCTACGTCGCGTCCGGACCGTCGACCCGATCCCGCCTCCCGCGCCCGGTCGAGCCCCGCGGGCTCGCGCTCACCGGCCGCGAAGGCGCCGGCGAGGTGCAGACGCCCCTGCACGGACCCGGTGCCGACAAGCTCGACGTCGGCGACCGCGTGTGGTTCCGGCACGCGAAGGCCGGGGAGGTCATGGAGCGATTCGACGCGGTGCACCTCGTGCGGGGTGCGGTCGTCGAGCGGACGGTGCCGACGTATCGGGGCGAGGGTCGGACGTTCGGCTGAGGCTGGCGCCGCTTCGTCCTCAACCCTGCGGCGAGTGCATCGTCGTCTTGCCGACGTGTTGCTAATACGCCCCCTACCCGCGAGCCCCTCACCTGCATGTTCGCGGTGGGGCTGCCTGACAGGCCCGCGTGGTCGCAGTGGCCTGTCGTCTCACCTCCGGCGCTCATCCGAGCGCTGAGCGTGGCCCTGCACTCCGCCGGCTCCACCGGGCGGCCCTGGTTCGGTCGGGGACGGTGCCCCGCACCAAGGTCCAAGACCGAGGCGTGAAAGTGCCCAGTGGCCCCGCCTGCGCTCCGGGCTGTTGCTCCGCTATCGGATGGACGCCTCGGTCCATGCCCGGCCCGCACGTGTCCGTGGGTGCGGTGGCGTTCGTCTGTCACGAGCGGGTCGGCGGTGCGGTGCGTGCTCGGCGCTGCCGCGCCGTGCGCGCGCCCCGCTTCCGCCGTCCCCGCACCGAGGCACGTCCGGCGCGCACCGGCTGCCGGGTGTCCTCGAAGCCTCTCGAGTTACGTTGCTATATCAAGTCAAGAGCGCGCCTGTGGCGCGCCCTCGCCCGGCTCGTTTTCCTTCGCAATGATCGGAGCTAGATAGCGCGAGCGCCGAAATTCCATCTCATAGACGAGCCGCAGCATCTGAGCAGTGAACGCGAGCGTGTCCTCTGCCTCGTCCTCGCTTGGCGTGGGCAACTCATGGGTCGCGAGGTTTCCGCGCTTGCGGATGTGATCCACCCACGGCATGAGGGGCGGCGTTATGTAGCCGATCTGCTGCAGATGGTCGAGGTACTGGCCAAACGTCAGACTGCGAGCGGCGCCCTTGTCCATCGCGACATGCATGAGAAGTTTCCTACATAGCAGGTCAACGGCACTGTATGCGGCGACGCCGAGGCACCGCCTGGCCTCGCCATAGACAGCGCCTATGCCATCCGGGAGTCCATCGACACTCTCGCCACGCTCGGGCGCGGGCGACTGCACCGAACCGTTTACGACCGAGCCGAACTGACACTTCACGCACCTAATCCACTTTACCGGCAGGTCGCGTGCAGTTGCGATTACCGCACCGTTTATAGCGGTGCCGCAAATGCCGCAAGTGAATTCGAGCCATGCGTCCGTGCTCCCGACGTTCACTGGATAGAAATCGGGTGCATTCGTAATGACGTGCGCGATGTTGCCGTGACCAGACATGGTCGGAGCCTACGCCTCGCACCCGACACTCAACCGGGTGGGTTGACAACTTGTCAGGTTCGCAAACCCGGTGGGCCCCATCCTAAGACCTGACCCAGTTGGTAACGGGTCTCCCCGAGGATTGGATGGTCGGGGGCTCGCGGTGGCGCCCTAGGGCACCCGCGGAGCCCCGCGTCCAGGGAAGATCCCGTAGGACCCGTCGTGCAACTCGTCTTCGCCTCGAGCAAAGGGCTCACCCACTGATTGCGCCATCGCATATCCGGCAACGCCGGGGAACAGCGATCGCGCAGATATCCCGGCGGAGGTCTCGAGGTGCCGCCGCAAAGTCGCCTTGGTCTCACCCGGCACCACTACCTTCGAGACGTCAAACCCGTAGGCGCCTTTCGCGAATGGAGCCGTCGCGGCGAGGGTTTCGCCGATGGATGGCACCAGGAACCCAGCCCGCTGTGCCGCTACTCGTTCTTCGTCGGGCTTCGGGAAGAGCAGAGCCGCGCCCTCTCGCTGGGCGATCTCGTCCACTTCATCAAGCGTGTCCATGGTCCCCTCGGCAAGCAGGCACTCGAGCGGGACTTGAAAGTGGTAGACGGCCCCATCCTTCGAAGTCAACGCAGGATCCGTCGCGAACCAAAGCGCCGTCAATGGGTCCCGAGTGACATCCAGGAAGCGCGTCGCGCCCCCGTAATGCTGAACTCGCACCAATGTCGGAAGCCTGCCACGTGTGTAGTACCCAAAACCATTTGCTTCGCAAAGCATGTCAATTTCGTACTTCCGGACGAGTTCCTCGGTGACCTCTGCTGCACTTTTGATGGCGAGCAATCGACGGTAGATCCCTGGGTACAGGGGCCAAGCCGTATCGCCCTGCCCACGCCAAACATGCACAACGCCAGTCCGGTCGCTCCCCTGTTGGACACCGCGCAGAACCTCCTCGGCAAGCTCCTGCATCCTGATCGTCACTACCCTCCCCTACGCCCAATGCTGCCTGTGGCAGGCTAGACGGACGATGTCCCGAAATCCAGGATTGGCGAGACGTGTTTGCAGCGATCAGGATTGCACGGCGCTAGTCGGGCCGACGAGCTACCGGGTGGATCAACAACTAGCGGGGTTGCCGACCCTGGTCGCGTCTTCGCGCCAGGTGGTTTCCTGGGCACCTTCCGTGGCTACCTAGCTGATATCCACGGCACAGCGGCACAGTGCGCGTGGCGCCACCCCCAGTGCGAGCAAGTCAGGTCGCCGGCCGTGTCATGGTCGATACCGGCGGTCGCAGCCGCGATCTGGTCAGCCATCCGCGACGGTGGCCTCACGCCAGGTCATCACACGCCTGGCATTGGCCCCTCCGTTCGCGTTGGCTCAGGCAAGTCCGCTTCTCCGCAGGAACTCCGGAACGCGACTCCACTCGACGGGCTCCCACCACACGTTGCCTGACTCGCCGCGTACGACGTGGTACAGGTCCTGCTCCAGGAGCCAGGTCCAGATCAGGATGACCTGGGCCACCGACGTGGCGCGGTCCACCTGGAAGTTCTCCCACTCCCAGGTCACCAGCCGCACGGGACTGGCACCGAACTGGTCCGTGCGGTCGCAGTCCACGAACAACCGCTGCGCGTCAGATGTCATGAACGGCAGCCACGACTCGTGCCAGTACGGGTCAAGCAGCGGATCGTCGCCGGGCGACTCCTCGTGGACGCGTCTGTTGAGGGCGTAACTCTCCAGACTGCTCTGAGCCGAAAGGAACTCGTAGCCGCCAGGGCCGACCGTCCATCGACCCTGCCCCGGGGCGACAGCCCGAGCACCGTTGTGCCAGCCCCACGAGGCCTTCACCTCGCCCGGGATCTCAAGACCGTACGGGACTGCCAGAAGGTCGATCTCCTGCGAGGAGATGCCCGGTTCGAGCGCCGTCGCTATTGGCGCGCCGAGCCGCCGCCACTGCACCTCAAGGGCTGTGAGCGCCCTCACGACATGATCAGCAGTCGACTTGTCCCACACGACGACGCCCCCGTCTCTCACGACGACCACCCCGGGACGTCGAGATCGCGTCCGGGTCACTTCAGCCGAACATACCGCCGGCGCATGCCCTCCGAGCCGCCTCAGCCGCTGGGCTCCGTTTCGACAGGTGGGGCCACCGACACCCGTGACGGTCTCACTTCGCACGATGTGCGAGTCGGCGTCCCCAATGGGCCCCGTCGAACGTCGAGATCCCTCGTCTCCCGGAAAATGGCCGACGGGGTTGGTTGGCGGTTTGTCGAGTTGCCGGCCCAGGTCGCGCCGCTACAGCCCCAGCCCGCCAAGGACATCGGTCTCCTGGCCGGTGAACTCCCCGGTCAGCATCGGCATGGGCCGCCCGATCGCCGCGCGCGTCTCGGGCAGCTGCAGCGATGCGGCGTGGTGTGCGGCGCTCTCCCAGACCTCCGTGACCCAGATGACGTCGTCGTCGGTGGTCGAGGCGCCGACAATGTACGAGAGGCAGCCGGCCTCGCGCAGGCCGTCTCTGCCAGCGAGCAGGATCACCACGATGTCCGTCCGGTGCCCTGGCGTAGCTCTCATGGACCCGATGTATCCGTACGGCACGGCGTCTCCTGGGGTGGCGCGTTGTGGGCGAGAGCTGGTGTCACATCGTGCCCGACGCTTCCGACGCGGGGGGACCGCGTGCGCGATGGGCCGCGATCGGGCAAGGGCCGCAGGCGGCGGGGCGAGACCATAGACGCCGGTAACCTTGCGGCGTGAGCCTGCGCCTATATGACACTGCGACGCGCGAGGTGCGCGATTTTGAGCCCGTCGTGGCAGGGGAGGTCGGCATCTACCTGTGCGGCGCGACCGTGCAGGCGCCCCCGCACATCGGGCATGTGCGCTCGGGTGTGGCGTTCGACGTGCTCGTGCGGTGGCTGCAGCGCACCGGGTACCACGTCACGATGGTTCGCAACGTCACCGACATCGACGACAAGATCCTTGCGAAGTCCGCCGCCGCGGGTCAGCCGTGGTGGGCGTGGGCGATGGAAAACGAAAGGGCGTTCACGGCTGCGTACGACGCGCTCGGAGTCCTGCCGCCGACGTACGAGCCGCGCGCGACGGGTCACGTGCCCGCGATGGTCGACCTGATGGAGCGGCTCGTCGCGAGCGCGCACGCGTATGTCGCGGGCGAGGGCGACGTGTACTTCGACGTGCGCTCGTACCCCGACTACGGCTCGCTCACGAACCAGCGCCTCGAGGACATGGTCCCGGCACCCGACGGCGCGACTGCCGACGACGACGGCGACCCGGGCGCCAAGCACGACCCGCGCGACTTCGCGCTGTGGAAGTCGGCGAAGCCCGGCGAGCCCTCGACGGCCTCATGGCCGACGCCGTTAGGGCGCGGGCGGCCCGGCTGGCACCTCGAGTGCTCCGCGATGGCGCAGCGCTACCTCGGCGACACGTTCGACATCCACGGTGGTGGACTGGACCTGCGGTTCCCGCACCACGAGAACGAGCAGGCGCAGTCGCGTGCGGCCGGCTACCCGTTCGCTCAGTACTGGCTGCACAACGGCTGGGTCACCCTGGGCGGTTCGAAGATGAGCAAGTCGCTCGGCAACGGGCTGCTCGTGAGCGTCATCCTCGAAAGTGCACGCCCGGCCGTGCTGCGCTACGCGCTGACCGCCGTGCAGTACCGCTCGATGCTGGAGTGGACCCCGGACACGCTCGCCGAGGCCGAGGCGACGTGGGACCGGCTGGCCGGCTTCGTCGAGCGCGCGACTGAGCGGGTCGGGGACGTGGACGCCGACGAGATCGCGCGCACGGCCCTGCCCGACGCGTTCACCAAGGCCCTCGACGACGACCTGAACGTGCCCGCGGGTCTCGCCGTCGTGCACGAGCACCTGCGCGCCGGCAACACGGCGCTCGCGAGCCGGGACCTCACTGAGGCCCGGGCCGCGCTCGTGGCCGTGCGCGGCATGCTCGACGTGCTCGGCCTCGACCCGGCCGGCCCGCAGTGGGGCGGACACGGGGCCGACGCCCGCTACGCGGTCGCCCTCGAGCAGGTCGTCCAGGCCGAGCTCACCGCCCGTGCGGAGGCCCGCGCAGCGCGCGACTTCGCCACGTCCGACGCGATCCGGGACCGGCTCGCCGCCGCCGGCATCGTCGTCGAGGACTCCGCGACCGGCGCCCGCTGGTCGCTCGCAGCACATCGCACCGAGGACGAGGACTGATGACAGGGAACTCGCAACGACGGGGCGCAACCCGCAAGCCGGGATCGAAGAAGGGTCCCAGCGGCGGCACCGGTGGAAAGGGGCGCCAGGCGCTCGAGGGCCGCGGACCGACCCCCAAGGCTGAAGAGCGTCCGTACCACGTCGCCGCCAAGCGCAAGCTCGCCAACGAGAAGCTCGGGGCGACGTCTCCGGGCCGCGCGGGCGGACCGGTGCGACGTATGGGCGCGCCCACGGGACGTGTTCCGGGCGCCGGTGCTCCGCGCAGCGCATCCCGTGGCGCGGCCGGGACCCGTGGCGGCAAGGGCGTCAGCGCGACGCACGAGATCGTCTCCGGTCGCAACTCCGTGGTCGAGGCGCTCCGCGCCGGGATCCCCGTCACGACCGTCTACATCGCGACACGCATCGAGGCCGACGACCGCACGCGCGAGATCCTGCAGGCCGTCGTCGGCCGCGGATACCCGCTGCTCGAGGTCTCCAAGCCCGAGCTCGACCGCCTCACCGACGGCTCGGTGCACCAGGGCGTCGCCATCCAGGTGCCGCCGTACGAGTACCGCGACTCCGACGACCTGCTCGACGCCGCCGCCGCGTCGGGGCGTCCGCCGCTCATCGTCGCGCTCGACGGCGTGACCGACCCGCGCAACCTCGGTGCCGTGCTGCGGTCGTCGGGCGCGTTCGGCGTGCACGGCGTCGTTGTCCCCGAGCGCCGCTCGGCTGGCGTGACCGCCGCCGCCTGGAAGGTGTCGGCCGGTGCCGCGGCGCGTATCCCCGTGGCCCGCGTGACCAACCTCGTACGCGCGCTCCAGGCCTACCGCGAGGCGGGCTGCTACATCGTCGGGCTCGACGGTGGCGGCGACACCCCGATCGGCGACCTGCCGTACGCGGCCGACCCGTTGGTCATCGTCGTCGGCTCTGAGGGCAAGGGCCTGTCGCGGCTCGTCCGGGAGAACTGCGACGCCATCGCGTCCATCCCGATCAGTGCGGCGATGGAGTCCCTCAACGCCGGGGTGGCTGCGGGCATCGCCCTGTACGAGATCGCGCGCCAGCGCGCAGCTTCCGCAGCCCAGGCCTGACGCGCGCTCGGTCTGACGCGCGTCAGACCGGGCCGCAAGTCATTGGGCCCGGACCACCGGGATCATGTCGGTGTCCTCACGCAGGTCGGCGGCAGAGACCCCGAGGATCGCCCGCTCGTCGGGCCGGTGCGGGAGGATGTATTTGACGTAGCTCGCGACCGCCTCCTGCATCGGCACGTCGCGCCCCTGCTGCTGCGACAGGAACCAGCGGTGGTCGAGCAGCTCGTGGAACACCTGGGCGGGCTCGAGCTTGCCGCGCAGATCACGCGGCACGGCCCGTACGGCGGGCTCGAACACCCCGGTGAGCCAGTCGTGGGCGACGAACGGCTCGTCCTCGTTCTGGCGGTCCGTGGCCGCCCGGAACGCGTCGAGGTCGTTGAGCAGGCGCCTGGCCTGGTTCTCCTGGACGTCGAGGCCCGTCAGGCGCATGAGCCGACGGGAGTGGTGGCCGGCGTCCACGACCTTCGGTTGGATCCGGACGGTTGTCCCGTCGACGTCCGTCGTGATGTCGAGCTCGCCGACGTCGAAGCCCAGGTCGTTGAGGCGCTCGATACGCTTCTGGACGCGCCACGACTCGCCGCGACCGAATGACTCGGCATCGGTGAGCGCCGCCCACAGGTCGCAGTACCGCTCGACGAGCATGCCGCCGATCGCGACCGAGTCGGTGTCCTCGTCGAGGAACTCGCCGGCTTGCAGGTCCATGAGCTCGCCGATGATGTTGACCCGGGCGATCTCGAGGTCGTAGCTGCGCTGGCCATCGGTCAGTGAGTCGTGCAGATCGCCCGTCTCGGCGTCGACGAGGTACGCGGCAAACGTCTCGGCATCACGACGAAACAGGGTGTTCGACAGGGACACGTCGCCCCAGTAGAAGCCGATGAGGTGCAGGCGCACGAGCAGCACCGCGAGCGCGTCGATCAGACGCGTGGCAGTGTCGGGCTGCAGCGACTGGCTGAACAGCGCGCGGTACGGCAGCGAGAACTGCAGGTGCTCGGTGATGAGCACGGCTTCGAGCGGCTCGCCGTCCGGGTCCGTGCGGCCCGTGATGACACCCACGGGCTCGACGCTGGGGACGTCGATGCGGCTCAGTGCGCGCAGCAGCTCGTACTCGCGGTAGGCGACCTCTTCGCCGATCTCCTTGACCGCGATGACGCGCCCGGACAGTCGGGCGAAGCGCACGATGTGGCGCGAGAGACCGCGCGGGAGGGCGGCCAGGTTCGCCGCGGGCCAGTCCTCGAGCGGGATGTGCCACGGAAGGTCGAGCAGGGCCGGGTCGGGCGCTGCCGTCGTGATCTGCAGCCGCTGGGAACGGGGACTCATGGGCGCGATCCTTTCATCGGGACCTGACAGCCGGGCGACACGTTCCACGCCGACGACACGGTCCACGTCACTACCACGGACAGCGGCAACGACGACGGACAGGGGCAACGACGACGGGACGAGCCCGGACAGTGCCGGACTCGCCCCGTCGTCGTGCGCTGGGTGTCAGTTGGCGATGCGCGCACCCGACGCGGCGTGGAACAGGTGCTGCTCGCCGGCGCGGATGAGGACCGCAATCGTCTCGCCCTTGGCGGGAACCTGACGCGGGTCGACACGGACGATGACCTGCGCGTCGCCGGCACCCGACGTGATCGACGCAGCGGCGCCGAACTCGTTGGTCAGTGCGCCGTAGACGAACGCGTCCGAGCCGAGCTCCTCGACGAGGTTGACCTCGACCGGGATCGAGTCCGGCGTGCCCACGGGGACGACGTCCAGCGCCTCGGGCCGGAAGCCGATGGTGAGCTGGTTCTTGTCCTCGGGCTGCAGGCCTGCGATGACCGAGCGGGGGATCGCGATCCGGGCACGCCCGATCTGCGCGAAGCCCTCGAGCACCGGGAACGTCCCGATGTTCATCGCAGGGGAGCCGATGAAGCCGGCGACGAACACGTTGTTGGGAGTGTCGTACATGTCGCGCGGCGTGCCGACCTGCTGCAGGACGCCGTCCTTGAGGACCGCGATGCGGTCACCCATGGTCAGGGCCTCGGTCTGGTCGTGCGTGACGTAGACGGTCGTGACGCCGAGGCGGCGCTGCAGCGACGCGATCTGCGTGCGGGTCTGCACCCGGAGCTTGGCGTCAAGGTTCGACAGCGGCTCGTCCATGAGGAACACCTGGGGGCTGCGCACGATCGCGCGGCCCATCGCGACGCGCTGACGCTGGCCACCCGAGAGGGCCTTCGGCTTGCGGTCCAGGTACTCGGTGAGGTCGAGGATCTTGGCGGCGTCCTCGACGCGCGAGCGGATCTCGGACTTCGGGGTGCCGGCGATCTTCAGCGCGAAGCCCATGTTGTCGGCGACGGACATGTGCGGGTACAGCGCGTAGTTCTGGAAGACCATCGCGATGTCGCGGTCCTTGGGCTGCACGTCAGTGACCTCGCGGTCGCCGATCAGGATGCGGCCGGCGTTGACGTCCTCGAGGCCCGCAAGCATGCGGAGCGAGGTCGACTTGCCACAGCCCGAGGGGCCGACGAGGACGAGGAACTCGCCGTCCTCGATGTGCAGGTCGAGCGAGTCGACTGCGGGACGCTCCGTCCCGGGGTAGATCCGTGTCGCGTGATCGAAAGTGACTGTTGCCATGATGATTCCCTCCACCGGCAGGTACGTGCCGGACGATCCGTAGTGAGAGGTGCCAGAAGTGTCGCCGCTGACACGGAACGAGGGCCGGACATCGTGCGTGATGCCACGCGCGGCGTCGTCACCCTCGGTCCGGGGCTCATCCTGCCATACCGCGCACGGCGCACGTCAGGACCCCCGGTGGCACTTGTGCCGGCGCGGATCAGCCGAGCACGGTCGACGTGCTCGAGTCGGCGGCGATCCCCACGAGCTGATGGTTGAACACCCACACGAAGCCGATCGACTTCGGGCGGGGCGTCTCCCAGGTGCGGTGGCCGTCGCTGAGTGCGTACGCGACGAGGGTGAGCCCGATCCCCGTCCCGACCTGCGCAGCCAGCATCCAGCGTCCGTCGGTGAGCAGCGTGCCGTCGGCCTTCAGGTCGGCGACCGGCTGGTCCCACAGGGTCGCGCCAGTCGCCGCGTCGAGCGTGAGCAGCTTTCCGTCCGAGCGCCTTGTGAAGAGCCGGCCGCCGAGCGGGACGGCGGTCGTGTCGACCGCGACGTTGCTGGACCACGCGATGTCCCGGGTCGTCATGTCCCACGCGACGAGCTTCTCGCTCACGGTGAACAGCAGGTTCGGGACCGAGCCGTCGTCCACCGACAGGGTCACGGGCTGCTTGTCGGCCGCAGTGCCGAACGACGCGTCGTGTCCCACGATGCGCATGGACCGACCGGTCGGCGAGGACGTGTCGTAGTTGACGACGGCGATCACTGCTCCCCGCACGGCTGCCCGCGCAGTCGGGTTCAGCCCAGCGCCACGACCTCCAGCCCCGACGTCGTGTACCGGCTGCCGAACGCGTGCCCGTGCACCTCTTGGAGGTTGTCGACACTCGCAGGCAGGCCGGCCTCCCACAGTCGGCGTCCGTCGGCACAATCGAACGCCACGAGGTGCGACGTGGGGACACGCTCGACGACGACGAGCACGCTGCCGTCTGTGAGAGGGACGGCGAGGTCGGACTTGAGCTGCACCGGTGAGGTCCACAGCACTTTGCCGGTCGCGGCGTCGAGCGCGAGGACCGAGTCGTGCGTCGCGGAGTACAGGGTGCCGTCGAGCAGCAGGACCGTGCGCCCTGCATCGGCGGCGCTGGCCCACCGTCGCTGGCCCGTCGCGGCATCCCATGCGACGAGCGGTGTGCCGCCGGTGAAGACGAGACCCGGGACGCTCCCGTCGTCCACCGAGAGGTTCACGGGATCACCGTCGAACGTCCGGGCGTCCCGCCCATCGACCAGCAGGGTCGTCCGGGCGCCGACCGGGCCTTGTGCGGTCCGCAGCGCGAGCATGCCGACGCGCGGCACCTCGAACCACGTCGACCCACCGTTGCCAGGGAGCTCGCGCTGCAGCACGCCGTCAGGGGACAAGAGCCACAGCTTCTGCGACCACGAGCCGACGATGATCCCGACACCGACGCCGGTCACGTCCAGACCCAGACGTTCACCCGCGCGGGCCTCCAACGGTGCAGGCGTCGTGAAGGTCCACCGGACCTCTCCCGTGCGCGGCTCGGTCCCCGTCACGACGCCGTGCCCGTTACCGCTGACCCAGGCGACGACGACGAGGTCGGCCTCGACGGCGAGCGTCGTCGAGGCCGGGGTGTCGCGCTCGGAGATCAACGTGCCGGTCCGGGGGTCGACGACGACGACCCGCGCCCGCTGAGGTGCCGAGGAGGTGGGGGCGATCGTGCCGACAAGGGACGCGTAGTCGTCGACGACGAGGCACACCACGACGCCCTGGGCCGACAGGCACTTCGGAGGGTGGGCGGCATCGGCGGGGGTCGTGGGATCGGCGCCACTCACCGCGAGCGACCATGCCGCGGCACCGGTCCGCGCGTCGAGCGCCTCGACGGACTGGCTCCCGCCGGCGTCGAGCCGACCACCGATGAAGCGGTCGGCCAGGAGCACGCCGCCGCCCACAGTGCTGCTCGCTCCGGCGTCGGACCGCCACAGCTCCTGGACCGACGCGTTGAGCTCCCGCACGACACCCGGGACGGTGCGCACCCGGCTGAGCCTGGCGCGCTCACGTGCGTCGACGACCGTCTGGGTGATGGCGAGCCCGCCGAGGAGGACGGCGACAAGTCCGGCCGCGAGCGGCCACGAACGGCGCAGGCGCGACGCGGCCGCGGCCACGATCGAGGTGGCGAGCTCCTCGCGCTCGTCCATCTCGACGTCGTGCATGTCCTCAGGCCGCGCCATAGTGCGCAACCTACGCGGGCACCCGGCGCCGCGCCGGTCATCCGAGCGCGCTGACCGCGTCCCCGTGGAAGTACGAGCGCTGCAGGGCCACGATCCGGCCGCCGAGGACCGCGAGATCGGTGGTGTCCTCCGGGAGCATGCTGGCCCACATCCGCGAGCCGTCGGTCGGGTCGAACGCTACGAGCCGCCGGGTCGACGCCGTCTCGAGCAGGAACACGGCGCGGCCGTCGCTCACGACTGTCGGGAGGTGGCTGCTGCCCGCCGGTATCAGGACACGCTTCTGCCACAGGAGCGCGCCGCTGGTCGCGTCCAGCGCGCGGAGCCCGATCTCGGTGGACTGGTAGAGCCGCCCGTCGAGCAGCACGAGGTTGCGCGCCGCGCTCGACACCGAGACGGACCAGCGTTCCGCGCCGCTCGCGGCGTCCCACGCGGTCAGGTGCGAGCCGCCGGTGAAGATCAGACCGGGCGCACTGCCGTCGTCGATGGTGGGGGTGACGACGTCACCCTGGATGGTCGGACCCGCGGTCGAGCCACTGTCGCTCGCGAGCACGTTCAGGTGCGGACTGCTCGATCCGGACCATGTCTGCAGCGCGAGGACGCCCGCGCGGGGGGCGACGAGCGCCGCCCCGGCGACGTCGGTGATCTCGCGCTCCACCGACCCGTCCGAGGACAGGAGCCAGGCGGGGCCCTGCTTCGAGCCCATCAGGACGCGACCGTCGGCCGCGCTCAGGCGCACGTGGAGCGGCTGGCCTGGGGTGACCTGCAGGGGTTGGGGGGTCCTGAACGTCCAGCGGCTCGCGCCCGTTCGAGGGTCCGTCGCGGTGACGAGCCCGAACCCGTCCGCCGTGACCTCCGCGACGTAGGCGACCTCGGCGTCGACCGCCAGCACGGACGACGGCGCCGCGGCCCGCTCGGCGGTGACGGCGCCCGTCGCGGGGTCGACGACGACGATCCGGGCGCTGCTGGGCTCCGGGGACGTCGAGGAGGCGCTGCCGCCCGGCGTCGCGTACCCCGCCAGGACGAGGCACAGGAGCGCGGGGGAGTCCGAGGCTGTGCCGGTCGGCCGGTCGAGGCCGCACGTCGGCGTAGGGAGCAGGGCGCCGGTCGGAGCCGGCTCCGGTCCGGCGAGCACAGTCGACCACGTCGTCGCTCCGGTCTCCGGGTCGATCGCCTGGAGCGTCTGGGTGCCGTCCGCGGCGACCGCTGCACCGACCCACCGGCCGTCGACCACCGTCGCGGACTGCGCGAGCTCGATGCTGCCTGGCACGTCGCGGCGCCACTTCTCGGTCACCGCCGCGTCCGTCGTATGCGCCACGCCCGGCCGCGCCTGGATCCGGCTGAGGTGGCTGCGGTCGCGGGTCGCGAGCGTGGCCTGCGTCACGGCGAGCACGGCGACGACCCCGACTGCGATCGGCCACCAGCGCCTTGCTCGCGTTGCGGCCGTCGCCCGAGGCCCGTCGTCGGGGGGCGCGGGGGGCGACCCATCGTCGTCGTGGCGCACGACGTCTCGTAGCCCTCCCCGCAGTGTCATGGGATGAAATCTACCCGGCGGTCAGGAGGACGTCGCGCCGACGAGGGCAGCGACCAGTGCCGTGAGCGCCTCGACCACCTCGTCCGGCCCTGCGACCCGGTACTGCGCGATCGTCTCGCCCGCACCGACCTTGACCGTCACGTCGTCGGGTCCAAGGGCGGCGAACGCGTGCTCGTCGGTCACGTCGTCGCCCACGTACACGACGACCTTCGCACCGAGCTCGGTGCGCAACGCGGTCACGGCGTCGCCCTTGCTCGCGTGGAGCACCGAGATCTCCACGACGTCCTTGCCGTGCAGCACGTTCCTGCCGAGCCGGGCGCCGACCTCGAGCGCCTCGTCCTGGGCGAGCCGGGCCACGTCGTCCTGGGCGAGCCGTGTGTGCACGACGACGGCCGTGGGCTTCGTCTCGACCCACACGCCGTCCCTGCCACGCGCGACGGCGGCCACCTCGGCGCCGAGCGACACGAGCAGGTCCGCCATGGCGTCGTCGAGCTGCACCACGTC
>JABBOW010000103.1 GCA_012927595.1 Cellulomonas sp.
GCTGGGCCGCGTTCGAGGTCAAGCTCGGCGTCGGGCAGGTCGACACCGGTGCGGCGTCCCTGCTCGCGTTCGCCGCCAAGGTCGACACGACCAAGGTCGGCGCACCGGCAGCCCTAGCCGTGATCACCTCGACCGGGTTCGGGTACAGGCGCCCCGACGGTGTGCACGTCATCCCGATCGGCACGCTCGGCCCCTGATCGGGCCGAGCGACGACCGCCAATCGAAGGCAGCGGGTCGTAGACAGTGGCTGGAGCCAGAGGTCTCGACTGAGCGTGACTCTCCTGGGCGCACCCAAAGACTCAAGATCGACTGTGTCAACCCCGGGCGGACCGCGGCGCACGAGTGCCCACGGCTCGACCGGCCCTCGGCTGTACATCTGGACGCGGAACGCTGCACTGAGGTCTGCCCGTGTCGTGTCGGTCGTGGAGATGACCGGGAGCCCGCCGGGCCCGGGTACCGCCAGTATCGCCCGGACGCGTCGCCGGAGCCTTGAGGAAGTCCTCAGCTGTACGGGCTCGAGAGGGTCCTTGCGCGACCGTCACTGACGCCGTACGCCAAGGGCTTCGCGCTCTAGGGTGGGGTGCTGCTGGCCGCATACCAGCTGCGCCGGCCAACCTCTGACATCGACATCCAGGCACTCGGTCTTGAGCTCGACAACCGGCACCTGCGAGACGTCGTCGCCGCGATTGCTGCAGTCGACGCTGATGACCGGCTCGTGCTCGACCTCACCAATGTGAAGATCGAAGCAATCCGGGACGAAGACGACTACTCCGGTCTGCGGGTGCGGGTCCCGGCGACGATCCACCGGGGCGAGCTTGTCATCAAGCTCTATGTGTCCACCGGGGACCCGATCAGTCCGACCCTGGACGACGTGACCCTCCCCGGACCCCGCGGGGATGACGTGACGCCCGGGCCGCCCGGACGGTCGTCACACAAGCTTGCGCACCTCCAGTGCGAGCGCGAGCGTCAGCCGGACCTGGGGCTCGCGGAGGTCGACCCTGAGCAGGTCGGCGATCCGTGCCATGCGGTGCTTCATCGTGTTGTAGTGGATGAACAGGCGCCGGGCAGCCTCGGCGCCGTTGCCGACCCCGAGAAACTCCTCGAGAGTGCGGCACAGGTTGCCGAAGTGCTCGGCGTCGTGGGCCACGAGGGGGCCGATCGCCTGGTCCACGAACGCGCGCAGCTCGACGGGCGGGACTGTGAGCATCAGCCGTTCGACCGCGAGATCTTCGTGCCAGGCCACCGTGCGCCCCGTTGCCCTGGCGATGCTCAGTGCCGCGCGGGCGGTCTGGTGGCTCGTGGCGAGGGCGGCCGGCTCGGACGCGACGGATCCGATGGCGACCACAGCCTGCGTCGCACCGAGCTGCAGCAGGGCCGAGCGCCAGGCTTGCGCCGGATCGTCGAGCGGGTCTGTTCGCACCGATGGGGAGTCGAGCGCGTTGCGCGGCGCGATGGCCACGACCTCCTGACCGCGTGACCACGCGAGCGTCTCCCGCGAGAGGACTCGAGCCGCCTCGACTGCGATCGGTCCGTCCGGAAGCGCAGTGTCGCAGCGGGCGAGGACGACGACGTGCGGGGTCGTCAGGTCCCATCCGAGGAGCCGCGCCCGCTGACGCACGAACTGCTCATCGAGGTGCGAGCCGCTCACCAGCTCCTCGAGGAAGAGCACCCCCATGCGCCGGTCGAGCTGGAGGCTGGCGAGAGCCTGCGCGATGTGCATGCCGGCCGCAAAGCAGGACTGCCGGATGAGTCGTCGTTGGCCGAGTGTGGGCTCGGCGCGACCGCCGACCATGATGCGCCCGCGCTGGGCACCGGCGACCGTGATCGGGAACGCCCACGGCTGCGGCGACTCACCCGGTTCGGGTGTGACGTCGCGGATGCCCGTCAGGGGGAACCCGCGGCCGAGCACCACGGTCTCCGGGTCGACGATGCTGACGTTGCGGTCGAGTGCACCCGCCAGCGTGCGGGCGATCTCATCGAGACCGCCACCCGCCAGCGCCACTCCGGTCAGGCGCTCGCGGATCGCCTCGGCGTCGCCCGGCTCGGCGCCGTACTCGGCGAGCACGATGGCGAGGACCGCACTGATGACGTCGTTGAAGGACGTGTGGTCCGGCATGGCGAGCAGCGGGAAGTCCAGCCGGTCGGCCTCGGCGACCAGACCCTCGGGCAGTGCGTGCAGGTAGCGGGTCGGCTTGATGGCCAGAGCCCCGAGGCCGCGGGCCGCGAACTCACCGATGAGCTCCGTGAGACGTTCAGGCCGATCACGTACCGAGTACCCCGTCGTGAGGAGCAGCTCCCCTGCCTTGACGTACCGCTCGATGTCCGGCACCTCCATGACGTTGACGCCGGAGATGAGGCGGTCGAGCCCACCGGCGCCACCCAGGACCGAGGTCCCACCCAGGACGGCCAACGTCATGATCTCGCGTACGGTGACTGAGCTCACGCTCCACTCCCTCGTCCGAAAGGGACAACTGCAGGCCAGGACAGGGTCCGATGCGGACGCTGCGCGTCCTGCGGGACCACCCCTACATTGACAGTATGCCAGTCGGTGATGAGGCCGTTGTAGCCGAGGTTCCGCGCCGCGTGCGGATCTCGCGCGGCACGCCCCCCTGGGCTGTGGAGGTCTTCCGGGTCGTCCATGTCGGACAATCGTCGCTGATCCTCGCCGAGATCGGGAGTAAGGCCGCCGTCGACCTCGTGGCGATCACCTCGCAGGAGCGCGGGCTTGTCCCTGGGGGCGTCTGCCTCCCGGACGATGCCGAGCTTGCCGATCTCCTGGACCTGGCTCGCCGCGTGGCTCCGGGCGTAGGCACACTCGATCTGCGGCGCTGGGCGCAGAGCCCGCCGCCCGAGATCGTCGTGGTCGACCTGCGGCTGCGCAGTGTTCGGCTCGACGCCAGGGCGGTTGCCGAGCTGCGGGTCCGGCTCGCTGCGGCGGACCGTCATTCGGTCGCGGACCCCCTGATGGACCCCCGACCGCAACGAGCCCTCGCGGAACCTCTCGCACACGCGGCGCTCGCTGGTGACGAGCTGGCCCTGCGCGGGCTGCTGCTGCGCCTCGTCGGCTCGGGTCCGGGGACGACGCCGGCGGGGGACGACGTCGTCGTCGGCGTCCTGGCCACGCTCTCGGCTACGCACGTCGACGCCCATGCACGCCTCTCTCGTCACCTTCCCGCGCTTCTCAGTCGCACGACCGCGGCGTCGCGGCACGACCTCGCCGCAGCCTCGGACGGTTGCTACTCCGAACACGTGCACCGGATAGTCGCAGCGCTCGCTGACGTGCAATTTGCGCCGGCGGCCGTTGAGCACGCCAGGACGTGGGGTGCGACGTCCGGACTCGACCACACGGCTGGCGTGGTGGGCGCGGCGACCTCCAGCCTGCGGGACCGCTCGCCGACCGCACTTCTTCTCGACCCATGTCCCTCATCTCCCAACGACCTCAGGAGGAGCGCATGGCTGCGCTAGATTCCACCTTTCTCATCGCCCGGGTGCTCCCGCGGCTCTACCGCGACTCAGTTGCACTCATGGCACTCGCCGCGGCTACCGAGAAGCGTGCCGGCGTGATTCGCGTGGGTGCGGTGATGGCGACCCCGGGCAACATCGAGATCCTCGAGCGGTCAGACATGCGCCCCGCGGACCTCGCGGTCGCACCCGACGACCTCGTGCTGGTCGTGCGCGCCGTCGACGCCGACGTCGCCGCCGAGGCGCTAGACGCGGCCGAGGCCGGTCTCACAGCTGCCGAGGTGCGTGGCGGTGCCCGGACCGAGCAGGCACCGCAGACCATCGTCGAGGGCCTGGCCCTCGACGACGGGCTGACCGTCGCGACGATCTCGACCCCCGGCACCTACGCACCAGCGGTCGTCGAGCAGGCGCTGCGTCACGGGCTGCACGTCTTCTGCTTCTCGGACAACGTCTCGATCGAGGACGAGGTGCGGCTCAAGGCGTTCGCGGTCGAGCGCGGCCTGCTGCTCATGGGGCCCGACTGCGGCACGGCGATCCTTGACGGTGTCCCGCTCGGTTTCGCGAACGTCGTCGCCCGCGGCTCGGTGGCGATCGTGGCGGCGTCGGGCACCGGCGCCCAGGAGATCTCGTGCCTGCTGGACGTTGCCGGCTGCGGCGTCTCCCAGCTCATCGGTGTCGGCGGCCGGGACCTGAGCTCGACGGTCGGCGGTGTGATGACCGACCTGGCGCTCGACATGGTCGCTGCGGACGACGCGACCGAGGTCATCGTGCTCGTGTCCAAGCCCCCGGCTCCCGAGGTCGCCAAGCGCGTCCTCGCCCGGCTCGCGACGCTTGGCAAGCCAGCCGTGGCCTGCCTGCTGGGTCTTGAGGACTCCGACGGGCCCGTCGTCGTCCGCGGCACGCTCGAGGGTGGCGCGATCGCCGCTGCCGAGCTCGCGGGCCACCCGCTGAAGGTCGACCAACCCGGCAGCGCCCTTGCTCCGACCCTGGTCACCGGCACGGTGCTCGGCCTGTACACGGGCGGCACGCTCGCGTCTGAGGCGAAGATCATCCTGGACCGCGCCGGCGTGGAGCACGAGATCCTCGACCTGGGCGACGACGAGTACACCGTTGGCCGCCCCCACCCGATGATCGACCCGGCGGAGCGTTCCTCGAGGGTGGTGCAGGCGGGTTCCCGCGCCGACGTGGGAGTCCTGCTCATCGACCTGGTGCTCGGTCACGGCGCGTCGGTCGACCCTGGCACCCCGCTCGCCGAAGCCGCTCGCGCTGCGCGTGCGGCGGCTGCCGCGGACGGACGCGACCTCGTTGTCATCGGTTCGGTGTGCGGCACAGTGGGCGACCCGCAGGACATCGCCGCGCAGCGCTCGCTGCTGCGTGACGCCGGTGTCGTCCTGTTCCTGACCAACGCCGCAGCCGCGCGCTATGCCGCTGCCTGCGCGACCGCCGCCCCGCTCGGGGCCCCGGCACCGACCTCGAAGGAGCACGCATGATCACCGGAGGTATCCGCGTCCTGAACGCGGGGCTGCCCCTCATCGTCGACGGGGTGCCTGCCGCTGACGTCGTTCAGCTCGATTGGCGCCCGCCGGCCTTCGGTGACGCGCACGTCGCCGAGATCGCCGTGAGCCTGGACGACGAGATCACTCACGACGCGAACCGTCGCGCGATCGCTGCGGTGCATGCGGTGCGACCGCGACTGGTCGCGGTGCGTCCGGCCCGTGAGGTCATCGCGGGCATGGGTGAGGGCAAGGTCCTGCTGCATGCCGGGCCGCCGCTCGACTTTGGGCGGATGTGCGGGCCGATGGTCGGCGCGCTCATGGGGGCCAGCCTGTTCGAGGGGTGGGCTGCGACGCCCGCCGAGGCCGAGCAGCTTCTGCGCTCCGGTCAGGTCGAGCTCGCGCCGTGCCACCACCGCAGCGCCGTCGGTCCGATGGCCGGGGTGATCTCCCCGTCGATGCCGGTGCTCGTCGTGGCGGACGGCGAGCGTCGCGCGTTCGCGTCCCTCAACGAGGGGCTGGGCAAGGTTCTGCGTTTCGGCGCCTTCGACGAGGAGGTCGTCACCCGGCTGCGCTGGATGCGTGACACGCTCGGGCCGGTGCTCGACGCCGCTCTCGAGGCTTTCGGGCCGATTGACATCACGTCGCTCATCGGCCAGGCGCTCGCGATGGGTGACGAGGGGCACAACCGCAATGTCGCCGCGACGAGCTTGCTCACGCGCCGGCTCGCTCCGACGATCGCCGCGCTCCCGCACGGCATCGAGGTGCTCGAGTTCCTGGCGGGCAACGACCACTTCGTGCTCAACATGTCGATGGCCGGCGCCAAGCTCGCGATGGACGCCGCCATCGGCATCGAGAACTCCACGCTGGTGACGGCCATGGCCCGCAACGGTGTCGAGTTCGGGCTGCGTGTCGCTGGGACGGGTGAGCAGTGGTTCACCGCCCCCGTGGGTCCCGCCGACGGCCTGTTCTTCCCAGGATTCGGTATCGAGGACGCCAACCCCGACCTGGGCGACTCGGCGATCACTGAGACACTCGGCCTGGGCGGCTTCGCCATGGCGGCTTCGCCCGCGATCGTGCAGTTCGTCGGCGGCACGCCCGACGACGCCCTGGCCACGACCCGTTCGATGCGCCGCATCACCCTGGGCCCGCACCCGGCCTACATGCTCCCGCCGTTGAACTTCACGGGAACCCCGAGCGGCATCGACGTGCTCAAGGTCCTCGACACGGGCATGCTGCCGGTCATCAACACCGGTATCGCGCACCGCGAGGCCGGTGTCGGGCAGATCGGAGCCGGTGTCGTCTCGGCCCCCAGCGAGGTGTTCTTGAAGGCCGCCGTTGGCCTGCGCCACGCCCGGGACTCGCGATGAGTCGCACAGCGCTGATCGCGATCGGCGGGAACGCCCTCGTCCTCGATGGCGAGCCAGGGTCCATCTCGCTCCAGCTCAAGCGGTCGGCCCAATTCGCCGAGCAGGTCGCCGACCTGGTCGCCGACGGCTGGACCGTCGTTGTGACCCATGGCAACGGACCGCAGGTCGGGTTCATCCTGCGCCGGGGCGAACTTGTCGCGCCCGACTCGGCCGTCGAAGGCTTGCCCGACCTACCGCTGTGGCTCGCTGTCGCCGACTCGCAGGGCGGCATCGGCCACATGCTCGCGCTCGCGATCGACACCGCACTCGACCGCCTCGGCCTCTCCGCGCGTAGCGTCGCCGTCCTCACCCACGCAGAGGTCGACCCGGGCGACCCGGCGTTCGAGACGCCCACCAAACCCATTGGCTCCCAGATGACGGTGGACGTGGCCCGGGTAAGGGCCACCGAGGAGGGGTGGGCCATCGCCGAGACGGGCCCGGGTGTGTTCCGTCGAGTCGTCGCCAGTCCGCAGCCGCAGCGCATCCTCGAGGCCGAGCAGATCCGCGCACTGTCGCAGATCGCGGTCGTCGTCGCCGCGGGTGGTGGCGGGATCCCGGTGGCTCGCGACGACGACGGCTGGCACGGCGTCGATGCCGTGATCGACAAGGACCGTGCCTCAGCCCTGCTCGCCGCAACCATCGAGCTGGACACCCTCGTGCTCGTGACGGGAGTCGACCACGTCTTTGTCGGCTACGGGACCCTCGCGCAGCGGGCGCTCCATGAGGTCGACGCCGATGAGCTCCAGGGGTACCTCGACGCGGGGGAGTTCCCGGCCGGGTCGATGGGCCCGAAGGTCGCCTCGGCCCTGCAGTTCCTGCACGACGGCGGTCGGCGAGCCGTCATCACGTCCCTGCCCCGACTGCGCGACGCGCTCGCGGGCCGCGCCGGCACCCACGTCTGCTCCTCGGGCACAGAAGCCCGCGCTGCAGCAGAGCAGTTCCCTGCTCCCACCCGCACGCGCCGAAGAGGAGACACCATGATCACCGTTCCCGCAGAACCCCATCCGTTCGAGTTCGACCCAGCAACGACGGCGTTGCTGTGCATCGACTTCCAGCGCGACTTCGTCGAGACCGGCGGTTTCGGCGAGTCGCTCGGCAACGACGTGTCGCGGCTGCGCACCGCCATCGAGCCCACGCGGGCAGTGCTCGCCGCATTCCGTGCGATCGGCAGCACGATCATCCACACCCGCGAGGGGCACCGAGCCGATCTCACCGATCTGTTCCCTGCGAAGCGGGACCGCGGCAACCCGTCGCTGCGCATCGGCGAGGAGGGACCCATGGGGCGCCTGCTCGTGCGTGGCTCGCGGGGCCACGCCATCATCCCTGAGCTCGCACCCGCCGTGGGCGAGGTTGTCCTGGACAAGCCTGGCAAGGACTCGTTCTACGCGACCGACCTTGAGACGATCCTGCGCGCGCGCGGGATCACGCAGCTCGTCGTGACCGGCGTCACCACCGAGGTCTGTGTCCAGTCGACCGTCCGCGCAGCGAACGACCGCGGGTTCGAGTGCCTGATCCTGTCCGACTGCACCGCGTCCTACTTCCCCGAGTTCCACGAGTCCGCCCTGGCCATGTTCAAGGCCCAGGGCGGCATCGTGGGCTGGGTCGCCTCCTCGGTCGACCTGCTCAGGGCATTCGCAGCGAGCACCAACTCCCGGAAGGACGCGTCATGACCTCCGTCGACACAGCCGCCACCCGGCGCGGCGACCAGAAGCCTGCCGCGATCAAGTGGTGGGTACCCGGCGACTGGAACGGGCTGTTCGGTCTCGGCACGAACGTCCTGCTGAACGTCATCGTCCTGACCGGCCTGTGCCTCGCGGTCGTGAAGATCCCCAGTGCGACGGTCTACGGTCGAATCCTGCCCGCGCTGGGAATCGCTCTGCCGCTCGGCAACATCTGGTACTCGATCCTCGCGCGTCGCCTGGCCAAGCGCGAGAACCGCACGGACGTGACCGCCCTGCCGTACGGCCCGAGCGTCCCGCACACGTTCATCGTGGTGTTCGTCGTCATGCTGCCCGTGCTGCTGCAGTCGGGCGACGCCATGAAGGCGTGGCGCGCCGGCCTCGCGTGGGCGTTCATCATCGGCTGCATCATCCTGCTCGGCGCCGTGTTCGGCCCGTGGATCCGCAAGGTCACACCGCGAGCCGCGTTGCTCGGATCGCTCGCCGGCATCTCCGTCACCTTCATCGCGATGAGGCCCGCGGCGCAGATGTGGCAAGCCCCCTGGATCGCGTTCATCGCGCTGGCCTTCATCCTCGTGGGCTGGCTCGGCAACCGACGGATGCCGTTCAACGCGCCCGTCGGGCTGCTCGCGGTCGTCATGGCGACGGCGGTGGCCTGGATCGGCGTCGCTCTCGGCTGGAGCGGCATACTCGAGCCCAGCGCAGTCTCGGACTCCATCGCGAACCTCGCCGGGCACCTTCCGTTCCCGACCGGCGACGTGCTCACGGGTCTGAAGGACATCGCCCCGCTGCTCGCTTCGGCGATCCCCCTGGGCATCTACAACTTCACCGAGGGCATGACCAACGTCGAGTCCGCAGCTGCCGCCGGTGACCGCTACTCGGTCCGCCAGGTCCTCGCTGCCGACGGCCTGGGAGCCATCGTTGGATCCTTCCTCGGCTCCCCCTTCCCGCCGGCCGTGTACATCGGCCACCCGGGTTGGAAGCAGGTCGGTGGTCGCATCGGGTACTCGCTCGCCACCGGCATCGTGGTCGCGGTGGTCTGCTTCACCGGGCTGATCGGCACGTTCCTCGCGGTGTTCCCGATGCAGGCGCTCGTGCCTGTCCTGCTGTACATCGGTCTCGTCATCGGCGCTCAGGCGTTCAACGTCAGTGCCAAGCGGTACGCCCCGGCGATTGTCATCGCGCTGCTGCCGAACATCGCCCAGTGGGCGACGGGGCAGATCGACAACGCGCTGGCGGCGGCAGGGACGAACGCCCAGAGTGTCGGTCTCTCGACCCTCGTCGACAACGGCGTGATCTACGACGGCCTCAAGCTCTTGGGTCAGGGTGCGGTGCTGGTCGGCGTCGTGCTCGCCGCGATCACGTGTTTCGTCATCGACCGCAAGATGTACGCCGCGGCCATCGCGGCCGGGCTCGGTGCTGCGCTGTCGTTCGTCGGTCTCATCAACGCGAACGAGATCGGACTCAACGCATCGCCGTCCGTGAGCCTCGGCTACGCCTTCCTCGCCGCGATCCTCGTGGGCTTCGGCTGGAGCGCCCGCAACGAGAAGACGACGGAGCTCGACGACGGGATCCTCTTCGTGAACGGCACGCTCATGCGCGGCCTGGAGCTGCACCCGAACCTTGACGGAGCGGAGTTCATCGAGGAGGTCGCGACGGCCCCGCGCTACCGTGTGCACAGCATCGGCGACGTCCACCCCGGCATGTACGCGGTGGACGACGGCGAGGAGGGCGCGTCGATCAGCGGCGAGCTCTACCAGGTGCCGATCGAGGTGCTGCTCAAGGTCATCGAGGGTGAGCCGACCGGTCTGTATCGCGGGCCGGTTCGCCTGGCCGACGGGCGGCTGGTCCCGGGCATCCTGTACGAGCGTGAGCGTGCCGTGCAGCACCCGGACATCACCGCGTACGGCGGCTGGCGCGAGTACCGAGCATCCACGACAGTCGCGACCGTCTAGGCGCAAGAAACACGGCTACCTCGGCGGATGAGACGTCGTCGAGGTAGCCGTGGTCGGCCTCCGTCTCCCCGCGACCTGTCCACCTGGAACGGCCCTCTGCTTCCAGCCGCCGACACGTTGCGCGGCCAGATCACGGACCTCCTCACCACGATCGACGAGACCTCCAGCACCCGCCTGATCCACGGCCCTGCGCAACGCCCGCACTCGTCGCCGACGACGTCCTGGGCACCGCTGTACACGACCTGCTGCTCACGCTCGGCTATCGACCCCCGCCCTCAGCGTGTCAGCTCGAGAAGGACCCTCGCGACAACCTGTCGGCGGCAACGGAGACGGTCTGTTCGGCCGGTGCCATCGGCAGGTTCGTGCCGTCCCACCACGTCCACGACAGCTCGAGCCACTTCCGGCCAGCGGCAGCATCGCGGCGATCTGTGCGGCTCTGGCCTCGTACGCCTGCTGACAACAGGCCACCGATCCAGTCAGTGGCGGCAGCTGGCTGTGCCAGCGGCGCAGGAGCGGCAACGGGCACGAGGGTGACCCGCGCTCCGACGGCCGATGCGAGCCAGATCAACGCCCGGCGGCGAGGAGTCCGTCGACGGTATCGCGGCGCGTCACCCCACTGACCCGCACCAGGCCCGACTTTGCAAAGGTCTTGGCGCCACACCCCGGATCGAGAAGCACCCAGTAGCGACTCGATCACGGCGGTTCAGGTTGACGTATCCGTGGCAAGTACACATACTGAAGACGACGAGGTGAGATCGCTCCCACAGTCACACGGGTGCTTTCTATATCTCCCGGCGACCAGGGTCGTCTTCCGGGCGCGAGGGTCTCAGTGCTGAGGCCGAAAGAGGGTTCGATGCGCAAAAAAAGTAGTAGGACAATCGCGCCGCTCGCTGTGGTCAACGCGAACTCACTTCTCGCGATCGCCTGCTAGCCGTGCCGCAGTGGTGGAAGCGCTACCGCTGCGGACCCGAAGGCTAAGGTCGCGCTCGACGTGAACCTGTTCGGCACAATTGATTACGAAGCGGCCGAGCTCTCTGACGAGCACCAGAAATTGCACCGAAAGACTACGGTCAATTGCACGTCGGTGGAGCAGAAGGCTGACTGCTGGCGTGCATTCGTGACGTACCTCAACGCGAGCATCGCCACAGGTCCATGCGACGCGACACCCCAGATCGCGACGAAGTGAGCAAGTCAGGACGATCATCTGGTGTCTTGACGCAATCCAAAGCCGGTGCATTCCATCGGCACGTTATGGGCAAACAGCCAGCATCAATTCATCCATCGATGATCGGAATTTCTAATGCCACTTCTGCTCTTTCGGGCGCTGCGCTCCGGGACATGGAAGATCACGACGACGACTCTCGCCGTCGCGGCTCTCGTGCTCGGCCTTCTGTCCACGAGCGCGCAGGCCCAAACCGCCAACCCACCGGTCGCCCAGCCCGCCGGCGACGCGCAGGCCCAACCCGCCAGCCGGCCGGTCGCCCAGCCCGCCGGCGAGTCTGACAAAGGCCTGCAGATCAGCCCACTCCTCGTCGGCAACAACGCGTGGTACAACCCCAGCCCCGCCGTGTTCCAGGCGAGCGCGGGTGCGGGCCTCAAGCTTGTGCGCATCGGCGGCAACGCGTACAGAGACATGCCGTCGACGGCGCAGCTCGAGACGTGGGTGAATGAGATCAAGGCGATCGGCGCCGAGCCGATGATTCAGGTGACGGGGAACGACCCCGTCGCCGCAGCAGACCTCGTCCGCTATTTCAACGTCACTACCCACAACACCGTGAAGTACTGGAATATCGGCAATGAGCCGTGGTGCAACAGCGGACAACCGTCGGACTTGGATGCACTAGCCCAGACCGTCGCGAGATACGTCAAGGCTAACTCGTCCGCCATGAAGGACGTCGACTCGAACATTCAGATCTTCGCGCCCGACGAGTGTGACTGGCTCGACACGATGTACGCCGATCTGCTCGGCGGCAGCGCTGATATCACTGGCAAGGACGCGCACAACCACTACTACATCGATGGTGTGTCGTTCCACCGCTACCCGCAGTGGGGCAACATGGACATCAACCTGACGACGGACGCCGTCAACGACCTGGTCGATCGGTTCAAGAAGGCCAAGGTGGCCGTGGACCGCGTCAACGCGGAGAAGGACCGTCACGGAACCGACGCGCTGCAGTGGGGCATCGGTGAGTTCAACCAGTGGAATGGTGCGCTCGTTTGCCAGTGGGATAACGGCCAGTTCTTCGCTCAGGTCTACGGTGCGGCGATGAAGTACGGCGCGACGTACGCCGCGACGTGGTCGATGCTGGAGTCGACGGACAATCCGTGCGGGCCGACCGACTACGGCTTTCTCAACTCGGACATGACGCCGCGCTCGACGTATCTGCACATGCAGATGGTGTCGCAGAACTTCAGCGGCCGCTATGCGGACGGCACCTCCAGTGTCCCCGGCGCGATCCGCGCCTACGGTTCGGTCGACCGCGGCCGCACCTCGGTGATGCTCCTCAACATCGGTGACACCGCCCAGGACTGCACGGTGCGCCTCAATACGGATGCAACCGGCGCCAGCGGGTGCGCCGTGACCATCGCCGCGGACCAGAAGGTCACCTACAACCAGGCGATCGGCGCGCACACGTCGATGGTTCTCGTCTTCGGCGCGAACGGCCACCTGGCGAAGCGGGTCACTTACTCGAACACGAGCAGTGCTCCGGTGACCGAGACCTTCTGAGACGACTGAAGTCCTGACTCACCGTCGACAGCCGGTACGACAGGCGAAACGAGCCCCGGGATCACCTCCGGGGCTCGTTTCATTGCTGCCGCCGTCGGCCAGGCGGCGTGCACCCCTGTTGACGCACGTCAAGATGTGGCCGTAGTGAGCTGTCACAGGTCCGGTGCCGTTCGCATACTGGCTACGGCTCCGGGTGGAGAGCCGAAGCGCTGGACGGGTTGGACAGGTACGCCGACCAAGGCGACGACCTCGACGCCGCGACGGTCGCGGCCCGCCGGCCCGGCAGCGGCGGAACAGCGACCGTCGACCCCGCACCGGGCCAAGAACTCATCGAAGCCAACACCGCACTCGACGCGGCCCAGGACGCCTCTCGGGCGTCCCCCAGCCACCTACCGCTGGCCGCGGTCCGGCCAGGCTCCCGGCTGCTGGAGACCGAACGCAAACTCCTGACCCACGCGATCCGGTTGAGCGCCTACAACGCCGAGAGTGCCCTGGCCCGGCTGCTGCGCCCGCACTAGTCCTGCGGCGCCGACGAAGGCCGGGCCTTGCTGCGCGAGGCATTCACCCTGCCCGGGGACCTGCAGATCATCGACACCACCCAGTACCTGCGACTCGACCCGCCTCAGCCCCCCGACGCAGCCGAGCCCTCGCCGCACTGGCCGCCGAACTCACCGCCACCGAGACCAAGTACCCCGGCACCGACCTCACCCTCAACTACAGCGTCAAGGGTGTAGACGTCGTACATAGCAACTCTCGCCCGCACTCGCGACCACAAGCAGACGACCCGCGTACTTGCTGTGCGCAGAGGTCGCGTCCGCCTTTTCAAACATTGGGGGGGTCAGCGCGATGACGCCCAGAGGATGCTGACGCAGAGCATCACTGACTGACGCTCACCGTTCGCCAGATGCCACCGGTTCCTCGGACGCCGATTGCGGTAGGCGCCTGCGCCTGGACCGTCCGGCACCCGCGGTCGCGACCACGCCGCCGAAGAGCAGACAGGCCGCACCTGTCCACCCAGCCGCCGCCGCCCACGTCCTCCTGGGGTCCGTGGCGCGGTCGAGCGCCGAGATCGCGGTCAGCGGCGGTGCTCCGACACCCGTGTCCTGCTCCGGGCCGCTGATCGAGGCGGCAAGGGATTCCGTCTGGGAGTGATCCATGGTGGATCCGGAGACCGTGAGCCACATCTCGACCCGCTCTCCGGCGGCGGCGACCGCAGTGACCTTGACCTCGGCGAGCATGGCGTCGACAGAGTCACGACGCCACTGGTACGTGGCGTTCTGAAGCCCACGTCCCCCGTACTGGTCAATCCAGGCGCGAGCTGCTTCATCGTCGCCACCGCTGGGCGGACCATTGCTGGTCCGAGTTTCGCCGGCAACGAGGACGGCCACGGCTGGGGCGTCCTTGGCGTTCAGGTCGCGGACGAGCTGGTCGAGCAGTCGGTTGACCCCGTACCCGTCGTAGGGGTAGGTCGTCTGTGGTTTGAAGGTGACGACCAGAGCCGCCATGACGATGAGCAGGACGGAGCCCGCGAATGCTGCACCGGCTACGGCTCTCTGAATCCGCGTCACGACGGGTCCCTTCGTCAGCTTTCGGGGATCTTCCGGTGAACGGTCGTACTGCGTAGGCGTTCACGCCGATCTTTCCGCTGCGCTGCGCAGGAGTATACGAGCCTTCTAGCCGGACGTGTTTGTGAATCCTGGCCCGACTCTTCCGAGGTCACCCTCAGCCACACCTCCGTGCCGAATTCCTCCCGGGGTTTCCGGAGACCCTTGTCAATGGCCAAGCGGAAGTCTCCGCTGGTGGCCAAGCGGAATTCCCCACCCTGTGCGGTTGCGACCTGGTACCGGTGACGGTGACGGTGACGGTGACCGTGTGGCCGGTGGCCGCAGCTGTCCGTGCGAGCGGAACGCGCGGCGCGAGATGACCCCACGGTCCGCGACCGAGCAGAGTCACCGCATAGTACCTTCAGCCGGCATGGCCGCCAGGCTGCACACCGACGACCCCCGGTACCTGACGACCGTTGCGCGCTGTCACCCGACGACGACTCTGAGCTGCCCCGTTCGGCGTCGGGCGGGCCCGCGGCGTGCCACGCACCTGAATGGGCGACCGGGTACCGACGTCGATTCCCGACCCGATCGCGCTGTTCTGCAACCCGATCGTGCGCGCCTGCGACAGCCTCGACGGCGGCCGAACCCGAGGATCGGAGTCATCGTCGGCCTTACCCACCTCGGGTTCCCGACTTCAGGTGGGGCTCGATCGGATCGAATACACTCGCGCTTCCAAGGGCCACAGCACTCCCGAAGTGCCTGCAGAACGGAACCTCGTGCGCGGAGAGCAGCAAGGCGTTCTGGTGGACCACTCATCGTGAGCCGCCGACGGCGGATGCGGTTGCGCTGGGGGACCGCGGTCGTGGCCGTGCTGATCGCCGCCGGGGTGGCGGTGGTGGCGACTGCGAGATCGGCCCCCCCGATCGAGGTCCGGAGCCAGTTCGTGACGGGCACGCCGGAGGCCGGCGCCCCCGTCCGGCTCGACACGACCCTCTACTTCCCTGCGGCGACTCCCGCACCCGCCGTGCTTCTGGCCCACGGCTTCGGCGGGTCAAAGACGGACCTGGACTCCGAGGCGCGCTCGCTCGCGGACCATGGCTACGTCGTCCTGGCGTACACCGCACGCGGTTTCGGTCGATCCGACGGCCTCGTCCACCTCGACGCGCCGGCGTACGAGATCGCGGACGCGCGCGCGCTGCTCTCGTATCTCGCGACGCTGCCGCAGGTGGTCACCGATGCGCCGGGCGATCCGCGCGTCGGCGTGGCCGGCTCGTCGTACGGCGGCGGCCTGGCGTTGCTGCTCGCCGCCTACGACCATCGCGTCGACGCGGTCGGCGCGGACATCACCTGGAGCGACCTGTCTCAGGCCCTGTTTCCCAACGCCGCCGGAGGCCAGCCCGGAGTGTTCAAGAAGCTCTGGGCCGGGCGGCTCTTCGCCTCCGCGGCGGGGACGGCGGGCGGCGCGTGCGGACGTTTTGCCCCCGCCCTGTGTGCCGCGTACCAGCGGTCCGCGACCGCCGGCGAGCCCGACGCCGAGATCCTGTCCCTGCTCGCCGCGTCGAGCCCCGCCGGCGTCCTTGGTCGTATCACTGCACCGACCCTGCTCAGCCAGGGCGAGGAGGACTCGCTGTTCCCCCTGGGGCAGGCCGACGCGAACGCCCGGGGAATCGGCGCCAACGGCACGCCGGTCAAGCTGATCTGGCGCGCCGGCGGGCACGACGGCGGCACCCCTGCGACGGAGCTGGTCGACAACCTCCGGTCCTGGTTCGACCCGGTACTGCTTGGCCGCGGACTGCCCGACCTGACGTTCGACGTGACCGTGCCGGGGTCCGGGATCTCCTCGGCCAACGGTCGGGCGGTGTCACAGGAGCTGCGGGTCCTTCCGGGCGACGTTCGTGGTCGAACCGAGCCGGTACCGGTCGCCGGGACCTCGCAGAAGATCTTCGCTCCCGCCGGGGGGATCCCGGCCGCGGTCACATCTGTGCCGGGGCTTGGTGGCCTCCTCGGCGCGGCGGCGTCCAGCACCGGCTCCGGTGGCCTGTCGACGATCCCCGGCCAGGTCGCGACCTTCGTGTCGCCACCGCTGTCCCAGTCCCTGCTGCTCGCAGGGGCCTCCACGGTCACGCTGACCGTCACGGCCGACGACGCGACCGACGCCACCCTGTTCGCCGCTCTCCATGACGTCGGCGCCGATGGGGGCGACACCCTCCCGGCCGGTCTGGTGGCGCCGATCCGGCTCACCGGCATCACCCCCGGTGTGGCCCAGGACGTCACGGTCACCCTGCCGGGGGTTGTCCGGAGCGTCCCGGCGGGTGATCGGCTAGCGCTCACCGTCGCGACCACCGACCTGGCCTACCAGCTGCCCTCCGCACCGCGGAGCTACACCGTCGCGCTCGCCGGTCCACCCCTGGCGGTGGCGACCGTCCAGGGAACGTTCCTCCGGACCGGTCGTCCGTGGCTCTGGCTCGCCGCGGGGATGGTCGCGATGGCGGCCCTGGGCATCGGCGCATCGATCGCGTCGGGCCGGCGCCGGCGGCGGCGGCCCCGGGGCCGCCCGGGCGCGCCGGGCCCCCGCCCCCGCGGGGGCCGGG
>JABBOW010000088.1 GCA_012927595.1 Cellulomonas sp.
GCGGCGCGCCGCGATCTCGCGGGCGCCGCCGTCGGCCGTGTGACCGTCAGACTGACCGCGTGCGCGGCGAGCCGGCACGAGCCGCGGACCGCGGGGGGTTGCCGCGTCGGCGCGGGCGCTCAAGGCGCTGCGCGCCGGCGCGGCCCAGGCGGTGAACCTGCCGTCGGTCGTCTCGATCGTGAGCGAGAGGCGGGTGTCCGCGCCGCGGAACGTCGGCCAGGGGATGCGGACCGTGCGCAGGACGTTGCGCAGCACGATCTCGCCGTCGGACAACTCGACCTGCGGATACCAGAACAGCGCCCACACGACGACGAGCCCCAGCAGGGGGATCGCCCCGTACCGCAGCAGCTCGTCGAGACCTCCAGAGGCGGCCGACCCGACCAGCGCCGCGAGCGCGGAAGCCGCTGCCACGACAGTGAGCACGCGTCCCGACGTCGCGGCGAAGACTCGCGCAGGGCTCATGCGCCCATGCTCCCAGACATGACTCGTGCGGCCGCAGGCGCGCCGCACGCGGTCAGGAAGGACCCGATCTCTCGTGGCCGCTGACACCGCACACGCTCCCGTCCCCGCACAGCAGGCAGAACCTGTCCTGAGCGTTCGGGGCCTGGGTGTCGACTTCTACGTGGACGGTGAGTGGTATCCGGCGGCGATCGACCTCGACTACGACGTCCGACCCGGCGAGGTGCTGGCGATCGTCGGTGAGTCTGGCTCCGGCAAGACACAGTCGTCGATGTCGCTCATCGGGTTGCTCCCGCCCAACGGCCGTGCCCACGGGAGCGCGAAGATCGATGGCCGCGAGCTCATAGGGATGCCGTCACACCGCCTGCGCGAGATCCGCGGCAAGGAGATCGCGGTCATCTTCCAGGAGCCGATGACCGCGCTGAACCCGGTCTACACGGTCGGCTTCCAGATCGTCGAGACCCTGCGCACCCACTTCACGCTGTCCGTGAAGGAGGCCCGCGCGCGGGCCATCGAGCTGCTCACCCTCGTCGAGATCCCCGACCCCGCCCACAGGTTCGACTCCTACCCCCATCAGCTCTCCGGCGGGCAGCGCCAGCGCGCGATGATCGCCCAGGCGCTCGCGTGCGACCCGCGGCTGCTCATCGCGGACGAGCCGACGACAGCGCTCGACGTCACGGTGCAGGCCGAGATCCTCAAGCTGATGCGGGACCTGCCCCGCCGTATCGACTCGGGGATCATCCTGATCACGCACGACATGGGCGTCGTCGCCGACATGGCGGACAACATCCTGGTCATGAAGGACGGACGCGTCGTCGAGCACGGCACGTCCGAGGAGATCTTCGCCAACCCGCAGCATCCGTACACGCGCAAGCTTCTCGACGCCGTGCCGCACCTGGGCACCGCGCGGCCCCTCGCCGCGACGGCGGGCTCGCCGCCACCTGTGACGACTGGCGAGGCTGCGGCGGCGCACCCACTGGTCCTCGAGGCGCGCGGCATGGTCATCGAGTACCCCGGCCGTGGGCGCACCCCGGCCTTCCGTGCGGTCGACGGCGTCGACCTGACGATCGGGTACGGCGAGGTCGTCGGACTGGTCGGTGAGTCGGGCTCGGGCAAGACCACGATCGGGCGCGCTGTCGTCGGTCTGCTGCCGACGACGCACGGCGAGCTGACCATCGCCGGCGTGAACATGGTGGGCGCGAAGCGCAAGGACCTGGCGCCGCTGCGCAGCCAGGTCGGCATCGTGTTCCAGGACCCCGGATCGTCGCTGAACCCGCGCCTGCCCATCGGCGAGTCCATCGGTGAGCCGCTGTACCTGCACCACGGGATCAAGGGCAAGGCACTGAGCCAGCGTGTCGAGCGGCTGCTCGACCAGGTCGAGCTGCCGCGCTCGATGCGCAACCGCTACCCGCACGAGCTGTCCGGCGGCCAGCGTCAGCGGGTCGGAATCGCGCGGGCCCTGTCGCTCGAGCCCAAGCTGCTCGTCGCGGACGAGCCGACGTCCGCGCTCGACGTCTCGGTGCAGGCCACGGTGCTGGACCTCTTCCAAGAGCTGCAGCGTGAGCATGGCTTCGCATGCCTGTTCATCTCGCACGACCTCGCCGTCGTGGAGATCCTCGCGAGCCGCATCGCCGTCATGCACCAGGGCAGGCTCGTCGAGGTCGGCCGTACCGAGCAGATCGTGAACGACCCGCAGCACCCCTACACGCAGCGGCTCCTGTCGGCCGTCCCGGTCCCGGACCCGGCCGCCCAGCGTCGGCGGCGCGAGGCCCGCGACGTCCTCATCGTCGCCGCGAAGCACGAGCAGGACGAGATCGAGCGGGCCGCGACGGCTCGCGCGACGGCCGACAAGCTCGACCACCTGGGCGAGGAGCGGATCCCGCCGACGGGCCTGTGAGAGGCGGACCGCGGGGGCCGTCGAGAGGTGGCAAGAGCCGGATGAAGCGGATCAGGGGCGTTGGCGCGTAGAATCTACCCCGCGCCTCATGAAGCGGCGCGATCCCCACCTCCCCGAGATGAGTTTTCCATGTCTGTGCCTGCCGGAAAGAGTGTGCGCTCCGACCTGCGCAACGTCGCGATCGTGGCTCACGTCGACCACGGCAAGACGACCCTCGTCGACGCCATGCTCTGGCAGTCGGGTTCCTTCGGGGAGCACGCCCACGTCGAGGTCCGCGCGATGGACTCGGGCGACCTCGAGCGTGAGAAGGGGATCACGATCCTCGCGAAAAACACCGCGGTCCACTACACGGGTCCGGCGGCCGCGGCCCACGGTCACCCGGAGGGCATCACGATCAACGTGATCGACACCCCCGGCCACGCCGACTTCGGCGGCGAGGTCGAGCGCGGTCTGTCGATGGTCGACGGCGTCGTGCTGCTCGTCGACGCGTCGGAGGGTCCGCTCCCGCAGACCCGGTTCGTGCTGCGCAAGGCGCTCGAGGCGAAGCTGCCGGTGATCCTCCTGGTCAACAAGGTCGACCGGCCCGACTCCCGCATCAGCGAGGTCGTCACCGAGTCGATGGACCTCCTTCTCGGTCTCGCGAGCGACCTGCACGAGGATGTCCCGGATCTCGACCTCGACGCCATCCTCGACGTCCCGGTCGTCTACGCGGCATCGAAGGCCGGCCGCGCGTCGGTCGTGCAGCCCGCCGACGGCGCCATGCCCGACAGCCCCAACCTCGAGCCGCTGTTCAAGATGATTCTCGACAAGATCCCGGCCCCGACGTTCGACGAGGGCGCGCCGCTGCAGGCGCACGTCACCAATCTCGACGCCTCGCCGTTCCTCGGCCGTCTCGCGCTGATCCGCGTGTTCAACGGCACGATCCGCAAGGGCCAGACTGTCGCGTGGGCGCGTGCGGACGGGACCCTGCAGAACGTCAAGATCACCGAGCTGCTCGAGACGAAGGCGCTCGAGCGGGTCCCCACCGAGTCGGCCGGTCCCGGCGACATCGTGGCCGTCGCGGGTATCGAGGGCATCACCATCGGCGAGACCCTCACCGACCCCGACGACCCGCGACCGCTGCCGCTCATCAAGGTCGACGACCCGGCGATCTCGATGACCATCGGCATCAACACCTCGCCGCTCGCCGGCCGGGGTGGCAAGGGGCACAAGGTCACGGCCCGCCAGGTCAAGGACCGCCTCGACAAGGAGCTCGTCGGCAACGTCTCGCTGCGGGTGTTCCCGACCGAGCGCCCCGACTCCTGGGAGGTCCAGGGCCGCGGAGAGCTCGCGCTCGCGATCCTCGTCGAGCAGATGCGTCGCGAGGGCTTCGAGCTCACGGTCGGCAAGCCGCAGGTCGTGACGCGCAAGGTCGACGGCAAGACCCACGAGCCGATGGAGCGCATGACGATCGACGTCCCCGAGGAGTACCTCGGCGCGGTGACCCAGCTGCTCGCTCAGCGCAAGGGCCGCATGGTGACCATGGCGAACCACGGCACCGGCTGGGTCCGGATGGACTTCATGGTCCCGGCGCGTGGACTCATCGGGTTCCGCACGCGCTTCCTCACCGACACGCGCGGTACCGGGATCGCGTCCTCGATCGCCGAGGGGTACGAGCCCTGGGTAGGTGCCATCGAGACACGCATCAACGGTTCGCTCGTCGCCGACCGGTCGGGTCCCGTCACGCCGTTCGCGATGGTCAACCTGCAGGAGCGCGGATCGTTCTTCGTCGACCCCACGCAGGAGGTCTACGAGGGCATGATCGTCGGCGAGAACTCGCGCAACGAGGACATGGACGTCAACATCACCAAGGAGAAGAAGCTCACGAACATGCGCGCTGCCTCCAGCGACACGTTCGAGAACCTCACCCCGCCGCGTCACCTCACGCTCGAGGAGTCCCTCGAGTTCGCCCGCGAGGACGAGTGCGTCGAGGTCACGCCCACGGTGGTCCGCATCCGCAAGGTGATCCTCGACCAGTCCGAGCGCGCACGCGTGTTCGCGCGGACCAAGCGGGCCTGACCGCGCGATGACTGGCTCGTCACCGGGGGGGCTGCTGGCTGTCCACGCCCACCCGGACGACGAGACCCTCGCGACGGGCGCTCTGCTCGCGACGTGGGCCGACGCCGGCCTGCCCGTGACGGTCGTGACGTGCACCCGCGGTGAGCTCGGCGAGGTCATCGGCCCGGCGCTCGCGCACCTCGAGGGGGACGGGCCAGCGCTGGCCGCCCACCGCGAGCGTGAGCTGGCGGCGGCACTCGAGGCGCTCGGCGTCACCGACCACCTCTTCCTGGACGCCGCCGCGCCGGCGACTGGCCGCTCCGCCGAGCCCTGCGTCGCGAGCGGGGTGCGGTTCACGGATTCTGGCATGGCGTGGGCGGGCGTCACCCACGCGGGGCGCCGCGAGAACCTGCCCGACGGCGCGTTCGTCGCGGTCCCGCTCGATGACGCTGCGGGTCGGCTCGCACGCGTGCTGCGGGACCGCCGGCCGGCCGTCGTCGTCACCTACGAGCCCGGTGGCGGCTACGGTCACCCGGACCACGTCCGGGCGCACGAGGTGACGGCCCGAGCCGTCGCGCTCGCGGCCGACACCGACTGGGCCCCCGAGGCGGGTCCGTCGCATGCCGTGGCCGCGGTCCTGTGGGCGGTCCGCGGTGAGCAGTCCCTGCGTGCCGCGTACCGCGAGCTCGCTGCGAACCCCCGGCTGGTCGCAAGCGACCTTCGCGCCAGATTCCCGGCCCCCGACGGGCCCGTGCCGTCGGTCGCTGTCCCGGACGGCGAGGTCGGCCTGACCGTGGACGTCCGTCCGGTGCTCGCACGCCTCGCCGCGGCGTTGTTCGCCCACGCGACGCAGGTCAAGGGCGTCACGATCGTGTGGTCGGACCGAGACGCCCCGGGAGCCCCGAATGACGTCATCGGCTCGTACGCGCTCAGCAACGACATCGTCGCCCCTGTGCTCGGCGTCGAGGAGTACCGGCTCGCGCCCGGCTCGAGCGGCGACGGCGTCGTGTGGCCGGCCGGGATGCGACGGGTAGCCTGACCACCGTGCAGCCCTTCACTGGCGGAGCCCTCGTGCGCGCCGCCGTCGCCCTCATCCTCGGCGGGGTCGTCGGCACTGTCGGGACCGTCGCGCACCGCGCGATCGCCCCGTGGGGCGTCGTGGCCGCGCTGGTCCTCGTGCTCGCGGCGGGCGTGGCGGTCCGTGCATGGTCGGGCTACGCGTCGCTCGTCGCCTACGCGGGCGGCCTGTTCCTGCTCGTCCAGGTGCTCGCGCAGAGCGGTCCCGGGGGGGACGTGCTCGTGCCGGCCGGCGAGTCGATCGGCTGGGTGTGGATCATCGGTGCCCCCCTGGTGACCGGCGCCGCAGCGTTCGCACCCCGCCGATGGTTCAGCGACGAGCCCCTGGTCCGCACCCACCGGACCCGGTCGCCAAGGCCATGACAGACGCGCCCGACGCACCCGACGCACCGGGGGGGCCCGGCGACGGGCCGGGCAGCGCGGCGGATCCGGACATCGACCGGGCGGCCGATCCGGACGTCTACCGCGCAGCGGTCGCTCGGCTGCCCGCGGGCGTCGTCGTCGTGTCGGTGCGCTGGCGCGGGATCGACTACGCCATGACGGCCAGCGCCGTCACGTCCGTCTCCCTCGACCCCCCGATGCTGCTCTTCTGCGTCCACGTGGACGCGCGGTTCCGTGATGCGCTCGACGACGTGGACCTGTGGGCCGTGAGCGTGCTCTCCGAGACTGCAGAACCAGTCGCAGCCTGGCTCGCGTCGCCCGGACGGCCCGCGGTCGGGCAGCTCGCGCGGGTGCCGCACACCCGCGCGCCGCGGTCGGGCGCGGCTTGGGTCGATGATGCCGCGGCGTGGTTCGAGTGCCGTACCGCTGCGGTCCACCCGGCAGGCGACCACGACATCGTCGTCGGGACGGTGCTCGAGGCGCGGCAGGGTGCCCCGGCGGCTGGCGGGATCGTGCACCTGCGGGGTCGCATGCGTCCTGTCGTCTGACCGGGGATCACGACGGTCCACCTGGCGCGGCACGGCCCCGGGTGGCGATCGCCCGCCCGTAGAATCGAGCCCGCACAGGCCGACGGCACGACACAGCAGGGGGAGCACCGATGGGCAGCAGCACCGAGCGCGGAGACGATGCGCGCGAGGACGCCGCGACGCCGGGCAACGAGCCCGTCCCGGACGAGACCGGGGCTCCGTCCGGCGATGCCGTCACCGGTGCCGCGGACGTCGGGACCCAGTCCGAGCCCATGGACGACCTCGTGGACCAGCCCGCGGCAGACGGCGATCAAGGGCCTGCGGCGGTGGCTGTGACGGGAGCGGAGACTGTGGGGGAGGACGTGCCCGACGCAGCGACCGATCCCGGTCCTGCCGTGGCCCCGGAGCTGGTGCCGCCGGCCGACGACGAGTCGGAGCCGTCGATGGACCACCGGACCGAACCCGAGGCTGACGTGCTGCAGACCGTGGCCGACTCGGAGCCGGTGGCTGACGCGGAGCCCGTGGCCGACGCGGAGCCCGTGGTCGCGGCCGAACCTGCGCGTCCGGTCGTGCCAAAGCCACCGGCGCCGTTCGACCGTGCGGTCGCGGATGGCACCGCGACGGCGATCATGGCGCCGACCCGTGCACCCCGCGCGACCAGCCCGACGCGCACCCCCCTGCTCGATGCCGTCGCGGCTGCAGGTGCCGTCAACGTCCCGACGACGACTCCTCCCGAGATCCCGATCGTGCCCGTGCCCGTCGTGCCGCGTGAGGTGGTCGCACCGCCGGTCGCCACAGCACCTCCGGTCGCCACCCCGCTCGTCCCGACCAGCTCCCTCGCGCCGAGCGCCGCGCCGGTTCCCGGCCAGGTGGTCCGCGTCCCCGGCATCCCGGGCCGCCCGGTTGCAGCTGACACCCCCGCCGTCCCCGCCGCAGCCGCTACGCCGATTCCGGCGCCGGCGCCGGCGCAGGCGCAGACCTCGCTGAGCGTCCTGGCCCCCATCGGGCCAGCGCTGTCAGCGGCGCAGAAGGCTACGCCCGCCCCTGTCGGGTCCACGCCGAAGTCGGGCGACTTCAGTCGGTTCCCGGCGCGCGCCAACCAGGTCGCGGCGGGGCCGTCGTCACCGCTCGACATGTTCGAGGCGGATTCGGGTCGGCGTCGCTGGCCCCGGGTCCTCCTCTGGATCCTGTCGATCGTGATCGTGCTCGGCGCCGTCTACGTCGGTGCGTGCTACGCGGTCGCGTCGAAGGTCCCGCGCGGGGCCACCGTGGCCGGCGTCGACATCGGCGGGCTGGACCAGGACGCAGCGGTCGCCGCACTCCGGTCGGGTCTCGCTTCGGTGACGACCGAGCCCGTCGCGGTCACCGCGGGTGACATCACGGGCACCGTCGACCCGGCGAGCGCCGGGCTGACGCTCGACGCCCCGGCGACGGTGTCGCGACTCGTCGGGTTCGACCTGCACCCGGTGCGGCTGTGGAACCTTCTGTCCGGGGTCGGCGTCCAGGAGCCGGTGACTCACGTGGACGGCGCTGCGCTCGCGTCCGCGGTCGGGGCGCTCGGTGGTCCGCTGAGCCAGGCGCCCGTCGACGGCGCCATCGTGTTCGCCGACGGAACGCCGCACGAGACTGCGGCGGTCGACGGCTGGAAGCTCGACTTGGCCGCTGCAGCGGACACCCTGCGTGCCCAGTGGCTGACGGCTGCTCGGCCGCTCACGCTCGCCACCGTCGCTCTCGAGCCTGACATCACGCAGGCGGAGACTGACAAGGCGATGACGGAGGTCGCGACGAGGGTCACGTCCGCCCCGGTCGCGGTGCAGATCGATCGGCAGCTCGTGTCGCTGCCGGTCAAGGCGTTGGCCTCGGTCGCGAGCTTTGTGCCGGAAGGCTCCGCCCTGGCGCTCAAGCTCGACGGCCCCAAGCTGGTCACCGAGGTGCTGGCCCGGACGACCAACCTGCTGACGGCGTCCGCAGACGCGCACTTCGAGTTCCAGAACGACGCACCCGTCATCGTGCCGGGCCAGGCCGGCACGACCCTCGACCCTCAGGCACTGGCTGTTGCCGTCGCTGCGGCCACGGTCGCCAGCGACCGGACCGCGACCGTCGCGCTCGTCCAGACCGACCCGGTACAGTCGACCGACAAGCTGACGGCCCTGGGGATCAAGGAGATCGTCTCGGAGTTTGCCACGCCGCTCACGTCTGAGCCGAAGCGCACCGCGAACATCACGAACGGCGCGGCGAACATCAACGGCACGCTCGTGCTGCCCGACGGAACCTTCAGCCTGACCGAGGCGCTCGGCCCGGTCACGGCCGCGAACGGCTACATCGACGCCGGTGTGCTCGTCAACAACGAGCACGTCCAGGGCATGGGCGGTGGTCTCTCGCAGGTCTCGACCACGACGTACAACGCGGCCTATCTCGCGGGGTACGCGGACATCGAGCACCACCCGCACTCTGAGTGGTTCTCGCGCTATCCCGAGGGTCGCGAGGCGACGATCTACACCGGCACGCTCGACATGCGGTGGAAGAACAACACTCCCTACGGCGCTCTCGTGCAGGCGTGGGTCGCCGCCAACCAGGTGCACGTGCGGATCTGGAGCACGAAGTACTGGACCGTCGCGACGGCGACGAGCGCGCGGTCGAACGTCACGCAGCCGACCACGGTGTACTCGCAGTCGCCGACGTGCGTCGCCTCGTCGGCCGGCAACCCGGGGTTCCGGGTGACCGTCACCCGCACGGTGTCGCTCGACGGCGCCGCGAAGGAGACCAAGCCGTTCACGTGGACCTACCAGCCGCAGAACACGATCATCTGCGGGCCCGCGCCCACGACAGCCGCCCCGCCGACGGGATGACCCACGTGCCGTCGCGACGACCCCGGGTCATTCGCCCCGGGGTCTTCGCACCGGCGCGGGGGGCACGATCTTGGCCAGGGCGATATCTCGCCCCGGGACGTGCACCGACCCTCGCCTGGTCGCGATGAGCACGCCGTCGTCGTCGACGACGAGGAGATCGCCGAGCACGTCGCTGTAGAGCAGCTCCTCATCGGGACCGAGGCGCCGTCGTACGACGACGCGGACGCCCGGGCTCAACGTCCGCCAGGGCTGGTTCACTTCGCCGCCGGTGGACGCGAGATCGTCATGGTGTGCACCTGGTGGATACTAGAGCCCCAACCCTGACCGCCCCCGGGCCTGTGGAGGATCGACCGTGACGTATGTGATCGCCCAGCCTTGCGTTGACGTCAAGGACAAGGCGTGCATCGACGAGTGTCCCGTGGACTGCATCTACGAGGGCAAGCGATCGCTCTACATCCACCCCGACGAGTGCGTCGACTGCGGTGCGTGCGAGCCGGTCTGCCCCGTCGAGGCGATCTACTACGAGGACGACGTCCCCGACCAGTGGAGCGAGTACTACAAGGCGAACGTCGAGTTCTTCGACGACCTGGGCTCGCCCGGCGGCGCTGCGAAGCTCGGGATGATCGAGAAGGACCACCCGATCATCGCTGTGCTCCCGCTCCAGGTGCACGAAGCCTGACGCTCGCTCGCATGGGCCTACGCACCGGAGAGCTGCCGGACTTCCCCTGGGACACGCTCGTCCCGTTCGCCGAGAAGGCGCGCGCCTACCCGGGTGGCATCGTCGACCTGTCGGTGGGAACGCCGATCGACCCGACGCCGCCCGTCATCCGGGAGGCGCTCGCGGGGGCCTCCGACTCGCCGGGCTACCCCACGACGCATGGCACGCTCGAGCTGCGCGAGGCCGTCGTCGACTGGTTCGCGCGGCGTCGGGGCGTCCGCGGGCTCGACCCGGCTGCGGTGCTGCCGACCCTCGGGTCGAAGGAGCTCGTGGCCTGGCTCCCGTCGCTGCTCGGTCTCGGAGCTGGGGACGTCGTCGTGCACCCCGCATGCGCCTACCCGACGTACGACGTGGGTGCGCGCCTCGCGGGGGCAGTCCCGGTCGCTGTCGACGCCGTCGCAGGGCTGCTCGCGGCCGGCTCGGGGGCGTCGGCCGACGCGGTCCGGCTCGTGTGGCTCAACTCGCCCGGCAACCCGGACGGTCGGGTCCTGTCGATCGACGAGCTGCGAGCTGTCGTCGACGCGGCCCGGGCCGTCGCCCGGCGCACCGGGCGTCGCGTCGTCGTCGCATCCGACGAGTGCTACGCGGAGCTCGCCTGGGACGAGCCATGGGTGTCCGCGGGGGTGCCGAGCATCCTCGACCCGCGGGTCACTGGCGGCGACCTCACGGGCCTGCTCGCGGTGTACTCGCTGTCCAAGCAGTCCAACGTCGCGGGGTATCGGTCGGCGTTCGTCGCAGGCGACCCGGATCTCGTCGCCGAGCTGCTCGAGGTCCGCAAGCACGCCGGCATGATCGTTCCCGGACCGGTCCAGGCCGCGACCGCGGCGGGCCTTCGGGACGACGACCACGTTGCTGAGCAGCGCGAGCGGTACCGGGTGCGCCGGGCGGTGCTGCGATCCGCACTCGAACAGGCGGGCTACGTCGTCGACGGGTCGCACGCCGGCCTGTACCTGTGGGTACGTCCGGAGGGTGGCGGCCAGGACTGCTGGGCGACTGTCGCCGACCTGGCCTCGCTCGGTATCCTCGTCGCGCCGGGATCGTTCTACGGGCCTGCGGCAGCGGGCCACGTGCGCATCGCGCTGACCGCGTCGGACGAACGGGTGCGCGAGGCGGCGGCACGCCTGACCGGGGCGTGAGGCGGTTTTCCCGATGCGGACCAAAACCGTGCACACGTGCCCGATGCTCACGATGTGATCGTGGTCACACCGGCACCACGGGCCCGGCCATGACTCGTCAGCATCGGCTTGGCAAAGGTAGCGTCAGCATTGGTCAACGACGGCCGACCAGCCGTCCGGACTGGCCGTAAGCAGCGACACGAACTGCGCGAGCGGACGACCGCCCACGCCGGGCCGCAGGAAGGAACACCATGACCGATGCCGACACGGCAGACGTGCAGCTGATCACCAACGGCGAGGTGCACCCGCTTCCCGTGGTCCGGGCCACCGAGGGTGGCGACGGCATCGTGGTGTCGTCCCTGCTGCGGGACACCGGCCTCGTGACGGTCGACCCGGGGTTCATGAACACGGCCTCGTGCGAGTCCCAGATCACCTACATCGACGGCGACGCCGGGATCCTGCGCTACCGCGGGTACCCGATCGAGCAGCTCGCTCAGCACTCCAGCTTCCTCGAGGTCGCCTACCTTCTTATCCACGGCGAGCTCCCGAGCCCGGTCGAGCTGGACAGCTTCGTCGAGCGGGTCAACCGGCACACACTGGTCCACGAGGACTTCCGTACCTTCATGGGGACGTTCCCGCGCAACGGGCACCCGATGGCGGTGATGTCCTCGGCGATCAACGCGCTCTCCGCGTTCTACCCCGAGTCTCTCGACCCGTTCGACCCCGAGACGGTCGAGCTCGCGACGGTCCTGATCCTCGCCAAGACCCGCACCATCACGTCCTACCTGCACCGCACGACGCGCGGCGAGCCGCTGCTCTACCCGGACTACTCCCGCGGCTACGTCGACGACTTCCTGCGGATGACGTTCGCGGTCCCGTACTCGCCGTACGAAGCCGACCCGGTCATCGTCAAGGCGCTCGACAAGCTCCTCATCCTGCACGCAGACCACGAGCAGAACTGCTCGACGTCGACGGTCCGCATCGTCGGCTCGAGCCACGCGAACCTGTACGCCTCGGTCGCAGCGGGCGTCAACGCGCTGTCAGGCCCGCTGCACGGCGGTGCCAACGAGGCCGTGCTGAAGATGCTCACCGAGATCCGGGCCAACGGCGGTGACGCGACCGAGTTCATGAAGCGGGTCAAGAACAAAGAGGACGGCGTCCGCCTCATGGGCTTCGGCCACCGCGTGTACAAGAACTACGACCCGCGCGCCGCGATCGTGAAGCAGAGCGCTGACGCGGTCCTCTCGGCGCTCGGCAAGAACGACCAGCTGCTCGAGATCGCGATGGGCCTCGAGGAGATCGCCCTGAGCGACGACTACTTCATCTCCCGCAAGCTCTACCCGAACGTCGACTTCTACACCGGCCTCATCTACAAGGCCATGGGGTTCGACGAGTCGATGTTCACGCCACTGTTCGCGCTGGGGCGCATGCCCGGGTGGATCGCGCAGTGGCGCGAGATGATGAAAGACCCGCAGACGAAGATCGGTCGCCCCCGCCAGATCTACACTGGCGCGACCAAGCGTGACTACGTCCCGGTGTTCGTGCGCTGATCGGTTGCCCTGTCCCGCAGCTCGGCCGTGCGCCGAGCCGCGGGACAGCTCACGCAGCAGCGGCGAGCGTGACTTCGACAGACCCGCTCGCGAGGGGCGCTGCGGGCGTCGGCGCCCAGGCGGCGTCTTTCCGCGACCACACCTGGTCCGCGACGCGCACGGCCGTGACGTGCTGGTCAGCAGCGACGGCCACGGCCCACTGCGCGAACGCCCAGCTCCCGCGCACGTCGTCCGCGACTACGCCCGACCCGCCTCCGAGCGAGCGCGCGTCGACCACGATGGCTGCGGGTGCCTGGTCGGTCGCCGCGGACACCGTCAGGGGCAGGGTGCCGAGGTCCCGGTCCACGCGCGCCGTGAACACGTCGCTCGATCCAGCACCGCTGGGTGCATGGAGCGTGCAGGTCAACGCACGGGGCGACCAGCCGGTGAGCGCTGAGGCCCATGCCCGGGCCCGTGGTTCGTGCTGCGCGTACGCGTCCGGGAAGGCAGAGCGCTGGACCTTCTGCGCGGCGTCCGTGATGGGCAGGTCCTGATAGCCGGCGACGGCGACGAGCCCGTCGTAGAAGCGACTCGTCGAGTAGACCGGGTCCGTGATCTGCTCGACAGTGCCCCAGCCCTGCGACGGTCGCTGCTGGAACAACCCCACCGAGTCGCGGTCGCCGGAGCCGAGGTTCACCAGCTTCGACTCCTGGAGGGCCGTCGCGATCGCGATCGTCGCGGCGCGCGCAGGGAGGCCTCGGCGGACGGACACCGCTGCCAGCAGGGCGGCGTTGTCTGCCTGGACGGGTGACAAGAGCCATCGAGTGCCGTCGACCTCGACGCCGCACGACTCCGTGACCGACCGCGAACCGTCCGACCGACCGAGCACGGTGACCACCACGACCACGGCACCGACGAGGAGAGCGAGGCCGAGCAACGCGGTCGTCGCGACGCGAACCGGTCCGCGTCGCGCCCGCGGGCGTCGTCGACTGCGTGCCACCGGCAGCCTCAGTTGACGTGCAGCGTGGCGTTGAGCTGCACGCCGGCACCGGACCGCGCGACCGCCTCGACCCCGCCCGTCAGGGAGTTGCGACGGAACAGGATGTTGTCCGTCCCGGCGAGCTCACGGGCCTTGACCACCCCGGACACGTCGGTGAAGCCCACGAGCGTGACCTTGGTGCCGGCCGTCACGTAGAGGCCGGCCTCCACGACGCAGTCGTTCCCGAGCGGGATGCCGAGCCCTGAGTTGGCACCGAGCAGCGAGCGCCGGCCGATCGAGACGACCTCCCGACCGCCGCCGGACAGCGTCCCCATGATCGACGCACCGCCGCCGATGTCGCTGCCGTCGCCCACGACGACACCCGAGGAGATCCGACCTTCGACCATCGAGACCCCGAGCGTTCCGGCGTTGAAGTTCACGAACCCCTCGTGCATGACGGTCGTGCCGGCGGCGAGGTGGGCGCCGAGACGCACGCGGTTGCCGTCTGCGATCCGCACACCGCTCGGGACGACGTAGTCAACCATGCGGGGGAACTTGTCGATGCCGTGAACGGTGACGGGGCCGCCTGTCGCGGCGCGCAGTCGCCCTCGAGTCGCCTCGAACCCGTCGACCGCGCACGGCCCGCGGTCCGTCCACACGACGTTCGGCAGGACCGCGAAGATCCCGTCGAGGTTCTGGCCGTGCGGAGGGACGAGGCGGTGTGAGAGCAGGTGCAGCCGCAGGTACGCGTCAGCGGTGTCGGTCGGTGCTGCGTCGAGGTTGATCTGCGTACGCACGACAACGTTCCGCACACCCCGCGCGTCGTCCACGCGCTGGGCCGCGACGATGTCGGCCGGCGGGACCGCGTCCGCGGGTGCGGTCCCGAGAGCAGGCGCCGGGTACCAGACGTCGAGGGTCGTGCCGTCGGGGGTCACTGTGGCCAGGCCGAAGGCCCACGCGTTGCGGTCGGGCATGGCGGTCACTCTAGACGGGGCGTGGGTAGGGTCGTGGACGTGACCGACCGTGTGCTCGATCCCGCCGTTCCCACACTGCTCGACCTGACGGGTGACCTCGTCACGCTCACGCGTGCGCTCTGCGACCTGCCGTCCGAGAGTGGCCAGGAGACCGCCCTCGCCGACGCGATCGAGGCTGCGCTGGGTGAGCACCCCCACCTCGAGGTCCTGCGCGACGGCGACACCGTTGTCGCACGGACGAGACTGGGCGCCGGGTCGCGCGTCATCGTCGCCGGTCACATCGACACAGTGCCCGCGGCGGACAACCTCCCGACGCGCGTCGTCGGCGAAGGTTCCCGGGCGGAGATCTGGGGACGTGGGACGGTCGACATGAAGGGCGGCGTCGCAGTCCAGCTAGCCCTCGCCGCTGCGCTCGTCGCACCAACCCGGGACGTCACCTGGGTCTTCTACGACCACGAGGAGGTCGACGCGTCGCTCAGCGGGCTCGGCCGGGTCGCCCGGGACCACCCTGACTGGCTCGCGGGCGAGTTCGCAATCCTGTGCGAACCCACCGCCGGCGGCATCGAGGGCGGCTGCAACGGCACGCTGCGCGCCGAGGTCCGCGTGCCGGGCGTCGCGGCGCACTCCGCGCGATCCTGGACGGGCGTCAACGCCATCCATGGCGCAGCCGAGGTGCTGCGCAGGCTCGCAGCGTACGAACCTGCCTCGGTCGAGGTCGACGGTCTCGTCTACCGCGAGGGTCTCAACGCCGTGACGATCCGCGGGGGAGTCGCAACCAATGTCGTCCCCGGCTCGTGCACGGTGACCGTGAACTACCGGTTCGCACCCTCGAGCTCCCTCGCCCAGGCCGAGGCGCACGTCCGCGAGGTGTTCGACGGCTACGAGGTCGTCGTCGTCGACGGAGCGGCCGGCGCGCGACCCGGTCTCGACGACCCGACCGCCGCCGCGTTCGCGGCAGCCGTCCTCGAGGTCACCGGTGGTGTCCCCGCACCCAAGTACGGCTGGACCGACGTCGCCCGCTTCTCCGAGCTCGGAATCCCCGCGGTCAACTTCGGCCCCGGCGACCCGCTGCTCGCGCACAAGGCCGACGAGCGGTGCCCCGTCGGTGACCTCAGCGCGTGCTACGACGCGCTGCGGGCGTGGCTGACGGCCTGACCTTCGCTGTTCTGCTGTCCACAGGGGTGTGAGATCGGCTGACCGGGTTGGGTGGTTATCGGTAGGTTCTCGGGCATGCCCCGCAGCCTGCTCGTTCCCGATGCCCTGCCCGACCGTGTGCGGCGCCGGTCGTCGCCCGGCAGGGCGCGCGTCCTGCCGGCGGGCATCGTCCTGGCCGGGGTGGTCGCTGCCGCGCTCGCAGGCTGTACGACGACGTCAACCGCTGACCCGACCCCGGCACCAACCTCGAGCAGGTCTCCCGACCCGACGCCCACTCCGAGTCCGACACCCTCACCGACATCCACTCCGCTCCCGACGAGGCCGGTTGCGATGGACGCCGTCACCGTCGATGGCGCCATTGCTGCAGTGAGCTACTTCCTTGACATGGTGCCGGATGCCCTGAGCACCGGGGACGTGTCGCAACTGATGGCGTTGAGCGACCCCGAGTGCATCTTCTGCAAGAGCATCGCCGACGACGCCGAGAAGATGCACGCCAAGGGCGAGCGTCAAGAAGGTACCTCGATGCGCGTCTTGTCAGCCGCTGGGTCCGAGATCAACCCGGGCTACTGGTTCTCGGTAGACGCTCGCGTCGAGCAGCAAGGCTGGCAGATCCTCGACGCCGGTGACAACGTCGTCGAATCGGACCCGGCGACCAAGACATACGCGATGAACTTCGCGGTGATCAACCAGGGCGGACGCTGGCTCGTCCGCGAAAGCCAGAACACCCGTGAGTAACGCCTTCGGATTACGGGCCGGAGCGCTGATCGGGGCAGGCCTCCTCGCCATGGCTGGGCCGCTCGCGCCAGCCAACGCGCTCGATGTCGACTCGTGGTCGGCAGGCGATTCGGTCGCGATGTCCGCGCGTGAGTGGCAGGCGGCCGTGGCCGCTCACGTCTCGGCGGTGGCGTCGGGTGATCCGGTGGCGAGTCTGGTGGAGTATGCGCGGGGTGTGCAGTGCAACGTGTCGTCGGCGGTGTTGACCACTCAGCTGAATGGTCCGTGCCCGCCGGCTCAGGGCGCCGCCGTGCTCCCCGACTGCGGACCGGGCAT
>JABBOW010000060.1 GCA_012927595.1 Cellulomonas sp.
CATTAGGCGTTACAAAGATGATCTCATATCCGGCGCAGCAAGACGCGAGCAACACGCACGAACGAGCAGGTCAAGCGCGCAACCCGTCGCCGCACCGGGCCGCTATGTCAGGAGTTCTGGAGTCGGCGGAGTTGTTCCTCGATGCCCCACGCGGCGCCGAGCTCGTCGGTCGGGTCGTCAGTCCGTGCGGAAGACCTTCTCCAGTCGCGCCCACCCGCCCCGGGACAGTGTGTCGGCGCCGCGCAGCAGCAGGCGCCGGTTCGCCCAGGCCGGGTCGATCAGGCGCCCGCGGCGCCCCTTGTGGTCGCGGACCAGGCGCTGACGGACCGCGGTCACCGCATCGTTACCGAGCTTGACTAGGTGAAACGGGTCTACCAAGACCGCGGCGCAGGGCAGGTGGGTGCGTATGGCCTTGCGGAACGCGGCGGAAGGGTCGATCTCGGGCGACCTCGACCTGGGCCAGCCAGGCTGCCGGGCGGGCCGCCAGCCAGGCGCCGACGGACCCGCGCCCGTCCACGATCCCGAGGACCTGCCCGGTGGTGACGTCCACGATCGTGGACATCCACGGCTCGTACCGCGCCCACGCGCCGGTCTGCGTCCGGTAGAACCGCACGGACCGGTACCGATGCTCATCGACGCCCAGGTGCTTGACGGCCACGGCGCCGACCGCGGGCAGCAGCAGGGCGGCCGCCGTCACCGCGGTCTGGGCCAGCCACCACGACACCCCGTGAGCGCGCGGTCTCGCTGACCGCGCGACCGGAGTCGATCACCGCGGCCACCAGCTGGGTGCGCAGCCGGACCGTGGACCTGGCCCGCGGCGGGACCTCGATGGTGGACTCCGCGAACGTGCCGCGCCGGCACCGCCACTCGTCGCGGAACCAGCGTCGCTTGCACCACACGACCTCGAGCGCTCCGGCGACGGACGTCGCGGACGCGTTGGCAGCGCCGGGAGTGGACCCGAACCGAGATCACCCCGCACGTCGGGCACCCGGGCGGGGAGATGGACTCGACCTCCACCCGCCGGGCGTAGCCGGGCACGTCGAGCGCGCCGATCACGCGGTAGTCGGACAGGGTGAAGATCGTGCTCGCAGCATCACGCTGCGAGCCCGTAGGCTCGAACACGGCTCGTGGTCCTCTGGCTCGTGGATGTCTCGCAACACCCATCCCAGCAGGCCCACGAGCCCTCTACGTCACACGAGGCCCCACACCCGATTCAACACGAACCGTGAAGAGCCGCCAAGGTGGCCGCGCAGCGGGCGGTGCTGGCGGCGAGTCCGCGGTGCACCGGGTACTTCGGGTGCTATCCGACCGGCCTGTTCCGCCAGACCTTGGCGGGTCACGCGGCCGACTACGCGGCCCTGTCGGTCCTGTCAGCGGACGCGCGACGCCGCCAGCTGGCGTTGTTGACGACCCCCAACTGGGGCCAGCTGTCCAAGGCGGTCTTCGCCCAACCGATCGCGGCCGGCCAGCTGATCTACGGAATGGCCAACTTTACGACGCGGCAAGGGCAGATGGACCTCGCCGTGTCCGTCGCCCTCACCTACGTTGATAACGGCGGTGGCTGGAGCGGGACCTGGGCGGCCCTGAACGTCTACGCCAACCCGATGTACGGCGCCGTCGCGGCGGGCTTCAACGCTCATGACAACTTTAGTGCCGGCAACTACGGCGACGGCATGGTCAACCTCTACACCGCCGTCGACATCACAGCCCTGACCGCCGCAGGCACGCGCGGCACACTCCGCGCCGGACCCAGTACAGTCGGTACAGCCGCAAACACCGGAGGCGCCGCCAGCGTCGCGGCCCGGCCAGCCGGTGTCGCGGATAGCTTCGTGTCGGAGGCTGCGAACACCGGCAAGGGCACCGTGTGGCGGGCACCGGGCTCGTCTGGCAACGCGGGGACGGTCCGGGTCATGGAGCCTACAGCGCAGTACCCAGATGGCTACGCCAGGTTCTACAACGACTCGGGCCAGCCGATCGGGCTGAACGGCAATCCAGGTCCCAACTCGATGACCCACATCCCCCTCAACCGGGATGGCACATACCCACTTCCAAAGAACTGGGGCGGCTGATGGAGTACTCCCTGGAAGGCCAGGAAGTCAGTCGTCTGTGCCTCGACTATGCGGTTGTTCTCCAGACGGTCGACGGCACTGAGCTCCGGATCGAGTCACCGTTCCGGCTGTCGTCACACGACGGAGCGCAAACGGAGGAAGTGCGCCCTGACTGCCTTGACCAGGCTGGGAGTGCAGTCGTGGGCTTGCTTCGTCAGCGCATCGAGTCGGCCTTCATCGACGAGTCGGGTGCTCTGTCGCTTCGCTTCGCGAACGGGCTGCGCTTGGACAGCGAGCCAGACGAGCACTTCGAGGCTTGGACGCTGGTGACAGCCGACGGTGAGCGGATGGTCTGCCTACCCGGTGGTGGCGTCGCTCACTGGCCCGGAGGCTCTCGGCCATGAGGCCGCCAGCCAGACTCGACCCCATGACCACGGCACCCCGGCACACCGACGGTGGCGAGGCGGCTCAACTCGGCTCGTACTGGTCGAAAGTTCGACCAAGCGGGCCAATGCAAGCCCAAATCGACGGTGCGCTCAACCCGGCCTGGGGGAATACTGCGGCTGAAGTCGCGACTATTCGAGTCCCTGCAGGGACGACCATCTACGTGGGGTCGGCCGCATCGCAGCCGATCCTGGGAGGCTCTCTTATGGGCGGCGGTAGCCAGGTGTACATCCCGAGCGTTAGTCCCGCGTGGCTGGTGCCCTGATGACTCTCAGCGAGGTTACTCAGGCTGTCGAGGCGTTCTTTGCTGACAACTCACATGCCGGGCTCGTTCTCCCGAGCGGCTGGTTTGGTCGGCCGTACGACAACCTCCATCGGCTTACTGAGTGCACCGCCGAGGGCAGCACCGTGCGAGTCGAGTTGGATGGTCAACATCAACTCTCGTTCGAGGGCGGTGCGCTCCTTGCGGTTCGTGAGCCGGAGGGGCTCACGCTGCGCGGGTTCGCCACCCTTACTTGGGACTGGCGCTCCTACGGCTCACTGGAGGAACATCACGAGATTTTTTCCGGCGGAGAGGTGGCCTTTGTCGCTCTGCTCGGATAGCGATCCGCACGCCGAGAAGCACAGCGCCGACTTCTACAACGGCACTCCTAAGTGGGTTCCCTTTCGGAGCGAGAAGGTCGACCTCTGGTTCAACAAAAGATGGATCAACAATGAGACGAGTGGCGGATCCCGCATCATCGACATCGGGGAGCCAGCCGGATACTGACCGAGTGTGTTTTATAGTATGGAGCGGGAACAGGTAGACGGCTACTTGAACTACTTCAAGGACTTTCAACCATGATTACTATTCGTCGCGTCCCGTCGTCGCTCCCGCTCTCGAAGCTCTACGAGATTCGGCTTGACGAGGGAACTCAGATTCGTGATAGAGGCCTGGTTCTCCGTCGGGGACTCGCCGTGCGACGGCTTGAAACCATCGTCGGGGTCGGCGAAGGATGGCCCTTTCGACTACGGTCATGTGCCCGGGTACGAGTGGTGGAGAACGCGGCAGCTCGCTCGTGAACGGGGTGGACGCGGCAGCAGTTGATTGAGTATGAGAATGATGCAAGCCATTTTCAGATTGAGGATTTGACTTCAAACCGAAGTCACTTTTTCGAGATGCCGAGATGAGGGACGTGGATTCTGCAGGCCGGACGCTGCTGCACTATGCGGCCCTGAACGACGACACTGCACAAGTAGTGCAACTCCTTGCGGGCGGGGCGGATCCTAACGCTCCGGACAAGCAAGGCTTCACGCCACTGCACATGGCGGCTCAAGAGGGCTCCCTTGTCGCGGCTCGGGCTCTGCTGGAGGGCGGAGCGCGGGTTGACGACGTCAATGCCTTTGGGAACACCCCGCTCCTCGTGGCGGTGTTCAACTCTAGGGGCCGAGGTGACCTTATCGCTCTGCTCCGGAGTCGAGGAGCTGACCCGCTGCACGTCAACAAGTCGAAGCAGACGCCGGCGGGCCTCGCGAAGTTGATCGGCAATTTCGACGTCGCGCGGTTCTTCAGGGATCTTCCGGACCGAAGCGCACCATGAGTTCGCCCGGCCGATGCGAGCCAGGCCTCCTGCGACGCGGGTCACGGGCAGTGCGACGCATGTCGTGAGCCGGGTCGCGAGTGTTTTCGACGGGGCGGACCTGTTGGCCTCGAGAACGGATGCCGGGAGCAACCTGGGCTCGGTGAAGGGCGACTCGACGACCGTGTGGGTGCGGGGTGGCGCGGGTCGGGCGCTGAGCGTGGGGGTGGACGGTGCGGTGCGGCAGCGCACCTTTGACGGGCTGGCTGTGGTCTCCGATGGAGACACGGCGTTGACGAGGGACCCGGCTGGTGGGGTCTTGTCGGAGGCGACGACCACGACGGTGCTCAAGGGCAAGACCGCGAGCACGGTCACGACCGCGGTGGATGTGTTGACTGATGTGCTGGGCTCGACGGTCTCGGTCGCTTCTGCCGGGGTGATCTCGGCGGATCTGGCGGTGTTCACCGACTTCGGGGAGCCGTTGACGACCCCGAAGTGGGACACGGTGGCGGGGTTCACCGGGCAGATCGACACGTCGGGGTTGCTGGAGTTCGCGGCCCGGACATATGACCCGTCGTCGGCCACGTGGTTGCAGGACGACCCCTACCGGGGCACTGCGGCGAGGTCGGCGTCGTTGAACCGGTACGCCTACGTGGAGGGCGCCCCTGAGTCGTTCGTCGATGCCTACGGGTTCCACCGGGCCGCGGCGATCCTGCAGGCTGGCGGCGAGTCCGCGGTGCACCGGGTTCGTCGGGTGCTACCCCACCGGCCTGTACCCGACCGGCCTGTTCGCGACCGGCCTGTTCCGCCAGACCCTGGCGGGTCACGCGGCCAGCTACGCGGCCCTGTCGCTCGGCGGTCCCGGGAGCTCGCTCACCGGGGCCAACGCCACCGGGGCCTGGCCGACCCCGAACTGGGGCCAGATGGCCAAGACAGTCTTCGCCCCGACGATCGCAGCCGGCCAGCTGATCTCCGGCATCGTCTACGCCAACACGCCCCAAGGCCAGGCAGACCGCAACATGTCCTTCGCCCTCACCTACATGGACAACGGCGGAGGTTGGAGCGGGGCGTGGGCGGCCCTGAACGTCAGCTTCAACCCGATGTACGGCGCCATCACAGCGGGGTTCAACGCCTACGACAGCTCCAGCGCCGGCAACTACGGCGACGGCCTGGTCAATGCCTTCACCGCCATCGACATCACGGCCCTCACCGGCGCAAGCACACTGGGCGCGCTCCGCGCCGGCGGCGGTACAGTCGGTGTTGCCGCAAACAGCGAGGCGGCCGCGGTCAACGGTGTGCCGAAGACATCTCCAAACTTCAAGCCTCCGACGAATGCGCCGCAATCGCCGCCGAGCGAGATCCCGGCGGGCTGGCGGGTTCGCGAGATGCCACCAACTTCAGACTACCCGAATGGGTACTGGAGGCTGGAGAAGCCGATGGGTAACGGAGGCTGGCAGGGCATCGACCCGTCCACAATGAAGCCAGGAACCAAACCCGAGACGCACGTTCCCTTCCCCGGAGGTAACTGACATGTATGGGCTTCCGGAGGACTTTGACCCGGCCACGTTCGTCGGTTGTGAATTCGAGACAGTCACATTCGCTTCGAATGCGATCCATCTGACGTTGGGGGCTGAGCACTCGGTGACCGTCACTCACCATGTGCGTTATCGCCTGGAGCCCGGGGCGGACCTCCGTGACGATGTCCTGCCGATCACTGGTTCAAGCCTCCCGGCGTTGATTGGGCGGTCGGTTGAACGCGCGGAGGTGCGGCGTCCGGGGGATCTCGTTTTGCACTTCGAGGGCGGTGGGATGCTCTTGGTCGAGGACGATGATGCGCACTACGAGTCGTACTCAGTCAGGACCCCGGCTGGCGAGATCTTCGTGTGAGCACGCCGATGTTCGTGGCCATGACCACCGGAATCCGGCACACCAGCCGACCCAACTGGGTCCTTGCCTTCCTCGCCTCCGTCGTCGCGGTCCTGGGCACCCTGATCGGCGCGGCACCCGCGACGGCTCACTACACCTACGACACCATCGGCTACGCCTACGACGGCCCAGCGCTGTTGTCGTTGCCGGACACGGTGGCGACGAACGCGCGGGGGTCGGCGTTGGGGCCGAGAGTCGAGCCCGGGGTGGGCCATGTCTCGCTCGGGGGGTTCGGTGTTGCCGCAGAAGCGGCAAGTGCCGAACTCCCTCCAGCGGTCATTGGCGAAGGTATGGCTTCGAGGGTCGTGCCCTTCGCTGAGGAACACGGGTACGCCACCTATCCAGGACTCGAGAACCCTTCCAGCTACACGTCGGAGGAGTTGCTCGCTCACATCCGCGCGCAGATCGACGCCTGGACGGGAGAAGGTCGGACGATCATCGACGTCGGGCCCGAGCCAGGACGCGCTTTCTACCCGATGGAGACCAGCCCGAACTACGGGATGGAACACAACCTCGTTCGTGGATACCTCGGCTATCAACCGATGGTCCTCCCCGGCGAGTCGGATTGGTGGCTGGCTACCCGTGTCCATTGATCTCCTCTACGAGTCGAGTCGCTACCGGGTCTCGGTGAGCCCTCCGCATGCGGACTCCTGGAAGTCTGCGGGCCTTCTGACCGCCACCGAAGTGCTAGAGCGGCTGTCCGCGCACGGCTGCCACCCGACCGACATCACTGACGCTCTCTACGCTGCGAATCCGGACTGGGTGGACGCTCACGATGAAGAGGTACGCCGTCGCCGAGACCGGGAGCTGACGGCGATGCTGACCGCGGCCATCGAAGACGATCAGCCGCCTGAAGACGGTGGCTAGGGATGGGTCGGGGAGTTCGAACAGGTCTGGCACAGGGCTACAAGCGAGCCCTGGTGATGTCAGATGGGTCGAGGACCTTGACCCATCTGTTGGCTGCCTTTGTCGGGCTCGCAGTCGTCTTGGCAGGGATCGTCGTTGGAGCCGTTCCGGCGGCCGCGGCATACGGCAGCAGTCGGCACCTACGACGCCAATGGCAACCAGACCGCCGCCGGGGCACGCACGTACACCTATGACATGGAGAACCGCGTCACGTCCACGACGTCGGGCAAGACCACCAACGGCTACACCTACGGTGGCGACGGCAACCGCTCCGGCATGAGCGTCAACGGCACGTTGACCACAAAGTACGTGTGGGTCGGCCGCCGACGCTGGCCGCGCTCAAGGATCGCTGAGCCGAGCGCAATCGCGGATTGATACCATGACGCACCTCCCCGGACTCTCCCGAACGCCGACCACCCGCCCACCACAGGACGGAGCCGGAGTTGTTGCTGCTGCTCGCCGTGCACCTTGCGGCAGCGCTGTGCGCACCGGTCCTGGTCGGCCGGCTCGGCCGTAAGGCATTCTGGGTCCTCGCGCTCGCTCCCGCGTCGGCGGCGGTCTGGGCGCTCGCGCAGACCAGCCAGGTCGCCGCGGGCCGCGGTCCGGTCGAGGTCGTCGAGTGGATCCCGACGCTGGGCATCGAGCTCGCGTTCCGGCTCGACACCCTCTCGTGGCTCATGACCCTGCTCGTCGGGGCGATCGGCGCGCTCGTCCTGGTCTACTGCTCTGCGTACTTCTCGGTGAGCGCGAGCGGGTTGGGCCGGTTCGGCGGCGTCCTCGTGGCGTTCGCGGGCGCGATGCTCGGGCTTGTCACGGCCGACGACACGCTCCTGCTGTTCGTGTTCTGGGAGCTCACGACAGTCCTGTCATACCTGCTGATCGGCCACTACAACGACCGCAAGGTCGCCCGACGCGCGTCGATGCAGGCGATCGTCATCACCACCGCCGGCGGCCTGACGATGCTCGTCGGGATCATCCTGATCGGGCATGCCGCCGGGACACACAGCCTCTCGGCGACTCTCGCAAACCCCCCGCACGGACCCGCGGTCACGGCAGGGGTCGTGTGCCTGCTCGTGGGCGCCGCCACCAAGTCCGCACTCATCCCGCTGCACTTCTGGCTGCCGGCCGCCATGGCGGCGCCGACCCCCGTGAGCGCATACCTGCATGCCGCGGCGATGGTCAAGGCAGGCGTGTACCTCGTCGCCCGGTTCGCACCCGCGTACGCGGACCTCGCCGTCTGGCAGGTCATCGTGCTCACGCTGGGCTGCGGGACGATGCTCCTCGGCGGGTACCGCGCGCTGCGCCAGCAGGACCTCAAGCTCGTGCTCGCGTTCGGGACGGTCAGCCAGCTGGGCCTGCTCGTCCTGCTCGTCGGTCTCGGGACGCGCGCTGCGGCCCTCGCGGGGCTCGCGCTGCTCGGCGCGCACGCGATGTTCAAAGCGGCGCTGTTCCTCGTCGTCGGCGTGGTCGACGCCGCGACCGGCACGCGTGACCTGCGCCGACTGTCCGGCGTCGGGCGCGCGCTGCCCGTGACCGCGACGGTCGCCGCGCTCGCGGTCGCGTCGATGATCGGGCTGCCGCCGTTCGCCGGGTACGTCGCGAAGGAGGCCGCGCTCGAGGCGATCGCGCACGCCCACGTCATCGGCGGCCCCTGGGTCGGGACGACAGTCCTCGCGGCCGTCGTCGTCGGCTCGGTGCTTACCGTCGCGTACGGGCTGCGGCTGCTCTGGGGCGCGTTCGCGACCAAGGCGAGCGTCATCCACGCGCCCGTCGTGGACGTCGTCGAGAGCGGCGTCGTCGGAGGCGCCCGCGCCGCTGCGCGCCTCCACCCGGTCGAGCGTGGGGTCCCCGCGGAACCCGCGACGATCTCGCGTCCCTCGCCCGTGCTGCTCCTGCCGCCGCTCGTGCTCGCCGTCCTCGGGCTGCTCGTCGCCCTGCTGCCTGGCGTCGGCCAGAACCTCCTCGAGCCGCACGCCGACGCGTACCCCGGCGAGCCCGGTCACCTCACGCTCTGGGCGGGCGTGACCCCGACCCTCCTGCTCACGCTGCTCGTCCTCGCGGTGGGCCTCGCGGCGTTCTGGGGGCGGCGGCCCATCGAGCGGCTCCAGGCCGCTGTCTCCCGTGCGCCCGACGCCGACCGCGTCTACCGCCGGATGATGCGCCGGCTCGACGACCTGGCCGGCAACGTCACCGCATTCACGCAGCGCGGCTCGCTGCCCATCTACCTCGGCCTGATCCTCGTGGTGTTCGCCGCGGCGGTCGGGCTGCCGCTGCTCGCGACCACGTCGCTGCCGAGCTCGGTGCGCGCCTGGGACCAGCCCGCGCAGGCCGTGTTCGGCGCCATGATCGTCGCGGCCGCGATCCTCGCCGCACGCTCCCGCCGACGTCTCAAGGCCGTCATCCTGCTGGGCGTCTCGGGGTACGGCGTCGCGGCGCTGTTCCTGTTGCACGGCGCCCCCGATCTCGCGCTCACGCAGGTCCTCGCGGAGACCGTGACGCTCGTCGTGTTCGTCCTCGTGCTGCGCCGCCTCCCGCCGTACTTCTCCGACCGGCCGCTCGCCGCGAGCCGGTGGGTGCGCCTCGCGGTCGGACTGGCGGTCGGACTGACGGTCGGCGGGCTCGCGCTCGTGGTGCCCGGCGCGCGGACGCACCCGCCCGTGTCGGTCGACTTCGCCGCGGAGGCGCTGCAGTTCGGCGGCGGCAAGAACATCGTCAACGTGACCCTCGTGGACATCCGGGCGTGGGACACGATGGGCGAGATCTCGGTCCTGCTCGTGGCCGCGACCGGTGTCGCGTCGCTCGTCTTCCTCCGCCGGCGGGGCGCTGCCATCCAGCGCATCGACGACGACCACGTGGGCGCGCGCGTGTGGGCGACCGACCACGACCCGATGGCCGTGCTGCGGCGCCCGCGCGACCTGCCCGCCCCCAGTGCCACGAGCACCCGCTCGGCCGAGTGGCTCCGGGCCGTCAGCACCCTCGCGCCGCACCGCCGGTCGGTGATCTTCGAGGTCGCGACGCGTCTGCTGTTCCACACGATGATCGTGTACTCGGTGTACCTGCTGTTCTCGGGGCACAACAGCCCCGGCGGCGGGTTCGCGGCGGGCCTGGTGACGGGCATCGCGCTCGCGGTCCGGTACCTCGCGGGCGGCCGCTACGAGCTGGGTGAGGCCGCACCGGTCCAGCCCGGCCTGCTGCTCGGCCTCGGGCTGTTCATGTCGGTGGGCGTCGGGATCGTCGGGCTGCTCGCGGGCGGTTCGGTGATGCAGTCGTGGATCGTCGGGGTGTACCTCGTCGTCGTCGGCCTGGTGCTCGACATCCTGCGGACCCTCGGCGCCGAGCTCGACCGGCGCTCCGAGGTCGACGACGAGGTCGACGACGAGGTCGAGGACGTGGCCGTCCGATGATCGACATGAGCCCGAACCTCGTCCTCGTCGTCGTCATCGCGGCGCTGTTCACCGTGGGCGTCTACCTGCTGCTCGAGCGCAGCCTGTCGCGCGTGCTCGTCGGCGTGGTCCTGCTCGGCAACGGCGCGAACCTGCTGTTCCTCGTCGCGGGCGGTGCGGCCGGCAGGCCACCGATCCTGGGGCAGGCGGCCGCGCGCGACATGAGCGACCCGCTGCCGCAGGCGATGGTGCTCACCGCCATCGTCATCACCCTGGGCATGACCGCGTTCCTGCTCGCGATGGCCTACCGCTCGTGGCAGCTGCACGGGCACGACGAGGTCCAGGACGACGTCGAGGACCGGCGCATCGCACGGCTGGCCGCCCGCGACGAGCGGGCGTTCCTCGACATCGACACCGACCCTGACGAGGCGACGGTGTCGCTCGACGACGAGGCCGCCGAGACCCGCGACGAGACGAGCCAGGCCATGCCGGCCATGCCGGTCGTGCCGGGCGTGCCGGGCGGGGGGACCGGGCCGTGAGCGATCCGGTCTGGCTCGTCCCGCTGCCCGTCATGGTCCCGCTGCTCGCTGCGGGCCTCACCCTCGCGCTCTACCGCAAGCCGCAGGCGCAGCGCGCGATCAGCGTCGTCGCACTCTCGATCGTGCTCGCGGTGTCGGCGACGCTGCTCGTGCTCACCGACTCCGGACCGCTCGTCATCGACATCGGGGGATGGGCCGCGCCCGTCGGCATCGACCTCGTCGCCGACCGGCTGTCCGCGCTCATGCTCACGGTGTCGAGCGCGGTCACGCTCTGCGTGCTGCTGTACTCCCTGGCCCAGGGCGAGGCGGACGGCGACGAGGCCGCACCCGTGTCGATCTACCACCCGACGTACCTCGTGCTGGTGGCGGGCGTCGCGAACGCGTTCCTCTCGGGCGACCTGTTCAACCTGTACGTCGGCTTCGAGATCCTGCTCGCGGCGTCCTACGTGCTCCTCACGCTCGGCGGCACGGGCGAGCGCATCCGCGCGGGCAGCATCTACGTCGTCGTCGCGCTGCTGTCCTCGGTGCTGTTCCTGGTCGCGATCGCGCTCGTCTACGCGTCGACCGGGACCGTCAACCTGGCCCAGCTCGCGGTCCGGCTGCCGCAGATCGACCCCGACGTGCGCCTGCTGCTCCAGGTCATGCTGCTGCTGGCGTTCGGGATCAAGGCTGCGATCTTCCCGCTGTCGGCGTGGCTCCCGGACTCCTACCCGACGGCCCCCGCGCCCGTGACCGCCGTGTTCGCCGGGCTGCTCACCAAGGTCGGCGTCTACGCGATCATCCGCACGCAGACCCTGCTGTTCCCCGACGGGCGCCTCGACGACGTGCTGATGTGGGCCGCGCTGGCGACCATGGTCGTCGGCATCCTCGGAGCGGTCGCGCAGGACGACATCAAGCGCCTCCTCTCGTTCACGCTCGTGAGCCACATCGGCTTCATGATCTTCGGGATCGCGCTCTCGACGCACCTGGGCTGGACCGCGTCGATCTACTACGTCGTGCACCACATCACGGTGCAGACCGCGCTGTTCCTCGTCGCTGGGCTCATCGAGCGCTGGGGCGGGACGACGTCGCTCGACCGCCTGGGTGGGCTCGCGAAGCTCGCGCCGGTGCTCGCGATCCTCTTCTTCGTCCCCGCGATGAACCTTGCTGGCGTCCCGCCGCTGTCCGGGTTCCTGGGCAAGGTCGGGCTGCTGCAGGCCGGCGTCGCGGTCGGCACACCGCTCGCCATGACCCTCGTCGTCGGCAGCGTGCTGACGTCGCTGCTCACGCTGTATGCGCTCATCAAGGCGTGGAACAAGGCGTTCTGGCAGACGCCCCCCGCTGAGCTGCCTGCCACACGCATCCCGTTCGCCATGGTGGGCCCGACGGCGGCGCTCGTGGCGTTCGGCCTGGCCCTGACGGTGTTCGCCGGACCGCTCTACGCGTACACCGGACGCGCGGCCACGGCCCTGCAGCAGCGCACGCCGTACATCGACGCCGTGCTGCCCGACGGGTTGCGCAGTGAAGGCGTCTCCGCCGACCCCGCAGCGGCACAGCCGTGAGCCCGGCAACGCGGCGGCGTCCCGGGTCCACGCAGTGGCCGACGGTCCTGTGGCTCGTCGTCGTCTGGGTCCTGCTGTGGGGCGACCTGTCCGTCGCGAACGTGCTCGCGGGGCTTGCGATCTCGGTGCTCATCACGCGCGGCCTCCGGATGACCCCGATCGACTTCCAGGGCACGGTCCACCCGTTCGGGCTGCTCGTCCTGGTCGCACGGTTCCTCGTCGACCTCGTGCACGCGTCGTTCCAGGTCAGCATCCTCGCGCTGCGACCCCGCCGGCTCCCGCACGGTGCGGTCATCGGCGTGCAGCTGCGCAGCCACTCCGACCTGTACCTCACGCTCACCGCCGAGCTGTGCTCGCTCGTGCCCGGCTCGCTCGTCGTCGAGGCCCACCGCCTCACCGGTCGGCTCTACCTGCACGTGCTCGACGTCGCGCAGGTGGGCGGCATCGAGCGGGCCCGGCAGATCGTGCTCGACCAGGAGGAGCGCGTGCTGCGCGCGCTCGCGTCCGACCCCGAGCTCCTCGAGGCCGGGCTCACACCGGTCGGGCTGCTGCGGCGCCTGCGCCGGCGCGACCCGGAGGTGGGTGCATGACCGTCGTGATCGTGGTGTGCGGGGTCCTGCTGACCGTCGGTGCCGTGTGCGCGGTCGTCCGAGCCGAACGCGGCCCCTCGATGCTCGACCGCACCGTCGCGCTCGACATCGTCGTGACCACGTTGACCGCAGCGGGCGCGCTGTTCGCGGCAGTCGAGCGCCGCACCGACATCGTGCCGATCCTCGTCGTTCTCTCGCTCGTGGGCTTCGTGGGGTCAGTGACAATCGCGCGGTTCGCGGCGGTCGAGCCCGAGGGCGAGGGCCGGGTGCGGACTCCCGAGGAGGTTGCGGCTCAGAGCGCCGAGGCGCTTCGGCTCGAGGAGATCGCCGAGGCGGCAGCGCACCCTCGACCGGTCGAGCCCGCGGAACCGGCCGAGCCCGCTGAGCCCGCTGAGCCCGCGGAACCGGCCGAGCCCCAGCCCGACAGTGCGACGGGAGAGGTCCGATGAGCATCCCTTGGAGCCAGGTCGCCGACGTGGCAGCGGCCGCGTGCCTGCTGGGCGGCGCTTTCCTGGCGTTCGCCGCCGGCATCGGCGTGCTGCGTTTCCCCGACCTGCTCGCGCGCATGCACGCCGGGACGAAGCCGCAGGTGCTCGGCCTCATGCTCGTCCTGACCGGTCTCGCGCTCCGGCTGCGCTCCGGCCCGGCGGTGTGGGCGCTTCTGCTCGTGGTGCTCTTCCAGATGCTCACCGCGCCGGTCGCAGCGCACATGGTCGGACGCGCGGGCTACCGGACGGGGAAGGTCCGGGGGGACCTGCTCGTGGTCGACGAGCTCACCGCCGACCTGCGACGTGCCCAGGAGCAGCCGCCGGCCTGACGCGCGTGCCCGGGGTGGCCGAGCCGGGTCAGGCAGCAGCCGAGCGCCGGCCCTCGTCGATGCGGGCGCTGAACCGGGCCGTGCCTCGCATCGTCAGCACCCGGGAGAGCGCGACGACCGCCCCGGTGATCGCGGCAGCGGCGACGACCTCGGCCAGACCGGCGTCGACCTGGTCGTCGGCCTTCGGCGGCTTGTGACCGCTCGCTGCCTTCCAGGAGGCGTTGACGGCCTTCTGCACGGCCCAGGCAGCGGCGATCGCGACGACCGCACCGGCGATCTTGGCGACGATGGACTGTGACTGCTGATCGGCCACGAAAACCTCCGGTGCTCGGGCGGGGCGCGTGCATGATCGGACGTGCGCAGACCCACGCTAGCGCCCGGTGTAGTCTCGCCGCTGAACGACAGGGGAGCGCCAGGACCCCGAAGGCAGCGGACGGGTCCCAGGCGCTGAGAGTGCGGACAACCGCAGACCCTCGAACCTGATCCGGCTCACACCGGCGTAGGGAGTCGGGCTTCTCAGTCCTCGCAGCCGTCGTCGCGCAGGGCTCACCGGCGTGGCGGCAGCGGCGTGGGCTCCCTCCTGCATCCACGAGGAGGAGCACCACCATGACCACCACCCACTTCGGCCGCCCGAGACGCGCGCTCGCGCTCGGCGCCGTGACCGTCGTCGCGCTCGCGCTCGCGGGTTGTTCCGGGACGGCCGCCGGCAACGCCGCGACGACCGGAGCGACGGCAACGGCAGCCGCCACCGACGCCACCCCCGGCACCGTCACGATCGTCACGCACGACTCGTTCGCGCTCAGCGACGGGCTCCTCGCCTCGTTCGAGTCCGCGACGGGGATCACCGTCAAGCAGGTCGCCCCCGGCGACGGTGGCACGCTCGTCAACCAGCTCATCCTCACGAAGGCCGCCCCACTGGGCGACCTCGCGTACGGGGTCGACAACTCGTTCGCATCCCGCGCGATCGCGGAGGGCGTCTTCGCGCCGACGACGTCGAGCGTCCCCGCCGCTGCGGACGCGGCGAAGCACGCGGTCGACAGCTCGGGCTCGCTCACCGCGATCGACTACGGCGACGTCTGCCTCAACGTCGACCACTCGTGGTTCACTTCGCACAGCCTCGCCGAGCCCACGACCCTCGAGGACCTGACAAAGCCCGAGTACAAGGACCTGCTCGTCGTGCCGAACGCGGCGACGTCGTCTCCGGGCCTCGCGTTCCTGCTCGCGACGATCGGCAAGTTCGGCAACGACGGCTGGCAGGCGTACTGGAAGGCTCTGCAGGCCAACGGCCTCAAGGTCGCCGACGGGTGGGCGGAGGCCTACAACACCGACTTCACCGCCGGCAGCGGCGGCACGGGCACCCGGCCCGTCGTGCTGTCCTACGCCTCCTCCCCGCCCGACTCGATCCCCGCCGGCGGTGACACCCCGACCACGGGTGCGCTGCTCGGCACGTGCTTCCGCCAGGTCGAGTACGCCGGTGTGCTCGCGGGCGCCAAGAACCCGCACGCCGCCGCGAAGCTCCTTGACTTCCTCCTGTCGGACGCCGTCCAGGCGGACATCCCCGGGTCGATGTACATGTACCCCGTGAGCTCCGCCGTCACGCTGCCGGCCGCCTGGGCCCAGTGGGCGCCCCTGGCTGACCACCCGTACACCGTCAAGCCCGCCGACATCTCGGCTCACCGCGACGAGTGGATCAAGCAGTGGACCGATCTCGTGACCGGGTGAGCGCGGTCCGGCGGCTGGTCGGCGGGCGCGGGGCAGCCCTCGCGCTCACGGCCGCGCTGCCGCTCGCGTTCCTGGCCGTCTTCTTCGCGTGGCCCGTCGCGACGCTCGTCGCGCGCGGCTTCGTGACCGACGGCGCCCTCGACCTGACGGGGTTCGCCGATGTCTTCGCCCGCCCCCGGACGTGGCGGATCATCGGGCTCACCCTCGTGCAGGCGTCGAGCGCGACCGTTCTCGCGGTCGCGCTCGGCGTACCCGGCGCCTACGTGCTGTTCCGCTGCCGGTTCCGTGGCCGCGCGGCGGTGCGGGCGTTCGTGACGGTGCCGTTCGTGCTGCCGACAGTGGTCGTCGGGGTGGCCTTCCGGGCGCTGCTGGCGCAGGGCGGGCCGCTGGGCGGGCTGCACCTTGACGGGACGCTCGCGGCGATCGTCGCGGCGTTCGTCTTCTTCAACTACGCCGTCGTGGTCCGCACCGTCGGCGGCCTCTGGGAGCACCTCGACCCGCGCGCCGAGCAGGCCGCCCGGGCGCTCGGTGCATCGCCCGGGCGCGCGTTCGTGCAGGTCACACTGCCGTCGTTGACGCCCGCGATCGCGTCGGCCGCGGCGCTCGTGTTCCTGTTCTGCTCGACGGCGTTCGGCACCGTCCTGATCCTCGGCGGTCTGAAGCTCGGCACGATCGAGACGGAGATCTGGATCCAGACGACCCAGTTCCTCGACCTGCGTGCAGCGTCGGTGCTATCCATCGTTCAGCTCGCCGTCGTC
>JABBOW010000070.1 GCA_012927595.1 Cellulomonas sp.
CGCAGCGCGGCGGCGAGATCGCGGCGCGCGGTCGCGACGCGAGAGTTGAAGCCGCGAGGGACGCGCAGGTACCCGACCGTGCGGGCACCGGTCCCCACGTCGGAGACCGCGAGGCGCCGGACCTGCCGGTCGGTCGTCAGGACCGTCGGCCGAGGTCCTTCGAACCCCCCCGGTGTGCCAGGGTCGAGAACGACGGCGTGCACGGGCCGGCGACCCGCGGGCAGCTCGAGCACGTCACCGACCCGGAGGCCCTCGAGCGAACGTGCGACCTCGGCAGCACGCGCCGCCGACACCTGCCGGGTCAGCTCGCGCTCGCGATCGGTGATTGCGCGGCGCAGGCCGGCATACTCGGCAAAGTCACCGAGGTGGCACTGCATCGCCTTCGCGTAGCCGTCGAGCGCCTCGGCGTGGCCCTGCGCCTGGCGGGCCAGCCCGACGACGCCGCGGTCGGCCTGGAACTGTGCGAACGACGTCTCGAGAACCTGGCGGGCACGGTCGCGACCGACCTGCGCGACAAGGTTGACCGCCATGTTGTAGGTCGGGCGGAAGCTCGAGCGGAGCGGGTACAGGCGCTTGGAGGCGAGCCCTGCGAGCGCGACCGGGTCGAGGCCGGGGTGAGCGACCACGACGGCGTGGCCCTCGATGTCGATCCCGCGCCGTCCCGCGCGCCCGGTCAGCTGCGTGTACTCCCCCGGCGTGATGTCGACGTGCGCGGAACCGTCCCACTTGACGAGCTTCTCGAGGACCACGGATCGCGCCGGCATGTTGATGCCCAGCGCGAGCGTCTCGGTCGCGAAGACGGCCCGCACGAGTCCACGCGCGAACAGGTCCTCGACGGTCTCCTTGAAGAGCGGCAGCATCCCGGCGTGATGTGCCGCGACACCTCGCGCGAGAGCCTCGACGAAGGGCCAGTACCCGAGGACGTCGAGGTCCTCGTGCGGGATCGTCGCGCACCGCTCCTCGACGGTGCGCCGGATCTCCGCCTCCTGTACCGGCGTCGTGAGGCGAACGCCCGCCGCGAGGCACTGCGAGACGGCCGTCTCGCAGCCGATGCGCGAGAAGATGAAGAAGATCGCGGGCAGCAGCCCGCCGTCCTCGAGCAGGTCGACGACGGCGAACCGCGGGGTGGGGCGCCCGATGCCGGGACCCGGGCCGCGGCCGTGACCACGCGCCCCGCGGTCGCGGGCCCCGCGGCGGCCGCGGTGCAACGGGCCCTCCTCGCGCTCGACCCGGTGCACGAGGTGTGCGACCTCGGGGTTGATCGGCGGGTGCACGCCCGGGTCGGTCGGGTCCACCGCGCCGGCGTACAGGTCGTGGAGTCCCCCGCGGATGAGCACGTGCTGGCTGAGCGGCACCGGTCGGTGCTCGCTCACGACGACGGCGGTGTCGCCGCGCACCATCGTGAGCCAGTCGCCGAACTCCTCGGCGTTGGACACCGTCGCGGACAGCGAGACGAGCTGGACGTCGGCGGCGAGGTGAAGGATGACCTCTTCCCAGACGGGCCCGCGGTAGCGGTCAGCGAGGTAGTGCACCTCGTCCATGACGACGAACCCCAGACCGTCGAGCGTCGGCGAGCCTGCGTAGAGCATGTTGCGCAGGACCTCGGTCGTCATGACGACGACGGGCGCCTCGCCGTTGACAGTCGTGTCCCCCGTGAGCAGCCCCACGGCCGGCGCACCATGGCGACGGACGAGGTCGCCGTACTTCTGGTTCGAGAGCGCCTTGATGGGCGTCGTGTAGAACGCCTTGCGACCTGTCGCGAGCGCGAGGTGTACGGCGAACTCGCCGACGACGGTCTTGCCAGCGCCGGTCGGCGCTGCGACCAGCACACCGCTGCCGCGCTCGACCGCCTCGCACGCCTCGACCTGGAACTCGTCGAGCTCGAACTCCAGGCCTGAGCGGAACGTTGCCAGCTCGGTGCGCGCGGCCAGCTCGCGTCGCCGGGAGCTGGCGTACCTGTCCGCAGGGGACCCCTGAGCGGGGTCCGGTGCCTGCCTGCTCGTCGTAGGTGCCACGCCCTTCACCCTAGGTGACCTGACGAAGGCGCGGCCCTCAGGCGAGCACGTGGACGGCGCCGGGGTGCACCTGCGCGAGCAGCGGAACCGGCCCGAGCCGCTCCCCGTCGGCGAACGCGTCGGGAGGTGTGCCGCCGAGCGCCCCGATCGGCTCGATCAGGACCGTCCGGGACCGGAACACCTGGACGGCCGGGTGATGGATGTGGCGTCCCGAGTAGATGCTCGGAAAGATCTGGATGACACCAAGCTTCGTGAATGGCCCCGCCACGACGACGTCGAGCAGGCCGTCGTCCAGGAGTGCGTCAGGGGCGATCTTCATGCCACCGCCGAACCACGGGGTGTTCGCGACGGCCACGAGAGTCCCGGCCGACTCCCAGACGACGTCGTCGAGGGTCAACCGGTACCCGTAAGGGCGGAACCGACCGAGCTCGATCCCGAGCGCACGTACGTAGCGCGCACCGCCGCGCGGCCACGTCAGGGCGTTCGCCCGGGCGTTGATCGCTGCATCGATCCCGCAGGAGAGCACCCCCAGATACCACTCGTGGGCAGAGTGGAGCGGAGGGCGGACACTCACTGCGTCGATGGCGCGCGGCCCGTGCGCCAGGCCGTGCTCGATCGCGGTGACCCCGGCGTCGACGTCGCCGAGCGGGAGGCCCAGGGCGCGCGGCAGGTCGTTGCCGGTCCCTGCCGCGATGATCCCTAGCGGCAGGCCGGTGTCAGCGACGACGTTCGCGCCGAGGTGAACCATGCCGTCGCCACCCACGACCACCAGGGCGTCCAGGCCGTCGACCGCGGCGTGCCGGGCCGACGCTGTGGCCGTCTCGAGATCGGGCGCCGAGAGGTCCTCGACCGTGTGCCCGCGGCGGCGCAGCGTCGCGATCGCATGCACGCCCGCGCGGCGTCCGTGACCGCCGTCCGCGGTCGGGTTGACGACGACTCCCAGAGTGGTCATCCGCCGTCCGCACGCGTGCCGTCGAGCCTGGGCAGTCCGTCGGCGAGCCGCTTCTTGTCGAGCCGCCGGTCGTGGACCACACAGATGCCCAGCGCGGCGAAGTACAGCACGATGATGGGTGCCGCCATGACGATCATGGTGATCGCGTCCGGGGTCGGAGTCATCACTGCCGAGAACACGAACGCGAGCAGGACGGCCCAGCGCCACCCCTTCGCCCACGAGTGCGCCCGGACCAGGCCGGCGAAGTTCACCGCGACCATCACGACGGGCAGCACGAACGCGAGCCCGAACGCGATGACGAACCGCATCACGAAGCTGAGGTACACCTGGGCGTCGATGAGGTTGGCAGCGCCCTTGGGTGTGAAGTCCGTGAGCACCCGGACAGCGGTCGGCAGAGTCCACCAGGCGAGCCAGGAGCCCGCGAGGAAGAGCGGCACCGCCGCGCTGAGGAAGCCGACCGCGTAGGTCCGCTCACGCCGCGTCAGGCCCGGGGTGATGAACGCCCACAGCTGGTAGAGCCACCACGGACTCGTCACGATCATCCCGAGGAACAGCGAGACCTTGATCTTCATGTCGAAGGCCGTCGCAAGCCCCGAGAAGTTCACCGAGACGAAGCCACCCCGGTGGGCCGCCGTGTCGAGGAGCGGCTTCTGGAGCGCCGTGAACACCGGGTCGTACAAGATCCACCCGAGGACCGCACCCACGGCCACGCCGCACGCAGCGAGGAAGAGCCGTTTGCGCAGCTCGCGCAGGTGCTCCCTCAACGGCATCCGACCGTCGACATCTCCTCGACGGCTCTGGGTTGGCACCGTGGATCAGGTGCGCGGCGGGGCGCCGCCGTCGAAGCCCTCGTACGGCGGCGGCAGAGCTGCCGGCGGTGCCGTGTCGGGAGCTGCGGCGGGAGGCGTGGCGGGAGGCGTGGCGACCGGGGGCGTTGTCGGGTTCGCCGGCTTGTCGTCCTCAGTCAGGTCCTTGATCTCGGCCTTGAAGATCTTCAAGGACTCACCGACGCTCTTGGCGAGGTCCGGAAGCCGCTTCGCCCCGAACAGGAGCAGGACGACGACAAGCAAGACGATCACATGCCACGGCTTCAATGCATTCATGGCGGTCTCTCCATCGGACTCGGTTGGTGCTGCGGCGATAGTAGCCGGGTCCAGCGATGGGTCCCGAACGCACCGGGGTCAGGCGGTCACCGACTGAAGGCCCGCCAGCGCGCGAAGGTGGCGACGTGACGCTCGGCACGGCGCTCAGCACGCTCGCGGCGAGCTGCGCGGAGCTCGTCGACCCGCGATCGCAGAGCAGTGCGATCGTCGAACAGCTGGGCGCGCAACGGCGGGTCGCTGTCAGGGTCTGCGGCCTTCGCCGTCGCATCGCCGAGCCGACCGAGCGCGGCGGCAGCGCGGCCCGTCTCGGTCACGAGCACCACTGCCTTGCGCCACAGGTTGCGGCCGAGGAAGAAGGCGCCGACCAGCGTCCCCACCACGAGGACGGTCCACACCACGAACCAGAGCACCAGTGCAGCCTAGCTGCAGTCCTGTTCAGCGAACGGGCCGTACGCGGCCAGCGCAGACCGGGCGACCGAGGCGACGTCGCGCGCGACGGACGTCGGCCGCAGCCCGAGGACCTCTCCGGCCGCCTGGAGCAGGAGGTGACGGAGCCATGCCTGGTCGACGACCCGGAGATCGACCTCGAAGGTGCCGTCGGCCAGGTTTCGCACGTCCTCCACGGGGACGCTCTCGGCAACCCAGCGGCCTCGGCTCGTCAGGTGCAGCGTGACGAGGCCGCCTGTCGGGTCAGGGTGGAACTCGACGGAGCGGGCGCCCGCGGTGTGAGCGGGGTCGATCAGGTCGTCGAGCACCTCGGCACCGAGCACGCGGTCGAGCCGGAACAGCCGCTCGGCGCCTGCCCGGTAGCACCAGCCGAGCAGGTAGGAGCGCTCGTCGTCGGTGATCAGGCGGATCGGGTCGACGTCACGCTCGCTTGTGACGTCCGCGGCGTTGACGTACCGCAGCCGAAGCCGGTGACCGGTCTGCAGAGCGGTCCCGATCGCTGCCACCACCACCGGCGAGCCGTCCACTGCGAGCCGGACGTCGACGGCGGCCGCAGCCTCACCGGTCGCGGCCGTGAGCTTCTCGAGCGCCGAACCCAGGACACGGGCGCGTTCGGGGTCCAGGCTCGGGCCGAGGGCAGCAGCCATGGCACGCAGGGCCGCCACGAGGACCACTGCCTCCCGCGTACCCAGGCGCAGCGGTCGGGTCATGCCGCGCGACTCCGTCAACCGGACCACGCCCTGCTCGTACGACGCGGCGTCGAAGTCGATGAGGTCGTGCGGGAGATAGCCGGGGGTACCGGTCATCCAGAGCGTGTCGACGTCGCTCAGCACCTGTGCGGGCGTCACGGCGAAGTGCTCGGCGATCTGCGCCACCGGGACGCCTGCGTGCCGGTCGAGATACGTGATCATCCCGAGCATGCGCAGCAGCCGGTCGCTCGCCCGTTCAGCCATGTGTGTCCCCCGCCGCGTCCAGGGTCGCGGCGACACGAAGCAGCCGCAGCACCGTCTCGCGGACGGCCTGGGGCGCCAGCACGACGACGGCGTCGCCGTAGCCGACGACTTCCTCGGCGAGCTCCCACGCGGACGTGAACGGTACGTGCACGACGTCGCGGTCGGCCGCCACCCGGGCGAGCCACGCGTCGGTGAGGTCGAGCTGCTCGGTCGCGTCCACCGACCGGGCACGCAGAGCCTCCGCCCGCTCTGGCCGCACGGCAAGCGTGGCGACGCGGGACTCACCCGCGCTCCACGACGCCAGGACGTCGGCCAGCGCCGCGGCGTCGGGCTCGCCGAAGGCGTCGCGCGGGCCGACCGTGCGGACCCGGCCCTCGATGCGGCTGAGCCGGAACGATCGCGGCGCCTCCCGGTCGCGGTCGCGCCCGACGACGAACCAGCCACCCCGCCGGGCGAGCAGCTTCCAGGGTTCGACGACGCGCGAGAGGACCTCACCGTTGCTCGCCGCGCGGTACCGGAACGTCACGGCCTGACGGGCCTGAACTGCATCCAGGAGCGGCGCGAACGCGTCCCCACCCGCGCTCACGCGCGCAGCGAGACCTGCGACGAGGTCGGTCGCCTCGGGCGCCGCCCCGACAGCGCGCAGCTTCGTGATGGCCCGCGACGTGTCCACGCGGGCGGCCGAGTCCTGCCAGAACTGGGCCGCGAGCGACAGCACCCCGAGCTCGGCCGCCGTGAGGTCGATCGGTGGGAGCGCGTACGCCTCCTGGTCGATCCGGTAGCCGATGTCGTCGCCGTGACCCGAGCCGGTGACGGTGAGGATCGGGATGCCGAGCTCGCGCAGGGTGTCCTTGTCGCGCTCGAACATGCGCTCGAAGGCGTCGTCAGAAGCAGCGTCGGCGTAACCGGCGACGCTGCGACGGATCTGCTCCTTCGTCATCCGCGCCGACGTGTTGACGAGCGCGATAACGAGGTTGAGCAGCCGTTCTGCGGGATGGATCTGGTCGGGCACGGGGTCAACGGTAGTGGCCGGTAGCGTGGGCGCGTGATCACGTGGCGTGCAGGTGTCGTGGTGTCGCACGGTCCACGGTGGCGCGGGGCGGCGGAGCTGGGTGTGGAGATCGAGACGGCCCTGGACATCGACGGCGCTCCAGGGCTCGGGTCGGGCGCCCTCGTGCGGGCGTTGGCGTACCCGTCGCTCGTGGGGGTGCCTCACGTCGGCGAACGCGTGCTGCTCAACGTCACGGCGCTCGCCCGTGGGTTGGGCACCGGCGGATACGCCCTCGTCGTCGCCCCGACCGGCCCCCTTCCGGCCGATCCCCCGCCGTCACCGGGTCACCTTGTCAAGGCGCGCTACACCCCGCTGCAAACGATGGTGCTCGGCGTCGACGACCAGGAGTCCGAGCACCACGCCACCCTCCGGGACGCTGACGACCTCGGGGGCCTGCCGGTCGTCGTGGCGGACCTCCACTCGGCGCTGCCGGCGATCGTCGCGGGAGCACGGCTCGGCGCCGCGCTCAACGGCCGCCCGGTGCCCCGTGTCGCTTATCTGATGACCGACGGCGGCGCGCTGCCGGCCGGGTTCTCCCGGACGGTCGCCGAGCTCGCGGACGCCGGCTGGATCGAGGCCTGCATCACTATCGGTCAGGCGTTCGGCGGCGACCTCGAGGCCGTGACCGTGCATACCGGGCTGCTCGCGGCGAGGCTCGTCGTGGGCGCGGACCTCGTCGTCGTGGCCCAGGGCCCGGGCAACCTCGGCACCGGCACGCGGTGGGGGTTCTCGGGGGTCTCGGCGGGCGAGGCCATCAATGCGGCGGCTGTCCTGGGTGGCCGGCCGGTGGCGTCGCTGCGAGTGTCGGGGGCCGACGCGCGCGAGCGTCACCGCGGCGTGTCGCACCACTCGCTGACCGCGTACGGACGGGTCGCGCTCGCGCCTGCTGACGTCGTGGTGCCGGTGTTCACGTCTGCGTCGACCCTCGGCCTACCGGGTTCCGACGGCGCTGCGGCCCTCGTCGCCGGGTCGCTCGAGGCACTGGGCCGACGAATTCGTCAGCAGGCGCTGGCCCTCGTCGCGCCGTACGGACGCCACCGGCTCGTCGAGGTCGACGCCGGTGAGCACCTCTTTGCAGCGCTCGCCGGCGCACCCGTCCGGCTGTCGACCATGGGGCGTGGCCTCGACGCCGACCCTGCGGCCTTTCTCGCGGCTGGTGCGGCCGGCGTGCACGCCCAGGCGCTCACCACGCTCTAGCGGCTCCCCCGGATCGCCTCAGTCGTCGCGAGCCGTCCGGGAGTGCAGCTCGACGAGCGTCGCCAGCCGACGCGCCTCGGCGTCGGCGCGGGTTCCGTCAGCGCGCTGGATCCCCATCACTGCGAGCGTGTCTCCGTCGGCGAGGTCCAGCTGGACCCACGGACGGCCGCCGCCAAACCGAACTGAGACGATCTCGGCCCAGGCGAGCCGGCGCGAGAGCACAAGGTTGCGGACCGTCAGCCCGGACTCGTCCGGGCGCGCCGAGACGGACGCCTGCCGCCAGCAGAACCAGGTGATCGCCAGGCCGAGCAGTGCGATGCCGGCCTGGTCGCCAGGCCCATACTCCGGCGCGATGCTTGGCAGGGCCACCCCGAGGACGGCCGTCAGTAGCAGGACGAGTACCGCGAGGGCGAGCGTCATGACCCGCGCGGCGTGCGGCCGGAACGGCGTGTGCAGCTCCGCGCGCGCATCGTCCGCCGTCCTGCCGGTGCTGGACCCGTCGCCCACGCCTAGATCCCTCGGGTCAGAGCCGGCAGGCGTGGATCGACGTCACGAGGATCGCGCGCGCTCCGACGTCGTAGAGCGAGTCCATGACGCGGTTGGTGTCGACGCGCCGGACCATGGCCCGCACGGCCGCCCAGTCGCGGTTGTGGAGCGGGGAGACCGTCGGCGACTCGAGGCCAGGGGTGATGGCCACCGCCTGTTCGACGAGCTCGAGCGGCACGTCGTAGTCCATGAGCACGTACTCGCGGGCCGTCAGGACGCCCTGGACCCGTCGCGTCAGGACGTCGAGACCTGCCGGCTCCGCACCTGTGCGCCGCACGAGGACCGCCTCCGAGCGCAGCAGCGGCTCGCCGAAGATCTCCAGGCCCGCAGCGCGCAGGGTCGTGCCCGTCTCGACGACGTCGGCGATCACGTCGGCGACGCCCAGCCGGATCGCCGTCTCGACCGCACCGTCGAGCCGCACGACCTCGGAGGCACGCACGCCGCGCTCGCCGAGGTAGGCCTGGACGAGCACGGGGTACGAGGTCGCGACCCGGCGACCCTCGACCTGCGAGACGTCGGTCATCGAGCCGGCGGGTGCAGCGAACCGGAAGGTCGATCGCGCAAACCCGAGCTCGAGGTGCTCGGTCGCCGACGACGCCGAGTCGAGCAGCAGGTCGCGGCCGGTGATGCCGACGTCGACAGTGCCTGCACCGACGTAGACCGCGATGTCGCGCGGACGCAGGAAGAAGAACTCGACGTCGTTGTCCGGGTCGGGCAGGACCAGCTCGCGCGAGTCCTTGCGCTGGCGGTAGCCCGCCTCTCGCAGCATGTCGGCGGCAGGCTCGGACAGGGAGCCCTTGTTGGGAACAGCGATCCTCAGCACGTGATCCTCACGGGTGGGTCGAAGTAGTCGGTCGGAGCGGTGGGTCAGGGTCGTGCCGGCGCGCCCGGAGGCCGCTCAGAGATGGGTGTAGACGTCTTCGAGGCTCAGTCCGCTCGCGATCATCAGGACCTGCAGGTGGTAGAGCAGCTGCGAGACCTCCTCGGCCGTGCGGACGCCGCCCTCGTACTCGGCGGCCATCCAGACCTCGGCGGCCTCCTCGACGATCTTCTTGCCGATCGCATGGACGCCGGCGTCCAGCTCGGCGACCGTGCCGGAGCCGGCCGGTCGGGTGGTGGCTTTCTCGGCGAGCTCGGCGAACAGCGAGTCGAACGTCTTCACGCCCCGAGCCTAGACGCCCGCAGGGCCAGGACTGTTGCGAGAGCCGCCTGGGCCGCCTCTGCGCCCTTGTCCTCGTGAGAGCCGGGCAGGCCCGCGCGGTCGAGGGCCTGGGCCTCGTCGTCGCAAGTCAGCACTCCGAACCCCACCGGGACGCCGGTCTGCACGGCCACCTGCGTGAGCCCGAGCGTGGCCGCCTCGCAGACGTACTCGAAGTGGGGGGTCCCGCCGCGGATGACGACGCCGAGCGCCACGACGGCGTCCGCGCCGTGATCGGCAGCATGCTTGGCGGCGACGGGCAGCTCGAACGTGCCGGGCACCCGGACGATCACGACCTCGCGCACGCCCGCCTCGGCAAGTGCGCGGCGGGCTCCGGCCAGGAGACCGTCCATGACGACCGCGTGCCAGCTCGCGGCGACGACAGTCACCTGCAGCCCTGTGCCGTCGACGGTCAAGGTGGGTGCGCCTGCGCCGCTCATGCGATGGGCTCCCGGTTCGTCGGGTCGATGGCCGTCACCTGGCCGTCGAGGATGTGGTCGGCGGTGTCGACGTCCGGGGCGGCGGGCGCCGCATGGACGGGGTCGAGGTGGATCGGCGCGCCCTGGTGGATCCCGGGTTCGAGGTGCAGCACGTGGCCCATGGAGACCGCCTTGGTGTGCAGGTAGGCGGCGTTGTGCGGTGTCCGGCCCACCTCGAGACCACGGATCTCGGCGACGTCGATGCCGTGGGCGCGCAGGCCGGCGACCTTGGCGGGATTGTTGGTCAGGAGCGTGATCCGGTGCGCGCCGAGCCCTGCGAGGATCGCCGCAGCGGCGCCGTACTCGCGACGGTCGGCCTCCCACCCCAGGTCGAGGTTCGCCTCGACCGTGTCGCGCCCCTGGTCCTGCAACGCGTAGGCCGCCACCTTGGCGAGCAGCCCGATGCCGCGACCCTCGTGGCCACGCAGGTAGACGACCGCGCCACCCTGCTCGGCGGCCATCGCGAGCGCGGCGTCGAGCTGCGGACCGCAGTCGCAGCGCGCCGAGCCGAACGCGTCACCCGTGAGGCACTCGGAGTGCACGCGCACCACAGGTTGATCTGCCAGACCTCGGGTGGCGACGAGCGCCACGTGCTCCGCGCCGGTGCGCAGGTCGCGGTATCCGTGGATCCGGAAGTCCCCGTGCTTGGTCGGGAGGTAGGCCGTGTGGGTCTCGTACACGCGCGGCTGGGTGCCGAGCTCGTCGGCGACGGCGTCCTTGGCCTCAACGGTGTCCCCGTGCGACGTCCGCCACGCGATGAGGTCAGCGATCGTGACCAGGACGAGCCCGTTCTCGACCGCGATGCGTGCGGCGGCCTCCAGCCGCACCATCGTGCCGTCGTCGTTCACCAGCTCGGCGATCGCCCCGACAGGGGCGAGGCCCGCGAGCCTGCACAGGTCGACCGCCGCCTCGGTGTGCCCGGCGCGGTGCAGAACCCCGCCCGGCACGGCTCGCAACGGCAGGACGTGACCGGGCCGGATGAAGCTCTCCGGTCCGGACGACGGGTCAGCGAGAGTCTCGAGCGTGTGCGAGCGGTCGCTCGCCGAGATGCCGGTCGTGACCCCGCGGGCCGCGTCGACCGAGACCGTGTACGCGGTCCGCCGGGGGTCCTGGCTCTGCGGGACCATGAGCGGCAGCCCGAGCGCATCGGCTCGCGAGGCGGGCATGGGTGCGCACAGGTAGCCCGACGAGTGCCGGATCGTCCAGGCCACCCACTCTGGGGTCGCCAGCTCGGCGGCAAGGATCACGTCGACCTCGTTCTCGCGGTCCGGCGAGTCGGCGACGATGACAGGACGCCCTGCTCGCAGCGCGTCGACGGCCTCCTCGATGGTCCCGAACGTCGCGTCGACGAACCGGTCGGTGTTGAGCATCATCGTGTCATCCCACCTGTTGCGAGCAGCCGTTCGACGTACTTCGCGAGGACGTCGACCTCGATGTTGACCTGGGCGCCGACTGTCAGCCGGCCGAGTGTCGTGGCCTCGAGCGTCGTCGGGATCAGGGAGACGGCGAACCCGTCGTCGCGTACGTGAGTCACGGTGAGCGAGACGCCCGAGACGGTGACCGAGCCCTTCTCGGCGACGTACCGGGCCAGCTCGGGTGCGAGGTCGATCTCGACGTCGTCCCAGCGAGGACCTGGCGCCCGCCGCGCGATCGTGCCGACGCCGTCGACGTGCCCCTGGACGATGTGGCCTCCCAACCGGTCGTTCGCGCGCACCGCACGCTCGAGGTTGACCGCGCTGCCCGCTGCCAGGTCGCCGAGCGCAGTGCGCCGCAGCGACTCAGGCATGACATCGACAGTGAACCTGCCGTCGCCCGGAAGGTCGGTGACCGTGAGGCAGACGCCGCTGACGGCGATCGAGTCGCCGAGCCGTGCATCCGACGCGACGAGCGGGCCGCGCACGGTCAACCGCGCGTCGTGCACGTCGCCGGGCCCGGCGGGTGTGCCACCCCCGCGCTCGAGCTCCTCGACAGTGCCGATCTCCTCGACGATCCCGGTGAACATCAGTTCTCCTTGGTGCTGGCTGTGCCCGGCACGGTCGTGCCCGGCACTGCATTGCGCGGTAGGGATGTGTGCGGCGTGGCCGCGGTCGGTGTGGCCGCGGCCGGAGTGGCGACGAGCAGGATGTCGGGTCCGAGGTGGACGACCTCCCTGGGGACGAGGCGGACGGCGTCGGCGATCGTCCCGATCCCCAGGTCGGCGACGGCGGACGGCCCCGAGCCGAGCAAGACGGGTGCGACGTAGGCGTGCACCTCGTCGACGAGCCCTGCGCCGAGGAACGCCGCAGCGAGCCGCGGACCGCCCTCGACCAGCAGGTGGCGCACGCCGAGGGCTGAGAGGGCTGCGAGGACCTCGGCGGGATCGTGCGTCCGGACGTGGAGCAGCTCGCCGCCGGGACCGCGCAGGCGCGCGCCCGCGGGCACGTCCCGCATGCCCACGACGACGCGCAGCGGCTGGTGCTCGGTCAGCTCCCCGCTCGCGGTGCGGGCGGTCAGCGACGGGTCGTCGGCGAGCACCGTGCCGGTACCGACCGCGATCGCGTCGATCTCGGCGCGCAGCCGGTGCGCGTGCGCCCGGGCCACGTCCGACGTGATCCAGCGGCTCGTACCGTCGGCCGCGGCGACCCGGCCGTCGAGCGACGCGGCGAGCTTGAGGGTGACGAACGGCCGGCCGCGCTCGATGGCCAGCAGCCACGCCCCGAGAAGCCCGATCCCCTGCTCCTCGAGGACCCCCTCGACGACGTCCACGCCTGCGTCACGCAACCGTTGGGCACCGCCCGCCGCGGTCAGGTTGGGGTCCGCGACGGAGATCACGACCCGGCCGATGCCTACCCCGAGGAGCGCGATGCTGCACGGGCCGGTCCGGCCTGTGTGATCGCACGGCTCGAGGGTCACCACGGCCGTCGCGCCGCGCACGTCGGCTCCCAGGGCCTGCGCGTCGGCCAGGGCAGCGACCTCCGCGTGCGCGGTCCCTGCGCCGCGGTGCCATCCCTCTCCCAGGACGGGCCGCTGGGCCGCGTCGGGCCCGTCGGATCCGCCGGGCGCGAGGATGACGCACCCGACGCGCGGGTTCGGGCCGTGAGCGGGGCCGCGTCGCGCGAGCTCGACGGCGCGGCGCATGGCCCCGAGCTCGGTGAGGGAGGCAGGACGCAGCGACGCGATCGGCGTCGCATCAGTCAGGCGCTCGTTGCTCACCGCTACCTCCCGTGCCTCGAGGGCCCCGGGGTGCGGTCGGGGGCGACCCGAGGGTCACCCGCGCCGACGGCGGCCACGACCTGTCCGGCCGAGCGCGCCGCCACGTCTCCTCCCATCCGGACTTTCACCGTCGGTCCCGGAGTTCCACCAGGTCAACCGCTTGTCCCCTCGCGGGAACGCACGGGTCGCGGACTGTCACCGCCGGCTCGGAATTGCACCGACCCCGGAGCACGTGTGCGTAGTGCTGAATGCGTACTGCGCAACAATCTTGCCACAGTCGGCATGCCCGCCGCGCCTGCGGGCGTCGCAGCCCTACCTGCGCCGCGCGAACTCCGCGGTCGCTGCCTCTGCGAGCGTTCGCAGCGCAATGATCTCGGCAGCGACGTCCGGCGCGCTGTAGACCGCAGAGCCGGCGACGAACACGTTGGCGCCGGCCTGGGCGATGCGTCCGATCGTGTCCCGGGACACTCCCCCGTCCACCTGGATCCAGGTTGCGGTCCCGGCCGCCGTGATCGCCGCGCGCGTGCGACGGATCTTCGCGAGTGTTCCCTCGATGAACGACTGGCCGCCGAATCCGGGCTCGACGGTCATCACCAGGATCATGTCGAACTCGTCGACCAGGTCGAGGAGCGGCTCCACGGGGCTCGCCGGCCGCACAGCCACCCCGGCGCGCACACCGAGCCTGCGCAGCTCCCGCGCCAGCCGGACAGGCGCCTGCGTCGCCTCCGCGTGGAATGTCACGGAAGCAGCTCCGGCCTCGGCGAACGCTGGCGCCCACCGGTCGGCGTCGTCGATCATGAGGTGCACATCGATCGGGACGGGCGACACCTCGACGAGCCGGCGCACCACGGGAAGCCCGATGGTCAGGTTCGGCACGAAGTGGTTGTCCATGACGTCGACGTGCGCGTAGTCCGCGCCGCCGATGACGGCGAGGTCGCGCTCGAGGTTCGCGAAGTCTGCCGAAAGGATGCTGGGGCTGATCAGAGCGGGCATCGCGCCAGCGTATCCGCGCTACACGTTCCGGCGCAGGAGCGTCAGGTGCATCGCGTCGGTCCCGTGCACGTGCGGCCAGAGCTGCACGTCGGGCCTGTCGGCCAGCTCGAGACCGGGCGCCAGGGTGCGCAGGGTCTCGCGCGCGTCGATGACCTCGATCGCGTCGCCGCGCCGAGCAGACGCGCGCAGCACGTCCTTGACCACGAGCTGGGTCTCCGCGAGATGCGGGGAGCACGTGACGTACGCGACCACGCCTCCGGGCCGGACGGCTTGGAGGCCCGACGTGAGCAGCGCCCGTTGGAGGTCTCCGAGCGCCGCCAGGTCGGCCGGGGTCCGGCGCCACCGCGACTCGGGGCGGCGGCGCAGCGCGCCGAGCCCCGTGCACGGAGCGTCGATGAGCACCCGGTCGTACGCTCCCGGCTCGTCCTCGCCGAGCGATCGGCCGTCGCCGGTCCGCACGGCCTCGACGGCATCGGCAGGCAGCGCCGCCAGGGCATGCTCGACGAGTCGGGTCCGGTGCGGCAACAACTCGTTGGCGACCAGCCGTGCGCCGCGCTGGGCGGCCAGGGCACCGAGGAGCGCTGCCTTGCCGCCCGGGCCGGCACACAGGTCGAGCCACCGCTCGTCCGGTCCGTCCAACGGCGCGTCCGCGAGGGCGAGCGTGACGAGCTGGCTCCCCTCGTCCTGCACGCCTGCGCGGCCGTCCCGCACCGCGTCGAGCGCCGCGGGGTCGCCACCGTCGAGCACGAGAGCGGTCGAGGCCCACCGTCCCAGGTGGCTCGCGGCGGCCGCCGGGTTCGCCGCGAGCTCCGAGGTCGTGACGAGGCCGGGCCGGGCGACCAGCGTGACATGGGGGGCTGAGTTGTCGGCCTCGAGCAGCGCAGCCAGCTCGTCGGCGGCGCGGCCCGCACCGACCAAGGCCTCGCGCATCGCCCGCACGATCCACGCCGGGTGGCTCTGGGTGACGGCGAGCCGTGCCAGCGGGTCGGTGCCATCCGGGTCCGCCGCGTTGCTGATGCGCTCGAGCCAGGTCTCCAGCGGCGCCTTGCTGACCGCCCGCAGGACCGCGTTGACGAACTGGGACGCGCCGGTGCCGGCGCGCTCGCGGGTGAGCCCAACCGTCTCCGAGACGGCCGCGTGCGCCGGGACCCGCATGCCGAGGAGCTGGTGCACGCCGAGGCGCAGCAGGTCCAGCACCGGTCCGTCGATGGAGTCGGCCGAGCGCGCAGCACACTGCTCGATGATCGCGTCGTAGCGCCCGTGCAGGCGCAGCGTGCCGTAGGCGAGCTCCGTCGTGAAGCCCGCGTCCCGTCCGTGCAGGCCCCGGTCGCGCAGCATCGGCGGTAGGACGAGGTTCGCGTAGGAGTCGGAGGCTGCGACGGCCCTCAGCACGTCGAAGGCGACACTGCGGGGCACGTCGGCGCCCTTGCGTCGGGCGGACGGCGCGGCCGCGGTCCGCCGCTGCTGACCTGCTGCGCGAGCCGGGCCACGCTCACGGCCGCCACGGTCACGCCGACCATCGCCCCGAGAGCCCGCAGAAGCCACACCCGGTGCCCGACGCCGACCGTCGTCGCCGCTCACGCGGCACCGGCCCCGTGCGCGCCGAGCACTGTGGCCGCGTCCAGCCGGGCACCGCGTGCCCAGTCCCCCGCGGGCATCGTCCGCTTGCCGGCAGGCATCACCTCGCCGAGCCGTACGGAGTGCGAGCCCGTCCCGACGTGGACGGCCTGCTTGCTGACGCGCAGCTCGCCGGGCGACAGGTCGGTCACCCCGGGGTCGGGAAGCACGGGTCCCAGACCCAGGCGCTCACCGTCGGGCAGTCGTGTCCAGGCGCCCGGGGCCGGGGTGCAGCCGCGGACCAGCCGGTCGATGATGTGCGCAGGGCGGCGCCACTCGACGAGAGCGTCGTCGACCTCGAGCCGAGGCGCGTGGCTCACCCCGTCGGACGACTGCGGCACACCGCGCAGGATGCCGTCCTCGAGCGCATCGAGCGTGCGCACGAGGAGGTCTGCCCCGGCGTCA
>JABBOW010000142.1 GCA_012927595.1 Cellulomonas sp.
CCCGGCGTGCGCCGGGGCCCGCTACCGAACGTTCCCGATCACGAGGCACTCGTTTTCGGAGACCGGAACCACGATGGAGCACTTCGGAGACGAGCGGGAACTGCCAGTTCCGACATCGGTTGCCGCGAGTGGCTACGCGACGATGCGGTCACACTTCAAGTTGGCGCGGATCGCACACCGCGACCCGCGCCTCTACTACTTGGACGACACCGCTAGATCCGCGACCGTCGTCGTTGGTCAGCTAGGACCGCATATGACGAACACGCAGACCTGAGCGCTCCGGTAGCCGAGAGAGGGGTAGCTGGTCTGCTGGATCGTCGACTTCTGCGCTGAGCCCGCCCACGCCGTGAGGCGCATACCGGTCAGTCGAAGCATCTACGTCCTTCGCCGCCCCTGCAGGCAGCAGCCCAACAATCGGCGCCAGCCCAGCCGCCGCGGGCTCACTGCGGTTGACGGCCGTGCCCGGACTTTGTTCCACAGTGACCCGTAGCGCGTTCCAGAACCATCCAGAACGCGTCCCGAACCTGTGGAGAATGAAGTCCCAGGTCAGGGCCGAAGTCGCAGGTCAGAACTGAAGTCCCTACGCCCCAGAGGCCCGGGACATACGGAGAACAGTCGGGAGAACCCTAGGGACAACGCTAGGGAGCACTCCGGACCAGCTCGTGTGTGTCGGATTTCAGGGTACGCGGTCCGGCCGGCCGGTGCCGTTACATGTGGGGACGCGTCGGTTCGGCTACTTTGCACTTGTGACAGTCACCTGGGTCGGCGGAATCGTGCGCAGCTCGCGGCGGACAAGGCGCATGTGGAGGTTGCGCGGTCTGGCGGGTGTGACGCTGACGCTGACGCTGTCCGTCTCTGCCTGCACCCCGGCGGACAACCCGCCGCCGTCGTCGACCGCCGCCAGCGCGGTCGCGTCGACTCCGACCGTGTCCGCGACGCCTTCCGCCGCGCCCGCCGCGCCCGCCGCGAGCCCGGCGCCCGCGTGGCCCCAGGCAGCCGCACCCGGAGCCCAAGGAGACCTGGCCCCTGGGTCGGACCCGAGCGTCCTGCCGGGGCCGATCATCATCGCCGACAAGAAGAACAACCGCCTGGTCGTGGTCAGCCCCCAGGGCCAGGTGCTCTGGCAGTGGCCGCAGCCGGGCGATCTCGCGGCGGGTCAGACCTTCCTGATTCCCGACGACGTCTTCTTCACCCCTGACGGGAAGGGCATCATCGCCACGGAGGAGGACGCCTTCGTCATCACCGAGATCGACATCGCCACGCGCAAGATCGTCTGGCGGTACGGGACCCCGGGTACGCACGGATCGGGCCCGAACCAGCTGTGGAACCCCGACGACGCGATGATGCTGCCCGACCGAACCGTCATTGCCGCCGACATCAAGAACTGCCGGTTGGTCGACCTGTCGCCCACCTCACCCGGGCCGGTGTGGACCCTGGGCACGCTGGGTGCGTGCGCGCACAACCCGCCCGGCCGGTTCGGCAGCCCGAACGGCGTCTTCCCGCTGCCGAACGGCCACTTCCTGGTCACCGAGATCAACGGGAGCTGGGTCGACGAGATCGACCGCACCGGCCACGTGTACTGGTCGACGCACCTGCCCGGGGTGACCTACCCGTCAGACTCGAGCCAGTACAAGCCCGGCCAGTACCTCACGGTCGGCTACACCAACCCGGGTCAGGTGGTGATCTTCGACGCGTCGGGCACGGCGCTGTGGCGCTGGAATCCCACCAGCGGGGATGGGAAGCTGAGCCACCCGTCGCTCGCCGAGGGGCTGCCCAACGGGGACATCCTGCTCAACGACGACGACAACCACCGCGTGATCGTGCTCGACCCGGTGCAGAACAAGATTGTGTGGCAGTACGGGCACACCGGTGTTGCCGGCAGCGGACCGGGTTACCTGAACACCCCTGACGGGCTCGACCCCGTGCCACCGCACTCCTACGCGGATACCGTCGGCACGACACAGGCGACTCCCGGCTTCTGGTGAGCGGTCCGGCACCAGGGGACCTGTCTGGCATCTCCCCCGACGCGCCGGTCCGGTCAGTGCGAGAGCTGCAGGCGCACGATCGTGTCTAGCGTCGTGACCTTGCCCTGAGCATCCGCGGTCTCACCGCCGACGACGTAGGCGCCGTCGGCAAGCACGGCGACCGCCATGTCGGAGGTCGGCGTTGGCAGCGCGCCGACGGAGACCACGGAGATCGTGGCCGGGTCGAACCGGTAGACCGTGCCCTGGTGTGCCCGTCCGTCGGTGCCGCCCATCAAGAGGATCGTGCCGTCGATCACGGTGGCTGCCGCGTGGGAGAGCCGGGCCGGGAGGTGGCCGGCGATGCTCGCTGCGCCGGTGGTGAGGTCGATGCGTTGGATGTCGTCGGTCACTGCGCCCTGGTGCTCGCCGCCGAAGACCCACAGGACCGACCCGGCAACGACGGCGGCCGGGTAGCGGACGGTCTCGGCGAGGTGCGCCACCACGCGGAAGGACGCGCCGTCGGTCGTGGCAAGGACGTCGGGCAGCTCCGTGCTCCCGGTATAGCCGCCGACGACGTAGGCGGTCGTCGGGCCGGCGGCCACAGCGAGGTCGGACCGGGGCTGGGGCAGGTGCCCGCTGATCGCCACCGCACCGCCGCTCACGGCGACAGCTTGCGCGTCTGTGGTGGAGGCGGCAATCCCTCCGCCGATGACCACCGCGCGGCCCCCGAGGACCGCCCCGCCGGCGTCGTGCGTGGCCTGAGCGAGGTGCGCCACCACGCTGACCGTGCCCGTGCCCGGCGAGACCAGCAGCACGTTCGCCGTGGTGGTGCTGCTGTCGAAGCCACCGAGCAGCAGCAACTGATCACCGGCGCCGAGCGCCACGAGCCGGGAGACTGGGGTAGGGAGCTTCACCGGGAGCGGGGTCACACTCAGCGTGGGCGTGGGAGCAGGTGTGGGCGCGGAAACTGGCGGTGCGGCGGTCCCGGACGGGCTGCCCACCGCGACCGGACCTGTCGACGAGGCAGCCTCCGGCGGCGTGACGCCGGTACATCCGGCGGCGAGGGTCAGCGCCAACCCGACGGCGGCGGCGACGGCGACGCGGCACGGCACGTGCATCAGTCCTCCATCCCAGGGGTGAACCTCGCCGGCACAGACCGTCGCTCGAAGCTGATTCGCTCCGGGGCGTCACCGGGACTTTAGTCCTATCGTCATACCGTGTCCGAACGTGCGGGTCCATGCGGGTCCATGCGGGGACGGGCGTGGGCCGGGCGTCGATACCGAGGTCGACCACGCGTCACAGCGCGATCAGCGCGTTGCCGGTCGCCCCGTCGGCTGCTCACCGCGCGCAGGTCGGGGTCGGCAGGGGCAGTCCAGCCACGGTCATGCTGACGAGGTCGTGGATCAGCCGGCGCATGTCCTGGGTGTCGCGTGCAGTCGACTTGAACCCGTGGGCGGCTCCGACGCGGACCCGGGCTCTGTCCTGCGCCGAGGGCCGGAGGGTGCCTGGTGCGATGACGGCCGCGCGGCTGACCTGCGCGAGCAGGGCGGTCAGGCTTTCTGAGCTGCGGTCGAGGATCGGGGCCATGAGCACGTGCCACTGCGGGCCGGGCTTGAGCGTCAGGGATGCGTGAAGAAGCACCGCCGTGCCGTTAGGACTTCGAAGACTCACGGGTCAGTGCGCGCCGCCAGGTGTACGACATGGTCGTGTGCTCATGCGCGCAGACCGCAGGGCCTCGTCCGGCGGTCGTCCGACGACGGAGGTGCTCGACCATGGCCGACCTGGCCCTCATCGCACTGACCGTGGCGTTCTTCGCCGCTGTCGCGATCATCGCCCGCACGCTGGACCGGTCATGAACGGCGAGGACCTGGCCGGTCTCCTGATCGCTGCCGCGCTCCTGGTGTACCTGTTCCGGGCCTTGATCCGAGCGGACAAGACCCGATGAGCGCGACCTCGATCGCTGTCGCGCAGATCCTCGTCCTGGTGATCGCACTGGTCGCCGTGCACATCCCGCTCGGCGGGTACATGGCGCGCGTGTTCACGTCGACACGGCACCTGCGGGTCGAGCGCGCCGGCTATCGCGTGCTCCGGGTCGACCCGGACGCAGATCAGCGCTGGAGCATGTACTTGATGTCGGTGCTGGGCTTCTCGCTCGTCTCCGTGCTGTTCCTGTACGGGCTGGAGCGCCTGCAGGCCTACCTGCCGCTGTCCCTCGGCATATCGGGGATGGACCCGGCCGGGGCATGGAACACCGCGGTGTCCTTCGTGACCAACACGAACTGGCAGTGGTACTCCGGTGAGACAGCGGCCGGTCACCTCCTGCAGATGGCTGGCTTCGCGGTGCAGAACTTTCTGTCCGCAGCCGTCGGCATCGCCGTGGTGGTCGCCCTGATCCGGGGGCTTGCACGCTCCGGGGCAGACGGCCGGGTCGGCAACTTCTGGTCCGACCTGGTGCGGACGGTCGTGCGGATCCTGCTCCCGATCTCCGTGGTGGCCGCCGTGGTGCTGATCGGGATGGGCGTGATCCAGAACCTGTCCGCCCACACCGAGATCGCGACCCTCGCCGGCGGCAGCCAGCACGTGCTGGGTGGCCCGGTCGCCTCGCAGGAGGCCATCAAGGAGCTCGGCACCAACGGTGGCGGCTTCTTCAACGCGAACTCCGCTCACCCCTTCGAGAACCCGACCCCGCTGAGCAACCTGCTGGAGATCTTCCTGCTGCTCGCCATCCCGTTCTCGCTGCCGCGGACCTTCGGGATCATGGTCGGCGACCGTCGTCAGGGCTGGGCCATCGTCGGTGTGATGGGCACGCTGTGGGCTGGGGCCGTTGGGCTGCTGACCTGGGCGGAGCTTGCCGGGCGGGGCCTGGTGCCCGCTGCGGCCGGTGCCGCGATGGAGGGCAAGGAGACGCGCTTCGGTGCAGCGGCAAGCGCACTGTTCGCGGCCTCGACCACCTCGACGTCGACGGGTGCGGTCAACTCCATGCACGACTCGTTGACCGCCGCCGGTGGCGGCGTGACGATCTTCAACATGCAGCTCGGGGAGATCTCCCCGGGCGGCACCGGCTCGGGTCTCTACGGGATGCTGGTGCTCGTGATCGTGGCGGTGTTCATCGCCGGCCTGATGGTCGGACGCACCCCGGAGTACCTGGGCAAGAAGATCGGCCGTCAGGAGATCACCCTGGTCGCCCTGTACGTGCTCGCGACGCCGGCGATCGTGTTGATGGGCACCGCCATCTCGATCGCCACGCCCGCCGGGCAGGCCGGGATTCTCAACTCGGGGGCGCACGGGCTGTCCGAGGTCCTGTACGCCTTCACGTCGGCGGCGAACAACAACGGCAGCGCGTTCGCCGGCCTCACCGTGGCGACGCCCTTCTACAACGTGCTGCTCGGGCTCGCGATGCTCTTCGGCAGGTTCGTGCCGATCGCACTCGTGCTGGCCCTCGCGGGTCGGTTCGCCAGCCAGAAGACGGTCCCGGCGAGTGCCGGCACCCTGCCGACACATCGGCCCCTGTTCGCCGGCCTCCTGCTGGCCGTCGTGCTCGTCGTCGTCGGCCTCACCTACATTCCCGTCCTTGCTCTTGGCCCGATCGCGGAGGCGCTGCAATGAACCCGACCCTGCTGGACCCGACGGGTCCGTCGGTCGACCCCGCTGTGGTGACGCCGCAGCCGCGGGCCGTCAGGCGCCAGACGCTCAGTGCGCGTCAGCTGGTCGCTGCGTTGCCTGCGGCACTACGCAAGCTCGACCCACGTGATCTCTACGGCTCGCCGGTCATGTTCGTGGTCGAGGTCGGTGCAGCGGCGTGCACGGTCCTGTCGATCGTGCACCCGAGCCTGTTCGCGATCTCCATCACGCTGTGGCTCTGGGCCACGGTGCTCTTCGCGACCCTCGCGGAGTCCGTCGCGGAGAGCCGGGGAAAGGCCCAAGCCGCTGGACTGCGTGCCTCACAGGCGCAGACCACTGCGCGCCGGATCGTCGCCCCGCAGGACACTCTCGAGTACACCGCCGGACTCGCGGACCTCCCGACGTCCGAGGTGCCGTCCTCGTCGCTGCACGTGGGCGACGTGGTCGTCGTCGAGGCGGGGGAGACGATCCCCGGTGACGGCGACGTGATCGAGGGCATCGCGAGCGTCGACGAGTCCGCGATCACGGGCGAGTCCGCGCCGGTGATCCGGGAGTCCGGCGGTGACCGGTCAGCAGTGACCGGTGGAACCGTCGTGCTCTCCGACCGGATCGTGGTGCGCATCATGGCGCCTGCCGGCCACACCTTCGTCGACCGGATGATCGCACTGGTGGAGGGCAGCGAGCGGCAGAAGACCCCCAACGAGGTCGCGCTGAACGTGCTGCTCGCCTCACTGACGATCATCTTCCTGCTCGCCGTGGCGACGTTGCAGCCCTTCGCGATCTACTCGGGCTCACGCCAGTCCCTGGTCGTCCTGGTCGCGCTGCTGGTCTGCCTCATCCCGACCACGATCGGCGCGCTGCTCTCGGCGATCGGGATCGCAGGCATGGACCGGCTGGTCCAGCGCAACGTGCTGGCGATGTCCGGCCGTGCGGTGGAGGCCGCCGGGGACGTGGACGTGCTGCTGCTGGACAAGACCGGCACGATCACCCTCGGCAACCGCCAGGCCGCCGAGCTCGTGCCGATCGAGGGGGTGCTGGCCTCGGAGCTGGCGGATGCCGCTCAGCTCTCCTCCATGGCCGATGAGACGCCCGAGGGTCGGAGCGTCCTCGTGCTGGTCAAGGAGCAGTTCGGTCTGCGCGCCAGGGAGTCCGGCGACCTCGTCGGCGCCGAGCTGGTGCCCTTCACTGCACGGACCCGGATGAGCGGTCTCGACCTGCCGGACCCGGTCGGGTTCAGCGGGACGGTCGGCGAGGGCGTCCGGCACATCCGCAAGGGTGCCGCTGCGGCCGTCACGGCGTGGGTGCACTCCACCGGTGGGCACACGGGCCCGGACACGGCCCGGATCGTCGACGCGATCAGCTCCTCGGGCGGGACCCCGCTCGTCGTCGCGGAGCAGATCGGGTCCGCGCCGGCACGGGTGCTCGGCGTCATCCACCTCAAGGACGTCGTCAAGCAGGGCCTGCGGGAACGCTTTGCCGAGCTGCGCGCGATGGGCATCCGCACCGTGATGGTGACCGGCGACAACGCCGTCACGGCGCGAGCGATCGCGGTCGAGGCCGGCGTTGACGACGTCCTCGCGGAGGCGACCCCGGAGGACAAGCTCGCGCTGATCCGTCGCGAGCAGGCAGGCGGGCGACTGGTCGCGATGGCCGGTGACGGCACCAACGACGCACCGGCCCTCGCGCAGGCGGACGTCGGCGTCGCGATGAATACCGGCACCACGGCCGCGAAGGAGGCCGGGAACATGGTCGACCTCGACTCCAACCCCACCAAGCTCATCGAGATCGTGCAGATCGGCAAGCAGCTGCTCATCACGCGCGGCGCGCTCACGACGTTCTCGATAGCCAACGACGTCGCGAAGTACTTCGCGATCTTGCCAGCGATGTTCGTTCTGGTCTTTCCTCAGCTCTCCGTGCTCAACGTCATGAGGCTGTCGAGCCCCCAGTCCGCGATCCTCTCGGCCGTCATCTTCAACGCGCTGATCATCATCGCTCTGATCCCGCTCGCGCTGCGGGGGGTGCGCTACCGCCCGGCCGCGGCCTCGGTGATGCTGCGGCACAACCTGCTCGTCTACGGACTCGGCGGACTGATCGCACCGTTCATCGGGATCAAGCTCATCGACCTGTTCGTCTCCCTCCTCCCCGGGATCGGCTGACATGACCACGCCAGACCTCACGACGCCGTCGTCGATCGCACCGTCCATCACTCCGCGGAGCAGCACTGGGCGGTCCCTGGGCTCCACCATTGTCGTGTTCACCCGGCAGACCGGGGCCGGGCTACGCGTGCTGCTCGCGCTCACCGTGCTGCTCGGGATCGTCTACCCGCTGGCCGTGACGGGCATCGGGCAGGTGGTGTTCCCGTGGCAGGCCAACGGCTCGCTGCTGGCCGCCGACGGCAGTCACGTCAACTCCGTCGCAAACGGCGGCCAGGGCGTAGCGATCGGCTCGGCCCTCGTCGGGCAGAGCTTCGCCGGGCCCACATGGTTCCACCCACGGCCGTCCGGCGCGGGCAAGGGCTACGACACCCTCGCCTCGGCCGGCTCGAACCTCGGCCCGAACAACCCTGACCTGCTGACGACGGTCCAGAACCGCCGGGTTCAGGTCGCGGCCGAGGACGGCGTCGACCCGCGCAGCGTTCCCGCCGACGCTGTCACTGCCTCCGGGTCGGGCCTCGACCCGGAGATCTCACCGGCCTACGCGCGTGAGCAGGTCGCCCGGATCGCGGCGGTGCGCGGACTCTCTGCTGACAAGGTGTCGGCCCTCGTCGAGTCGAGCATCCAGGGCCGCACGCTCGGGATCCTCGGCGAGCCGCGCGTCAAGGTGCTCGCTCTCAACCTCGCGCTGGCCAAGATGACTGTATGAACAGCACCGGTCACCGTGGAGCCACCGAGCACGGTGTCCCCGAGACGGCCGCGACCCGATCCGGGAGACTGACCGTCTACTTCGGCGCTGCGCCCGGCGTCGGCAAGACGTACGCGATGCTCGACGAGGCCCACCGCCGCCAGGACCGCGGCACTGACGTCGTGGTGGGGTTCGTCGAGACGCACGGGCGGGCCGGCACCGCTGCCCAGCTCGACGGGCTGGAGGTGGTGCCACGGCGCACGATCACCTACCAGGACCGTGAGTTCACCGAGCTCGACATCGACGAGGTGCTCCGGCGGGCGCCGCGGGTCGCGATGATCGACGAGCTCGCGCACACCAACGTCCCGGGCTCCCGCCACGAGAAGCGGTGGCAGGACGTCGAGGAGCTGCTCGAGGCCGGGATCGACGTCGTGACCACCGTCAACGTGCAGCATCTTGAGTCGCTCAACGACGATGTCCACGCCATCACCGGCGTGCGCCAGCGCGAGACCGTCCCGGACCGGGTGGTGCGGGACGCGGACCAGATCCAGCTGATCGACCTGCCACCGCAGGCGCTGCGGCGGCGCCTCGCGCACGGGAACGTGTACCGCGCCGAGCAGATCGACGCATCGCTCTCGGCCTACTTCCGGGTGGGGAACCTGACCGCCCTGCGTGAGCTGGCGCTGCTGTGGCTCGCCGACCGGGTGGACGACGCCCTCACCACCTACCGGCGGGACGAGCGGATCGAGACGCCGTGGCCCGCGCGCGAGCGCATCGTGGTCGCGGTGACCGGCGGACCGGAGGGTGAGACGCTGCTTCGCCGCGGTGCGCGGATCGCCCAGCGCGCGTCGGGGTCGGAGCTGATCGCTGTGCACGTGCTCGCTACGGACGGCCTGCCCAGCGCTCCACCGGCCGCGATCGCTGCGCAGCGCGCCCTCGTCGAGTCCCTCGGTGGCGTGTTCGACACGGTGATCGGGGAGGATGTCGCCTCAGCAGTGGTGGACTTCGCGCGCGCGGTCAACGCCACGATGATCGTGGTCGGGGTGTCCCGGCGCAGCAGGTTGCGTGAGGCCCTCTCGGAGAGCTACGGCGTGGAGGTCGCTCGGCTCGCGCAGAACATTGACGTGCACCTCATGACCCATGAAGGTGCGCGTAGCGGGCGGCGCTCGGGCGCACGCGCGGCGCCGCTCTCCGGGTGGCGGACCGGCGCCGGTTGGGTGCTCGGCCTGGGCGGGACGGCTCTCCTCACCGCGGTCCTCTACCTGCTGCGCGAGACCCTCGGGCTGCCCACCGACATCGTGCTGTTCCTCGCACTGACCGTCGCGGTCGCGCTGGTCGGCGGCAGGTGGCCGTCGCTGGTCAGCGCGGTCGTCGGCTTCCTCGCACTGAACTTCTTCTTCACCCCGCCCACCGGCCGGCTCACCATCGCCGACCCGGAGAACGCCCTCGCCCTCGCCGTGTTCCTGTTCGTGGCGATCGCGGTCGCCTCAGTGGTCGACCTCGCAGGCCGGCGCACCGCGCAGGCCTTCCGCGCCCGGGCAGAAGCGTCGGCGCTCGCGGCCGTGTCGCGGTCGGTGCTCTCGGGACAGGACACAGCCCAGGCGATCGTCGACAGGCTCGGGGAGACGTTCACGCTGACGTCGGTGTCACTGCTCGAACGTTCGAGTGGAGACCGCGGGCCGTGGACCGCCCTCGCCACCTCCGGCGAGCACCCGGCGATGGACCCGGAAGCTGCGCAGACGGTGGTCTCGATCGACGAGCACAGGGTTCTGGCGCTGTGCGGACGGGTGCTGCCGGCGAGTGACCGCCGGGTGCTCGAGGCCTTCGCCTCGCAGGCCGGCGTGGTGCTCGAGCAGCGAAAGCTGCGTGCACAGGCTGATGAGGCGCGCGCCCTGCAGCAGACCGAGGCGACCCGCAACACGCTGCTCGCTGCGGTCTCCCACGACCTCCGGACGCCGCTCGCGATGATCCGGACCGCTGTTGACGGACTGGCCTCGACCGACGTCGAGCTCGGGCCCGAGGACAGCGAGTTCCTGGTCAGCACCATCAGCACCGGCGCGTCACGGCTCGAGCGGCTGATCGACAACTTGCTCGACCTCTCGCGGGTGCAGACCGGGAGCGTCCGACCGATGCTGCAAAGCGTCAGCCTGGACGAGATCGTGCCACTGGCCACCGAGGGCTTCGACATCGATTCTCTCGCCGTGGACGTCCCCGAGTCGCTACCTCTCGTGAGGACAGATCCGGGCATGCTGGAGCGCGTGCTCGCGAACGTGATCTCGAACGCGGTGCGGCACTCGCCGTCGGGCACCCCGGTGCGGGTGTCGGCCTCGCCGGTGGGCGGGGAGGTAGTGGTGCGGATCGCGGACACGGGTCACGGTCTGGCGGACGATGCGAAAGGCCACATGTTCGAACCGTTCCAGCGCCTCGGCGACTCGTCCCCGGACGGGCTGGGGCTCGGGTTGGCGGTTGCGCAGGGCCTCGCAATCGCGGTCGGTGCGACCCTGACCGCTGAGGACACCCCAGGCGGCGGGCTGACGATCGTGCTGGCTGTCCCGGTGGCAGAGGATCACGTCTCGTGACGCGGCCCAGGATCCTGGTTGTCGACGACGAGCACCGACTCGTGCGCGCGTTGGAGATCAACCTGCGAGCGCACGGGTGGGACGTCGCGACGGCGCTGGACGGCACGCGCGCCCTGGAGCTGGCGGCGAGCTGGCACCCGGGTGTCGTGCTGCTCGACCTCGGACTGCCGGACATCCCAGGACTGGACGTGATCGCCGGCATCCGTGGGTGGAGCCAGGTGCCGATCGTGGTCCTCTCGGCACGTCAGGACGGCGAGGACAAGGTCGAGGCGCTGGACGCCGGGGCGGACGACTACGTCACCAAGCCGTTCGCCATGGACGAGCTGCTCGCGCGGCTGCGCGCCGCGGTGCGCCGTGGTGCGCCGGCAGACACCACCGAGGCGGTGGTCGAGGCCGGCGAGCTGACGATCGACCTCGCGCGCCGTCGGGTCCTGCGGAGCGGTGCGGAGGTCCGTCTGAGCCCCACCGAGTGGGCGCTGGTCGAGATCCTGGTGCGCAACCGCGGGAAGCTCGTCGGGCGCCAGCAGCTGTTGCGCGAGATCTGGGGGCCGGCCTACTCGAGCGAGACGGCGTACCTGCGGGTCTACACCGCGCAGCTGCGCCGCAAGCTCGAGGTCGACCCGGCCCACCCGCGCCACTTCATCACCCGGCCCGGAATGGGGTACGTGTTCGAGGTGACGTGACGTGACGTGAAGCAACGCAGCGTGCAACGCGTCGACCGCGTGGCTCTCGCAACCCCCACTGTCCGTGCCGGGCAGGTGATCAAGAGCGAGGCCGGTGAGCACCTGGTCGGGGTGATTGCCCGGCACGTTCCCGGGAAAGGCAATGCGACGCCCGACCCATTCGATCCGCGCGGCGGGTTGAAGCCAACCATCCGGCGCGCCGTTCCTGGTCCATGACGAACGCGCTCGCCGCGTCCTCAACGCTCTTGTTGCCGATCATTTCGGGGAGCGTGTCAGCTCGCCCGACCGGCTTGGCGGGCGAGCTCGTAGACGATGGTGCCGGCCATCTGGGTGAAGAGCGACTTGAGCGGCGCGGTCAGGTCCATGACCTCATCACGGCTGGCGCAGTGCCGGTCTGGAAACTGAGTTCCACTCTGGAAGAATACTTTCAGGCGCTCGACCCGGACGTCAGAGGGAGTCGAAGTAGTCCTGGTCGAGGCGCTTGAGGACGTGCGTGCTGGCCACCTGCAACCCGACGTCATGGCTGACCATGAGGCGGGCGAGCATCGGACCGTCGATCAGGACGATGGTGCGGAAGTCGCGCTCGGCCGCGCGGGCACCGGTGGTGAAGGTGCTCGACGTGAGGAAGACACCACGGTCGGTCCCCTTGCGCTGGAGGGCACCGTAGAACGCGTTGATGGCCTCCGGGCCGACGGCATTGTCGGTGTACCGCTTGGCCTGCAGGTATACGCGGTCCAGGCCGAAGGCGTCGCGGTGGATGATCCCGACGATGCCCTCCTCCCCGGAACGACCGGTGTGCTTGCCCGTGTCCGCCGTCCCGTAGCCCATGGCAATGAGCAGACGCGCCGCACTAGCGGCCGAGTCTGGTCGGCGGACCGGTCGAGCCGCGGACAACGAGGGGAGTACCGATGGTGAGCCCGATCGGCGGCACATGTAGGGCGGACGAGCTGATGAGTACCTGGACGGCGACGCGGGCGATCTCGTCGGCAGGCAGCCGGACGGTGGTGAGCTGCGGGTGCACGAGCCGCGCCATGTCCAGGTCTCCGAACCCGACGATGGACAGGTCGCCCGGGACGCGTCTGCCCTGCTCCGCAGCGCAGCGGTGGAGCGCAAGTGCAAGAAGGTCGTCGTCGCACATGACCGCACCGACGCCCGAGTCGAGCAGCTGCCGGGCCGCCGCCGTCGCGGTCTCGACGTCGAAGGTGGCCCGCCACGAGGGCTCGACGCGGAAGCGGACGTGCTGCTGGTGCGCTGCCTCCGCGCAGTGCTTGACGCGTCGAGCGAAGACCGCGGAGGGGTAGTCGGCGGCAAAGTAGCCAATCTCTCGGTGTCCCAGGCCAGCGAGGTGCGTCACGACCGAGGCCATCGCCGTCTCGGTGTCGAGCACGATCGAGCGCAGGCCCGGTTCCGGAACCTCGACGAACACGAGCCGGTCCGCGAGGGCGCGCAGCGGCGAGGCGGTACTCAGGCGCTCCCCGAAGATGATTCCGCCGGCGAGGTAGCCCGAGGAGAGCCCGTCCGCGAGGCGCTGCTCCCAGAACTCCTCGTCGCCGCGCGTCTGGATCATCGACAGAGAGAGCCCTGAGTGCCGGGCCGCGTCGTCGGCGGCCGAGAGCACGAGCCCGTAGAACGGGTGGGATGCGTCGAGGACGGCGAGGCCAAGCAGCGAGGACCTCCCGCTGCGGAGCGCACGTGCCGCGGCGTTCGGCTGGTAGCCGAGGCGCTGCGCGACGCTGCGGATGCGTGTCGCGGTGCGCGCAGCGACTCGACCGGCTTCCTTGCCCGACATCACCAGTGAGACGGCGCTCTGTGACACGCCCGCCTCGCGCGCGATGTCGGTCGCAGTAGCGGCGGAGTATGAAGCGGTTGACCGGCTGATGGGCATGCCCATATCGTAGACATCATACGTATGACTAAACGCAGCGACAGTCCGGAGGACTCGAATGACCGACACCGCCCGTCTCGCCTGGGTCGATGGTGAGTGCCGACTCCTGGGGGGCATCCGCGCTGAGTTCGCCCAGACCCGGCCGTTCGACGGGATGGCGATCGGCTCGGCGATCCACCTGGAGCCGAAGACGGCTGCCCTCGTCCGGACACTGCAGGCAGGCGGCGCCGACGTCATCGCGACCGGAAACCTCAACTCGACGCAACCGGCGACCGTCGAGTACCTCCGGGCGCGAGGCGTTCGGGTGATCGGTGGCGTGACGCGCGACCGAGCAGAACGGGCCCGGCACCTTGACAGCATTCTCGACGCCAAGCCGGATCTTCTGCTGGACAACGGTGGCGACCTGTTCCTGCGCTACTTGCAGCGTCCGTACGACGGCCTGATCGGCGGCACCGAGGAGACGACCTCGGGACGCCAGGTCCTCGAACCCCATCGCGCCGAGCTGAACATGCCGGTCCTCGTGATCAACGACAGCCCGATCAAGTCGTTCGGCGAGAACGAGCACGCCGTCGGGCAGAGCTGTCTCGAGTCGTACATGAGGTTCACGAACCGCATCACGAACGGCGAGCGGGTCGTGGTCGTCGGGTACGGCTGGTGCGGCCGTGGCGTCGCCAGGAACTTCCGCAACGCGAACTGCCAGGTCACCGTCGTCGACGCCGATCCGGTCGCATGCCTGCGGGCAGTGTTCGACGGGTACCGGACCGCTCCGCTGCGGCAGGCCCTTGGCGACGCCGACCTCGTCATCACGGTGACGGGCGGCGGTAAGTCGATCGGCGCCGCGGAGGTCGAGCTGTTGCGTGACGGCGCGATCCTCGCGAATGCCGGACACGAGCCGGACGAGATCGACGTGTCCGAGATTGAGTCGGTGCCCGGTGCCACGGCTGCGACAACGCTGCCCGACGTCCGCAGCATCACCCTTCCGAGCGGCCGCACCATCCATGTCCTCGGTGCCGGCCACATGTTCAATCTCGCTGGCCCAGGTGCGCTCGGGAACTCGATCCAGTCCATGGACCTCGGGTTCTCGATGCAAGCCCGGTGCTTGGAGTGGGTCGCTACGGGCCGGGTCGACGCACGGTCCTGCGTCGTGCCGGTGCCTCGCGAGATCGATGTCGAGATCGCGCTGAGCTACCTCGCGCTGAAGCGCGCCTGAGCCCTCTTCCACCGGCCCGATCTCGACCCACCCCCTCGCGGGCGGCTCTCCCGTGCCGGTACGTCGACCACCTTTCCGCCTGCACCTCCGGCGCATCTGTGCATCAATCGAGGTCTCAGCGACGTCATCCGCGAGCGGGAGGTACCGGCGTGCTTCAGGGACGGAACGTGCACGCCGGGGCTGCACCGGTGACGGAGATCGGCATCGACCGGGTGGTGCGCAACATCGGTACCGGGCACTTCGAACGTAGCCTGTCGGCGCTGATGGCCGTCCGGTCGCTCGTCACCGCCGGTGGCCCCATGTGGCTGCCGGTGGCGACGTGACCTCCCTGGCCGAGCACTGGGACGGCGTCACCGCACGAGTGGTCCTGTCCCGCCTCGACCCGCCCGGAGGTGGCCATGCACACTCCGACCCGGCTGGTGTTGGCCCGGACCCACCCTGAGCGGCACCTGATCTCGCGCCGGCGGGCCTGGTGACCGAGTACCTGAACTCGAGGTCGGAGGGCTACAACCGGCTCGTCGAACACGAAGGACGTGGCGCTTTCGGATTCCGCAACCCGGTCAACCAGAGACGACGCATACGCTGGGCCTGCAGCCAATGGCGTTAACTTAAGTCTCGCGGGTGTTACGGTTGGGGCATGGCGCGAGTGGGGCAGCAGGTCGCAGGGCTCGATGAGGACCGTTTGCCTGGGCGGGTGGCGGTGGGGGTGTTGACG
>JABBOW010000221.1 GCA_012927595.1 Cellulomonas sp.
GGCCGCGGAGCCGACCGTCGAGGAGCACCCGCGGCTGTCGGGCGCGGTACGACTGCTGGCACGTCGACGCTGAGCCGCCCCCGCCCCCGCCCCGCTGACGCGTCAGCGCCCCGGCGCCCGTTTCGCGAACACGCACCCCGCGCACGCGAGGGACCGCCCCGGCGACGGCTCGCACCCGTGACAGGCGTCGCCGCCCAGCACGTCGCGCGACCGGCTCACGATGCCGAGCCGCACCCAGTGGTCGACGGCAGCCTCCGCGAGCCCGGGGTCGATCCCGAGGTTGGCGGCGATCCGATCGGTCGTCGCTCCGCCACGAGCCTCGCGCAGGACGTCAGTCAGCACGCTCATCGTCGGCCGCTCACATCAACCGGCCGAGCTGGAAGACGAGCACCGCGGCCGTCCAGGCAATCACGAGCTGCACCCCCAGGGCACCGAGCGTCCAGCGCGACCCGAACAGCCGGCGCTGCTCCGCGACGGTCGCGAGGCACGGGGTGTAGGCGAGGACGAACACCATGAACGCAGCAGCAGCAGCCCCGGCCTGTCCGCCGGAGGAGGACTCGAAGGTCGCGCGCAGCCGGCTGCCGAGATCCCCGGCCACCCCCGCGTCGGTGGGCTCGTCGATCGCGTACGACTGCGCGAACGACCCGACGACGACCTCCTTGGCGACGAACCCGGTCAGGAGCGCCGCCGACGCGTGCCAGTCGTCGAACCCGGCCGGCGCGAACACCGGGGCGATCGCGAGCGCGGCCCGGCCGTACAGGCTGTCGGCGACTGGGACGTCGGCGATCTGGTGCCCGCCCGCGACGGGGACGGCCATGAGCACCCAGACGACCGTGAGCGTGATGACGATGATCTTGCCCGCGTCGGTCACGAACATCCGCACCCGGACCCAGGCCGAGAGCACCAGCGCACGCACCCGCGGGCGCTGGTAGGCGGGCAGCGCGAGGACGAATGGCTCGCGGCGCAGGTCGCGGAACGCGGTCGCGCGCAGCACGAGGCCGCCGACGACCACGAGCGCGATGCTCGCGACGTACATGAGGAAGATCGCCGTGCCCGCGTGTGCCGGGAAGAACACGCTCGCGAGCAGGATGTAGACGGTCAGCCGCGCTGCGCACGACGTGTACGGGACGAGCAGTCCGGTGAGCAGGCGCTGTCGCGCGTTCGGCAACGTGCGGGTCGCGGCCAGGGCCGGCAAGTTGCAACCGAAGCCGACGACGAGCGGGAGCATCGCGCGCCCGTCGAGCCCGATGGCGCGCATGGCCCGGTCGGCCACGAAAGCGGCCCGCGCGAGGTAGCCGGAGTCCTCGAGCAGCGCGATCGCCAGGAACATGATGCCCATCAGCGGGGCGAACGACAGCACAGTCCCGACGCCCGCGAGGACGCCGTCGACCACGAGGCTCTCGACCCAGTGCGGTCCGGGCAGCGCGGCCCGCACGCTGCTCGCGACGGGTCCGTCGACGAGTGAGGACACGGCGCCCATGAGCGGCGCCGCAACGGTCGTTGCGAGCTGGAACAGGGACCACATGACGGCGAGGAACACCGGGACGCCGAACCACGGGTCGAGCAGCACGCGGTCGACGCGGTCGGACCAGGTGCGCACGGGGGCAGGGCGGGTCGGCGACGGCGTACCCGAGACGGCACCCGGCTCGCCGGCGACGTCGCGGCCCGCGAGCGCCCGCTGCACGCCGTCGACCCAGGTGAAGAGCCGGTCGGCGCTCGCGAGCTCGGAGTCGAGGTCGAGGGGCCGGCCGCACGAGCAGCCCGTCCCGCACGCCGTGTCACCGTGGCAGGCGCAGGCGGGTGCGGCGGCGGGCAGCAGGACCGGTGGGACGCCGGCGGTGAGGGCGTCCGAGACGACGCGGCCGAGGCGGTCGAGCCCGGCTCGGGTGCGGGGGTCGATGGCGACGACGGGTACGCCGAGCAGCGTCGCGAGCCGCTCGGGGTCGACGTGCACCCCGCGCGTGGCAGCGACGTCCGTCATGGTCAGGGCGACGACGAGGGCCTGGCCGGCCCCCGCGACCTGGGCGAGCAGGTACAGCGAGCGCGACAGCGCCCCTGCCTCGACGAGCACGACGGCGAGGTCCGGCACGCCGAGCGCACCGCGGCCCGCGACCGTCTCGGCGGTGACCCGCTCGTCGGGCGACCGCGCGAGCAGGCTGTACGTCCCGGGCAGGTCGAGGACGCGCACCGCGCCGGGCTCGTCCGAGCCGGCGCCGCTCGTCGTCCCGACCAGGCCCCGCCAGGTCCCGAGCTGGACCTCGACGGTGGTGCCCGGGGCGTTGGTCACCTGTTGGCGGGCACCGGTGAGCGCGTTGAAGAGGGTCGACTTGCCGACGTTGGGGTTGCCGACGAGCACCACGGACGGCGCCGACGGGTCCGCAGCGAGACCGGTGCGGGCGTCGACGAGACCGCCCGACGTGTCGTGGCACGAGGTCACGGCCGGGTACCGCCCGGGGTCTCGAGGGCGATGCGGGTGCAGGTGCGCCCGTCGATGGCGAACCGGTCGGCGCCGATCGCCACGACGCGTCCGCCGAACGCAGCTCGGTGGGTCACCCGCACGAGCGCACCGACCCGCAGCCCGAGCTCGCTCAGCCGCAGCCGGGTCGAGTGCTCGAGGTCGACGGCGACGACCCTCGCATCGGTGTCGGTCGGCCAGCTCCCCAGGTCCATATCAGGACCGTACGACTTTGGTAAGGCTCACCTCATAGGACACAGGTCCCGGGTGGTCACACCAGGGCGGCATCCACGGTGATCTGCGTCCCGGTGAGTGCCTTGCTGACCGGGCAGGTGGCTTTGGCGTTCTCGGCGGCCTTGGCGAACCCCGCGGCGTCGAGCCCCTCGACCTCACCGTGGACCGTCAGGGCGATGCCCGAGATGCGGAAGCCACCCGCGGGGTCGGGCCGCAGGGTCACGTCAGCGCTGACCTCGAGGGCGATCGGGGTCCCGCCGGCCTCGGCGATCACTGCCGAGAGCTGCATCGCGAAGCACGACGAGTGCGCCGCGGCGATGAGCTCCTCGGGGCTCGTGAACCCGCCCGCGTCCTCGGCGGTCCGCTTCGGGAAGGACACGTCGAAGGTACCGACCTTCGAGCTGGACAGCTCGACCTGACCACTGCCCTCGTTCAGGGTGCCGTTCCAGGCCGTGCGTGCGGTACGGGTAGCCATGGTGCTCCTTCGTCTGGGTCGCGCGAGCGGGTTGTTCACCCGCCCGACCACCGTAAGGCGGATCGCGTCACTCGGCGAGGGCGCGGTGGCACATCACGAAGACGTCCGGGGCCCCGGCCGCGTCGAGCGTGCGCGCGGCGTCCTCGTGCAGGGCGCGCCGGAGCGCCGGGTCCAGCCCGCCGTACAGCGCGGACCGCACCAGCTCGTGCCGGAACACGAGCCGGCCGCCCCGCGCATGCACGACGCCCGCCGCGAGCGCATGACGCAGTACGCGCCAGCAGTCCGCCACCGGACGCCGCGCGATCTCAGTGAGGTCGGCCATGACGAACGACGAGCCGAGCACCGACGCCTCGCTGAGCAGCTGCACGACGTCCGGACCCAGGTAGGCGATCCGGCGACGGACGACGGCGTCGAGCCGGTCCATCCACTGGGACCCGACCGCGTCCACGACGCCGTGACCCGTCAGCTGCAGCGCGCCGGCCTCCCGGACCGCCCGGACGACGTCGGTGACGAACTGCGGGTTGCCGCCCGCCGTCAGGACGGACCCGCGCAGCGACGTGCCGACGGACGCGCCCAGCTGCGCCTCCGCGAGTTCGAGAGCCGCGTCCGAAGACAACGGTCGGAGCTCGAGGTAGCGGGCCCCGGCGCGGGTCCAGGCGGCCACCACTGCCGCGAGATCGGCCGGCCGCGGGACCGGGCGGAGCGTGGCCAGGACGAGCGCATGCGGGACTGTGCCCTCGTGCGCAAGCCGATAGAGCACCGCGAGGGACTCGTCGTCGGCCTCGTGCAGGTCCTCCAGGACGAGGAGCCACGGTTCGTCGTGGCCGCGCCGGTTCGGTCCGCGGTCGCCTGCCAGCATCGCTTCGGCGAGCAGGACGATCGAGCCGGCGCCCGCCGAGACGGACGCGAGCGCGTCGTCGAGATCGTCGAGCTCGGCACCGCGACCGACCAACGGGAGGTCCTGGTCCGACCCCGCGGCGTCGTCCATGCGCCTGATCGTAGGTCCGAGCGCCGGCCCCGCCTCAGTCCACGTACTCCCAGTGCCACGCCTCCGGCTTGCTGCCGCCTGCGCGGGCCCACGTCGGCAACGTCCAGCCGTACGCCTCGGCGTTCGCGAGCAGCCACCTGTGCTGCGCCGTCCCGAACCACTGCGCGCCGGCACCCAGGTCGACGGCCTTGCCCAGCCCGTGGTTCGACGTCCCGGGCTGGGCGCACACGCTGCCCTTGGTCCGGCTGCACATGACCTGCGAGGCGTAGGAACGGTAGGAGTCGGAGATCGCCAGGTCGGTGCCGAACTTCTCGCGGTAGGCCGCGTTCAGCTGCTCGATCGCGGCGGCCGCATCGCACCGGAGCTCGGCACCGGCGGCGAAGGTCAGCTCGCACAGGGCGGAGGCTGGGATGCGCCCGTTCGCGTACTGGTCGACCGACACGCGCTGGGCCGCGCGGGTCGCGGCCTGCTCGGCGACTGCCCGGGCGGCCTCGGAGTCGGCTGCGGCGGTCGCCTCCGTGGCGGACTGCTGGTCGCGAACGACCTGTATGACCTCGACGACGAGGGCGGCGACCTTCGACGCGGTGGTGCGCAGCTGCTTGGTCGCGTCGTCCTCGACCTGCGCCGGAACAGCCGCGAGCGCGTCGAGCGCCGCCGCGGAGGTCGCACCGGTCGAGCCCGACGATGGGGAAGGGGCCGGGGCCGAGGTGGGAGCCGCCGACAGTGCGGTTGACGGGCCGGTCGAGGCCGACTCCGCAGGGGACGGCTCGGCGGCACCTGCTGTGGGCTGGGCGGTCGGGGTGCCCGTCACGGTGTCGGTGGTCGCCGGGCTCGTCGTCGGCACCGGGCTCGTCGTCGGCGCCGGGCTCGTCGTCGGCGCCGGGCTCGTCGGTACGGGGTCGGCCGGCGCGACCGGCGCACCTGCGACCGCCAGGAGTCGGTCGAGCTCGGCTGCGGCCTGTTCCAGCCGGGTCAGCGTCTCCGCGGGCACGACCGTGACGCCCGCGGTGCGCACCGCCTGGGCCTGCTCGGCGGCTGCGGCGGCTGCGGCCACGACGGCTTGCCGGTGGTGGGTGCTGACCTGCTCGGCGGCGGCACGCTCCGACAGCGCTCCGGCGAGGTCAGCCATCAGCGGGCTCTGGGTGACGTCCGGCGGCACTGCCATGGCGAAGCTGCCGACAGACGCCAAGAGCACCACGGCCACCGCGGTCTTGGCGACGCGCCCGGCCGGTCGACGCGGGGTCGTCGGGGTCCGCTCAGCAGCGCGACGCGGGGTCGTCTCGGTGCGCCCGGCACGGTTCCGCGGGGTCGTCGGGGTGCGCTCAGCTCGCGAGGCGACGTGCCGGCCACCGCGAGACGAACGACTCGGGGTCGGCATTCCGTCACTCACGCGTGACACGTTACGTGAGGTAGACAGGCGCCCCGTACCGCACGAGGACCTCTCGCGGGCGGATCCTGTGTGGATCTCGTCACGTCTCCGTCACAGTTTTCACAGCAGGGGTTCCGCACGGCTGCGCCGCCACTACGATTCACGCCGTGGACGTTGACAGCACCCAGCACGCAGGAGCCGTCGCATCCCCCGCCGGCCCGCCTCGCCAGCACGGCCTCGACGACGTCTACGACATCGGCCGCCTCGCCGACAGGCTCGGCGTCGAGCACGCGACCATCCGCGTCTGGCTCTCGCGCAAGGTGCCCTGGCTCCCCGCGCCCGACGGGCACCTCAACGGGGGTGCGGTGTGGCGTGCCTCGACCCTCGAGGGCATCGAGAACCGGCGGACACCGGGCCGGCCCGGCCGCAAGCCGCGTGTCGGTCCCGCCCACCTCGCCGAACCGGTGGAGAAGCCCGTCACCAGGCCCACAGAGATCGTCCGCCATCTGCCGTAAGTGCTTACGCTCGGAAGATGACGGATCCGGAACGTGCGCTCGACGTCGACGAGGCGATCCAGCACCTGGACCGACGCCGGTTTCTGCCGGAGGCGCGCCGAGGCGAGGCCCGCGAGGACTATCCCCTTCCCATCGGCTGCGGGCAGACCTGCTCGCAGCCGAGCACCGTGGCCGCCATGCTGCGTCACCGCCACGGGCAGACCGGCGCCCGCGTGCTCGACATCGGGGCCGGCTCCGGCTGGACGACAGCGCTCCTCGCCCGGCTCGTCGGGCCCACCGGGATGGTCCTCGGGCTCGAGCTCGAGCCCGAGCTCGCGACGTGGGGCGACGCCAACCTCGCCGCGTGGGCGATGCGGTGGGCCCACATCGAACCCGCGACGCCGGGCGTGCTGGGCCGCCCGATCGAGGGCGGCTGGTCGCGGATCCTCGTCTCGGCGTCGGCCCGGGAGCTGCCCCAGGAGCTGTGCGACCAGCTCGCCGACGGCGGCCGGATGGTGATCCCGGTGCTATCGACGCTGTGGACGGCCGAGCGCCACGGCGACGAGCTGGAGTCCACCAGTCTCGGCTCCTACGCGTTCGTCCCGCTCCGCTGAGGCTGCGCTCAGACACTCACCTGCGCTGACCTGCGCCGACCCGTTCCGCACGGGCTACCGGCCGGTACCGAAGATCCGAACGAATGCGTGACGAATCACCCAATCCTCAGTACGGTGCCCTCGGGAGTTGGCACGCATGACATCGAGTCACGTCACGTGTCACGACTCCCCACGTCTCCATCCGTCCGGCTGACCTGGAGTGCGCTATGAAGCGTCGACCGCTGCTCGCCGCCCTGACCACCCTCGTGCTCGCTGCGAGCACCGCCATGGTCGCCGCGGGCGCCGCGGGCGCCGCCAACCACAGGTCGCCCGACCCCGGGTCCCCCGGTGGGCCGGTCGCCTCCGGCAAGGACCTCCGGCACGGCAAGGTCGCCCCGGCGCTCGAGAAGGCGACCGGAACGATCACCGCGTTCGTCCAGCTCACAGCCCCCTCGGGCTTCGACGTCGCCGACAAGGGCGGTGACGCCGTCGCGGTCCGGGCAGCCACCGATGCGGTCGAGCAGCAGGCGGCGGGCGTCGTCCCCGACCGGGCGACCGCGCGCAGCGCGACCCCCGCACCGCAGCGGATCGCGACTCTGCACAACGTCGTCTCCGCGACGATCGTCACGGGCGACGCCGCACAGATCCGCGCGCTCGCGTCAAACCCTGATGTCGTGGCGCTGTACCGCGTGGTGACCAAGAAGCCTGACAACAAGAGCACCGACGCGTTCACGCGCGCGCTCGCCACGTGGCAGAGCACCGGCCAGATCGGCACCGGCGTGCGCATCGGCGTCATCGACACCGGCCTCGACTACACGCATGCGGCGTTCGGCGGCCCCGGCACGACGGCCGCCTACGCAGCGGCGTACGGCACCGACGGCACCGGCCCGATCCCCGCCGGCCTGTACGACGCCACCAAGTTCCTCGGCGGCCACGACTTCGCCGGACCGCGGTACGACGCCGACCCTGCGTCCACCCTCCCCGGCGCCACGCAGGTCCCGACCCCTGACGACAACCCGATCGACTCGCTGTCCACGAGCCCCAGCTCGGGTCATGGCACGCATGTCTCAGCGACCGCCGCAGGCTTCGGCGTCCAAGCCGACGGCACGACGTTCCGCGGCGGCTACGCGAGCCTGACCGACCTTTCCGGCTGGAAGGTCGGCCCCGGCTCGGCGCCCGGTGCGGGCATCTACGCGCTCAAAGTCTTCGGTGACATCGGCGGTTCGACGAACCTCACGAGCGAGGCGCTCGACTGGGCCGCCGACCCGAACGGTGACGGCGACTTCAACGACCACCTCGACGTCGTCAACCTCTCGCTCGGCTCGGACGGCTCGCCCGCCGACGACCCAGACAACCTGATCATCGACCGCCTCGCCCGGCTCGGCACGCTCGCGGTGCTCGCGTCCGGCAACGCCGGCGACATCACCGACGTCGGCGGCGCGCCTGGCGACGCACGCTCCGCCCTGACGGTCGCGAACTCGGTCGGCAGCCCGCAGACGTACGACGGCATCCAGGTCACCGCTGCGGCCGACCCGGCCGTCGTCGGCACCTACGCCGGCCAGAACAGCGCCAGCTACGCCGGGACGACCGACGTCACCGCGCCGCTCGCGTTCCTCGGCGATCAGGTCAGCGGCTGCTCGTCGCTCGCCTCCTCCTCCGCCGCCATCGCCGGCAAGGTCGTCTACCTGTGGTGGGACGACGACGACGCAACCCGGGCGTGCGGCAGCGCGACGCGGTTCAACAACGCGGCGGCCGCCGGTGCGGTCGGTGTCCTCATCGGCACCACGAGCACAGTCTTCTCGGGCGGCATCGCGGGCAACGCGACCATCCCCGGCGCACAGCTGACCTCGGTGTCGACCGCGGCGCTCCTGCCGGCCATCCGCACCAACAGCCTGACAGTGCACATCGGTCCGTCGCTCAAGGCGACTGTCGTGGTCGACGAGATCGGCGATGCACTCAACCCGAGCTCGTCGCGCGGGGTCCACGGCTCGCTCGGCATCGTCAAGCCTGACGTCGCCGCACCCGGAACCGGTATCTACTCCGCCGCGTCGGGAACGGGCACCGAGGCCCAGGGCCTGTCCGGGACGTCGATGGCCACCCCGCACGTCGCAGGCATCGTCGCGCTCGTCCGGGGCGCACACCCCGGCTGGAACGCAGCCGAGGTCAAGGCGGCCGTCATGAACACCGCGACGCACGACGTCTTCACCGGCGCGCACCAGACCGGCGCCGTGTACGGCCCGGGCCGAGTCGGTTCCGGTCGCGTCGACGCCCTCGACGCGGTCAACAGCCCGGTCCTGGCGTTCGCCAGCGACGACGCCAGCTTGGTGTCGGTCACCTTCGGTGTCGTCGACGTCGGCGCCGCGAAGGTCGTCCAGCGCAAGACGGTGACCGTGCAGAACACGGGCTCGTCTGCGGTGACCTATGCGACGTCCTACGCCGCAGCCACGACCGAGGGCGGCGCGACGATCACGACGTCTCCAGCCTCCATCATGGTCCCCGCCGGTGAGTCGCGGCTCGTCACAGTCACGCTCACGGCTGACCCGGCGAACCTCGCGCGCAGCCTCGACGTGACGTCGAGCGCGACGCAGGGCGGCCTGCCGCGCGAGTACGTCGCGAGCATCTCAGGCCGGCTCGTGCTCACCTCCGGTGACACGCACCTGCGGGTCCCGGTCCAGGCAGCGGCGAGGCTCGTCAGCGACCTGTCGGCCGGTCCCGTGGCCTTCACAGACGCGGGCGCCACCTCGGCGGCGCTCACGCTCGCCGGGCGCGGGGTCGCCTCGGGCGGCTGGGACTCTCTCGTCGCGCCGCTCCAGCTCGCGGCCACCAGCCCGAAGCTCGAGGCGGTCCCCGGGCTCGTCACGTCGAACTCGTCGATCGCCGCTGGGGACCTGAGGTACGTCGGCTGGTCCTCGACCGCACCGCAGCGTGCGGCCGCGGGCCTCGACCCGGCCAGCGGGTACCTCGGGGTCGGCATCGCGACCGACGGTGAATGGGCCAGCCTCGGGCAGTCGGTGAAGCCCGTGATCGACATCGACCTCAACGGCGATGGCATCTGGGACGCCCAGACGGTGGTCCAGAAGCTCAACGGCTCGGTCGACGTCACCGTCCAGGTCACCTACGACATGAAGACGGGCGCGGTCCTCGACACCGAGCCGATCAACGGGTACTTCGGGGACGTCGACACCACGGTGTTCGACAACAACGTCCTCGTCGTCCCGCTCAGCCTCGCGAACATCGGCATCGCACCGGGCACGACGCCCACGCTGCGCGTCTGGACCTACACGCCGTACGCCCCTGACCTGAGCGGCCAGCTGGACGCCGTCGACGCCTTCACGGTCGACCCGTTCACACCGCCGTACTGGTTCGACAACGGCGCCGTGGACTCCCTCTGGGCCACCGGCGCCAACGGCTCGACCGTCACGGTGCACCGCTCGACGTCGCTCGCACCGGCCCCGCAGCTGCTCGTGCTGCACAGCCACAACGCGACCACGACGACCCGCGCCCAGGTCGTCGGCGTCACCGTCCCGCCTGCGACGCCGACCACCACGGCCCTCACGGTCACGGGTGACAAGCACGCGGGGGCCGAGCTCACGCTCACCGCCACCGTGTCGCCCGCCGCGGCGACCGGCACCGTCCGGTTCCTCGACGGGCAGACGGAGGTCGCCACGGCGGTGCTGGTCAATGGGTCGGCGACCGCCACGGCACATCTCGGTGCGGGCACGCGCGCCGTGAGTGCCGTCTACGTCCCCGGCACGGGTGCGTACGCGGCCTCGACGTCACCGGTGGTGACCGTCAAGATCGCCAGGTCTGGCTCCCGGATGTCGTTCACGCTGTCGCAGAACTCGGCACCGTACGGGACCGCGACCACCGCGACGGTTGCCGTCACGGGCCGGACGGCGGGCCCGACCGGGACCGTCGAGATCCGCGAGCGCGGCACGGTGCTCGGCTCGGGAGCGCTCGTTGTCGACGGACTGACCGGGACGGCGACGATCGACCTGCCCACGACCCTCGGGGTCGGCTCCCACCAGCTGACCGCCGTGTACACGGGCAGCGCCGACGTCGACGGCGTGACCTCGCAGCGCACCTACCGGGTGACCCCGGCGAGGGTCACGCTCACGCTGGGCACCGGCTCGTGGTCCGTCCCGCGCGGCACCACACCGGTCGTCACGGTCACGGCCAAGGGGCCCGACGGGTCCCCGGTCACGACCGGCCGCGTGACGGTCGTCGTCGGGCTGCGGGCGCAGCCGGCCGTCGCACTCGCGGCGGACGGCACGGCGAGCGTGACGCTCCCCCGGCTGACGAGCACGGCCCTCGTGACCGCCCTCTACTCGGGCGGCAACGGGTACGCGCCCGCGGTGGCCGTCGGGATCGTCCGGGTGGGGTGAGGTCGGCCCGACTCCGGCGATCGGGGTCGAGCAGTCGCGAGGGGCGTGGCTGAGCGGGCCGCGCCCCTCGCGTGCGTCAGGGGCGGCTGGGGCTGGAGCGCGCGGTGAGGCGGACCGGCTCAGTGGGCCTCGAGGGCCTCGAGCACGCGGTTGACGCTCGACGCGATCCCCCACCGGGCGACGAGCGCACCCAGCGCAGCCGGGTCCGCAGGTTGGTGCGGCAGCGCGTCGGAGACCACGCCGATCGGCGCGTCGGGGGCGACCCGGACGACCATCGGCGCGACCTCCAGGTAGGCCGCCGCGTCCCGCAGCCGCTGGCGCTGCGTCGCCGTCAGTCCCCGGTCACCGGAGTCACGCGCCGCGAGCACGCCCGCGAGGTCGCCGTACCGGTGGATGAGCGCGGCCGCCGTCTTCTCCCCGATCCCCACGACCCCCGGCAGACCGTCGCTCGGGTCGCCGCGCAGCACGGCCATATCCGCGTACGCCTGCCCGGACGCGACCGAATACTTCTCGGCGAGCGCCGCCTGGTCGATGATGGCGAGGTCCTTGACGCCCTTCACCGGGTACAGGATGCGCACCCCCGCGGCGTCGTCGACGAGCTGGAACAGGTCGCGGTCCCCCGTCACGACCCCGACCGCCGCCCGCTCCGCCGCCGGAAGCGCCACCTCGCGGGCCACGAGCGTGCCGATGACGTCGTCGGCCTCGTACCCCGGCACACCGACCCTGGCGATGCCGAGCGCCGCGAGCACCTCGACGATCACGGGGACCTGCGCCGCGAGCGCCGGCGGCACGTCTTCCTCGCCCGTCGTCCCCGGAACCTCGCGTGCGACGCGGTGCGCCTTGTACGACGAGATCGCCTCGACCCGGAACACCGGGCGCCAGTCGTCGTCCCAGCAGGCGACGAGGCGCGCGGGCCTGTGGTCGACGACGAGCCGCGCGATCATGTCGAGCAGCCCGCGCACCGCGTTGACCGGCGTGCCGTCGGGCGCCCGCACCGAGTCAGGGACACCGAAGAAGGCCCGGAAGTACAGCGAGGCGGTGTCGAGCAGCAGCAGCGTGTCGCGGGGCGTCGTCATGTGCAGCTCCCGCTAGACCGGCGTCACGTCGCGCCGCGGGGTCCGATCGGTCGCGTCAGCACGCCCCTCAGCGACGGCGTCCAGGTTGCTCGCGAGGCGATGCACGCCGACGACGAGCGTCCCGAACCCGACGACACAGGTCAGCGCGCCCAGGAGCGTTGCGGCCTGGGCGAACGTGTTGCTCGCCAGGAGACTGCGAAGGAACTCATACCGGCCCGACCGCCCAGCGCCGAGCTCGGCCAGCAGCCCCACCTGGTAGGCGACGCAGCCGATGCCGAGCAGGACGAGCCCGGAGCCGATCAGGGGCGCCGACCGTGCGATCCGGCGGGTCTGGGTGTCAAGGGCCATCTGCGTGTGCACTCCCCCTGGAGGAACGGCGACTGCCGGGGCCCGTCGACTCACCGGGTGCCGAGCATCGTGGATCAGCGCTGATCACGCTAGTGGGTCTGGGATGACCGGGAGACGGTTTCCAGGATCGACAGCATCGCCACGCTGGCGCGCGCATCCCACGGCATCACGGTGACGTGCGAGAACGACCACCCAGCGCGCGACGAAGTGCGTGCACGACGAAAAACCCTCCGGCGAGGCACAGAAGCACCCCACCCCCGACGCCGACCGCAGGGCCCGACGTGCAGTAGCTGTCGACCGCCGACACGGAGTCGACGCACTCGCCGGTCCGGAACCCGAAGACCGCCAGCGGAACCAGGACCAGAACGATGACCGCGGCGCCCAGCCACAATCCGCGCGCTCTCGGCGTCGCTCCGTTCGACATCACTATGGCCGCAACTCCATGACGATCAACCGAGCCTTCCAGAGTGCCGGACACAGATTCCAGATGGTCACCGAACGCGACACCGCCATTGTCATCTGACGGGGCCAGCAACTATACCTCGGCCGCTTCGGACCAGGGTCTGTATCGTCGCACCTTGCGTCGTCGACGGAATTCTTCTGAACCGGACGACGACCGGAGCGTCGCCGCGGGCGAGCACCGGCGCCTCATGTATGGCAGACGCTAAAGTTGGGTCGGCATATGGGAGCGGAGAACGATGACGGCGTACGACGTGCTCAAGCAGCGTGCCTGGGCTGGACGCGCGGAGGCGTACGCGCAGACGTTTGGGCTCCTGTGCGCTCATGCGATCGATCCGCTCATGGATGCCGCCCGCATCAGCCGAGGCGTGAGGCTGCTTGACGTCGGCACCGGAGCCGGAGCGGTCGCGGCAGCCGCGCTGGCTCGCGGTGCCCAAGTGACCGCCGTCGACCCCGATCCCGAGATGCGATGTCTAGCAGTTCGAGCAGCCCCCAGCGCTGAGGTGCTCGGCGGGGCGTTGCCCGCATTGACGTTCGACGACGGGACCTTTGACGCAGTCGTCGCGAACTTCGTCGTGAACCACGTCGGAGATCCGCTCGCGGGCGTCGCCGAGCTTGCACGCGTGACGCGCCCGCGGGGATGGGTCGCCGTCAGCAGCTGGCCGCGACCCCTGACCGAGCTGCACCGGCTGTGGGAAGACGTCATTGACGCATCGGGTGTCCAAGGGCCGGCGGCTGCGACCTTGGACCCCGGAAACGACTTCGCGCGCACACCGGAGGGTCTCGCATGGCTGCTCACCCGGGCGGGGCTGGAGGGCGTCGAAGCCACAACGGTGTCGTTCGTGCATGATGTCGACCCTGAGGTGTGGTGGAGCGGCCCTGCACGCGGTGTCGCGTCGATCGGGTCGGTTGTCGAGGCTCAGGGACCGGACGTGGTCGCGCACATGAAGTATCACTACGACAGGATCAGTCGCCGTTACCTCGGCGCGGACGGACTCCTTCATCTCCCGACGGCAGCAGTCATCGCTCACGGACGTTCGCTGTGAATACCGACCACCGACCCGGGCCGACCGTGGATCGAACCCCATCGTGCACCTCGTCGTGACACGCCTGGACGCGTGTGGTGTTGCCCGCTCGGCAATCCGCAACTGAAGCCAGGAACGGCAAGGAACGGCGCCGGGGATCTCTCCGCGGCGCCGTGCCTCGCTGTGCGGGTCGATGTTGTCTCGGTCAGGCCCGATACGGCGACCAACCCCGCGAGTGACGGTACGTCATGCCCGCGCGACGACCGCTGCGCTCCGCTCGTCAGCCCTCATTCGCCGCAAGAAGACGGGCGTCACGTTGCTGAGGTTGTCCGAGACCGGGCACCTGCCCTCCGCGATGCGAAGCACCTTGTCGATCTGTTCCGCGCTGGAGTCCGAGTCGATCTCAGCGACGAGCTCGATGGCCGCGTACCCAGCTCGATTGTCTGTGGGAAGGCCCATCAGGAGCGCGGGGTCCAACTCTCCTGTGGCCGTCAGGTGCAGCCTGCGTACCTCGACGCCCTGCTCCTTGGCGACGAGGTGGATGACCACGTTCATGCAGCCGGCAAGAGACGCGAGCTCATATTCCACGGGGTTGGGAGCAGAATCTGTGCCTCCGAACGCTTCGGCCTCGTCGATGAGGAACGAGAAGTCCCGAGCTGACACCGCAAGCCTGGTGGGCGACTCCGAGTTTCCTGTGATGGTGAACTGCAGGGGTTTGACGGACATGTGACCTCTCCCTTGAGGATGACGGTGCGGTACCCGACACCGTGCCCTCTCAGGATTGTCTTTGCTTAGCCTGCTCGGAAAGGGACTTTCGTCCACAAATATGCCCGGCAATTCCGGTGCATATTCGGCTCTTCACGATCGAGGGTGTAGTTAAGTTCTGAATCTTCCGGTTTTCAGGAGTGATCGGGCGATGTCGTGGGTGAGGTTGCGGGACCCGAGTGCTGAGCCGCGGAGGTGTTCGCGTCGGCCGTTGATGGCCTCGCTGCGGCCGTTGGCGGTGCCGCATCGATCAGGTCGGAGCGCGACGTCTGCTCGACGTAGTCGCGGACCGCCTGGCGAGCGACGTCCTGCATCGAGCGGTGCTCCAGCGCTGCGCGACGACGGAGCGCGTCCGTCTCGCC
>JABBOW010000071.1 GCA_012927595.1 Cellulomonas sp.
CGTCCACGACCGCGAGGGGGCGCGGGCCTCGCCGCAGTACCGCCCACCGACCGTGGAGCAGGTCTTCCTGGGCCAGAGCAGCATCCTCGTCGGCGACCTTGACGTTGTTGACCGACGCACCCCCGTCAGCGATCGCACGGCGTGCGGCCGCCTTGCTCGCGACGACGCCGCTCGCGACGAGCACGTCCACCACGAGGTCGCCGGCACGTGCCGCGACCGACGGCAGCTCCGCGACTGCAGCGCCGAGCGTGGACTCGTCGAGGAGACGCAGGTCGCCCCGGCCGAAGAGGGCCTGGCTCGCAGCGACCACCTTGCCTGCCGCATCCGTGCCGTGGACCAGCGCGGTCACGTCGTAGGCCAGCGCGTGTTGACCCTCGCGGGCCGCAGGACGCTCTGCGGTCTTCTGCGCGAGGTCGTCGAGCTCGTCGCGCGTGCGGAACGTGAACACCTTGAGATGGCCCAGGACAGCGTCGTCCTCCGCGTTGAGCCAGAACTGGTAGAAGGCGTACGGGCTCGTCAGCTCAGGGTCGAGCCATACGGTGCCCGTCTCCGTCTTGCCGAACTTGGTGCCATCAGCCTTCGTGATGAGCGGGGTCGCAAGCGCGTGCACGCCAACCCCCTCGACCTTGCGGACGAGCTCGACGCCCGACAGCAGGTTGCCCCACTGGTCGTTGCCGCCCGTCTGCAGGCTTACGCCGTACCGACGGTGCAGCTCGAGGAAGTCCATCCCCTGCAGGATCTGGTAGCTGAACTCCGTGAAGCTGATGCCCTGGTCGCTGTTCAGCCGCCGGGCGACGGTGTCCTTCGCGAGCATCGTGCCCAGGCGGTAGTGCTTGCCGACGCCGCGCAGGAAGTCGATCGCCGAGAGCGACGCGGTCCAGTCGAGGTTGTTGACCATCGTGGCACCAGCCGGGCCGTCGAAGTCGAGGAGCGGCTCGATCTGTCGCCGGATGCGGTCCACCCACCCGGCGACGACCTCGGGGTCGTTGAGCGTGCGCTCGCCGGTCATCTTCGGGTCGCCGATGAGTCCGGTCGCGCCGCCTACGAGCGCATAGGGCCTGTGGCCGGCGAGCTGCAGCCGTCGCACCGTGAGAATCTGCACCAGGTTCCCGATGTGCAGGCTCGGGGCGGTCGGGTCGAAACCGCAGTAGAGGCTGACCGGACCGACGTCGAACGCAGCCCGCAGGGCAGTCGGTTCGGTGGTCTGAGCGACGAGGCCGCGCCAGGCGAGCTCGTCGACGATGTGCGTCACAGGTGTCTCCTCAAAGGTTGCTCGGGACAGTCTGCCGTGCCCGGCGAGGTTTACTGGCCCGTCGTCCCGCTGGCCGGACCGCTGCGCGGCGACGGCGACCGGTACGCGCGACGGAACGGCGACACCGTGGGCTCGCCCACGAGCCACCAGCGCCACGGGAACCTGGCGCCATCGGCCCCCTCGCCACCGACGCCCACGCGCGGACCTGACGCGAGCGCGGGGCGGGTGACGTTCTCCCGTCGGTGCACCACGACGGCTCCCCCGACCTCTGTGACGTCGGCCCGGTTGGCGCTCAGATCGAGCCCGAGCGCGACTGCGAGCCGTGCGGGCCCGCGGGCGAGCTGCCGGTCGCTGTCGACCACGCCGGCCCGAGCGCGGCGCTCCCGCGCGAGCTCGGCACCATCGACGACCTCTCCCGCACGCAAGAGGACGGCCGAGGGCTGCCCGGTCGGCGCCGTCACGATGTTGACGCAGAAGTGCAGTCCGAGATGCCTGTACACGTAGAGTCGGCCGGGCTCCGCGAACATCGCATCGTTGCGCGCGGAACGACCGCGGTACGCGTGCGAGCCGGGGTCGTCCGCGCCGCCGTACGCCTCGACCTCAGTGATGCGGACCGTGACATCGCCCGCAGGGGACCGCGTCGTGATCCAGGCTCCGAGCAGGTCGGCCGCGACCACCGGCGCACTCCGGGCGTACCAGACGTGCGCGGGAACCACACCCACGCGCCCTGCGTCACCCGGTCCGGCGCTCACGCCGTCATCCTGCCGTACGCGTCCAGCCGGACGTCCGCACGCGCCCGCGTCCGCTCCAGGTCAAAGTGCGCAGCCTCGTGCGCCGACCACGCGACCCACTCGTCACGCATCGCCTCGCCGTCCCGCTGCAGCCCGCGGGCCAGCCGCAGCTCCGCGGGAGCCTCGACCCACACCGTCAGCACGGCATCGGGCGCGGCAACCCGCCGTGCGGCGCCGCAGCCCTCGAGCACGAGGACCTCGGGGACCGGGACGTCGACCCAGTCGGCAAACGCGCCCGCGACCCAGTCGTAGCGCTGGAAGCGACCCGGCCTGCCTGACCGCAAGGGCTCGAGCACCTGCGCGGTCAGGCGTGGCCAGAGCGTTCCGTCGAGACCCGACCAGCCCTCGTACAGGTCGTCGAGGTGCACCGCGGCGATGCGGACAGCGTCGCTGTCGAGCCGATCAGCCAGTCGAGCTGCGAACGACGTCTTGCCCGAACCCGCAGGACCGTCGATGCACACCAGCCGGACCAGACCGAGCCGCGGGGCGCGGCCCAGCACCTGCGATGCGATCCGTGCCGCGACGTCGTTGCGCTCCGCGCCGCCGGTGTAGGGCTCCGCCGGGAGGCTCACGTGGCCACGACGGTCAGGACGTCCAGCGACGCAGCTCGGCCGCCCGGGCAGTGGCACGGGTCAGCTGCTCAACGACCCTCGCCGGGGCTGTGCCGCCGAACGCGGACCGAGAGGCCAGCGATCCGGTCACCGTGAGCACCGAGCGGACCTCTGGCGTCAGATGGCCGGAGATGGCTGCGAGCTCGTCGTCCGACAGGTCCCACAGCTCGATGCCGCGCGCCTCGCACACCTGGACGCACGCCCCGGCGACCTCGTGCGCGACGCGGAACGGCACACCTTCACGGACGAGCCACTCGGCGACGTCGGTCGCGAGCGAGAATCCCTGGGGGGCGAGCTCGGCGAGCCGGTCCGTGTCGAACGTGAGCGTCGCAACCATGCCGGCGAACGCCGGCAGGAGGACCGAGAGCGTGTCGACCTGGTCGAACACCGGCTCCTTGTCCTCCTGGAGGTCGCGGTTGTAGGCGAGCGGAAGGCCCTTGAGCGTCGCCAGGAGCCCCGTGAGGTCCCCGATCATCCGCCCGGCCTTGCCGCGAGCCAGCTCGGCGACGTCCGGGTTCTTCTTCTGCGGCATGATGCTCGAACCGGTCGCGTACGCGTCGTCGAGTCGGACGAAGCCGAACTCCTTGGTCGCCCACAGGACGACCTCCTCGGCGAACCGGGACAGGTCGACGGATGTCATCGCGGCAACGAACGCGAACTCGGCAACCACGTCGCGCGACGCGGTCCCGTCGATCGAGTTCTCCACGGGGCCGTCGAAGCCCAGCTCGGCGGCCACCGCCGCAGGGTCGAGGCCGAGCGACGAACCCGCGAGTGCACCCGAGCCATACGGCGAGCGAGCTGCGCGCGCGTCCCAGTCGACCCACCGCTCGACGTCGCGCAGCAGCGGCCAGACGTGCGCGAGCAGGTGGTGCGCGAGCAGTACGGGCTGTGCGTGCTGCATGTGGGTGCGGCCCGGCATCGGCGCCTCGCCGGCGGCCCCGGCCTGACCGATGAACGCGTCGACGACCTCGAGCACGAGTGCGCCGAGACGTCGCGCCTGCTCCCGCAGGTACATCCGCACCAGCGTCGCGATCTGGTCGTTGCGCGAACGGCCGGCGCGCAGCTTGCCACCGAGCTCGCCGCCGGCACGATCGATGAGGCCGCGCTCGAGGGCGGTGTGGACGTCCTCGTCGTCGGGCGCCGGGTTGAAGTCCCCGGAAGTGAGGTCGGAACGTAGCTGCTCGAGCGCGTGGACCATCCCGGCCAGCTCGCCGTCGTCGAGCAGACCGGCTCCGTGCAGCACGTGCGCGTGCGCGATTGACCCCGCGATGTCGTGGCCCGCAAGGCGCCAGTCGAAGTGCGTCGACTTCGACAGCGCCGCGAGCGCGTCGGCTGGTCTGCCCGCGAACCTGCCGCCCCACAGGCTCACGCGGCCGCCTGCAGCGTCCTCAGCCGGCGTGGAGACCACCCCTGTCGACTCAGGCACCGACGATCCCACCGGCGTGGCCGAGGTCCTCGGCGTTGCCGAACCGCACGTCCCGCGCAGCCGAGAGCTTCGACGTCAGGCCGTAGATCTCGATGAACCCGCGGGCCGCCGACTGGTCGAACGTGTCGCCGGTGTCGTACGTCGCAAGGTTGAAGTCGTACAGGCTCGCGTCGCTGCGACGACCCGTCACGGTGGCTCGGCCCCCGTGCAGCACGATCCGGACGTCGCCCGAGACGTAGCGCTGGGTGTCGGCGATAAAGACGTCGAGGGACTTCTTCAGCGGAGAGAACCACTGGCCGTCGTAGACCAGCTCGGTCCAGCGCTGACTCACTGTCCGTTTGAAGCGGGCCTGCTCGCGCTCGACCGTGACGTTCTCGAGCTCCTGGTGCGCGGCGATGAGGGCAACGGCGCCGGGCGCCTCGTAGACCTCGCGGGACTTGATGCCGACGAGACGGTCCTCGACCATGTCGATCCGCCCGACGCCTTGCGCGCCCGCGCGGCGGTTCATCTCCTGGATCGCCTGGAGCGGCGTGACAGGGACGCCGTCGAGCGCGACCGGCACACCCTGCTCGAACGTGATGACGACCTCGTCCGCAACCGGCGGGAAGGTCGGGTCGTCGGTGTAGGTGTAGACGTCCTTGGTTGGCGCGTTCCAGATGTCCTCGAGGAAGCCCGTCTCGACGGCGCGGCCCCAGACGTTCTGGTCGATCGAGAACGGGTTGTGCTTGGTCGTGGCGATCGGCAGGGCGTGGCTTGTCGCGTACTCGATGGCCTTGTCACGCGTGAGGGCCAGGTCGCGGACCGGGGCGAGGCACTTGAGGTCCGGGGCGAGCGATGTGATGCCCACCTCGAAGCGGACCTGGTCATTGCCCTTGCCGGTGCAGCCGTGCGCGACCGTCCCCGCGCCGAACTGCCGCGCCGCCCGGACGAGGTGCTTGACGATGACCGGACGGGAGATCGCCGAGACCAGCGGGTAGCGGTCCAGGTAGAGCGCGTTCGCCTGCAGGGTCGGCATGCAGTACTCGGACGCGAACTCGTCGCGTGCGTCGGCGACATACGCCTCCACGGCACCGCAGTCGAGCGCACGCTGGCGGATGACCTCGAGGTCCTCGCCGCCCTGGCCGACGTCGACCGCCACGGCGATGACCTCGGCCCCGGTCGCCTCGGCGATCCAACCGATGCCGACGGAGGTGTCCAGACCGCCCGAGTAGGCGAGGACGACGCGTTCAGTCATGACTGTTCTCTTCTCTCAACGGGAGGTGCGGTTCACGTGTGGCAACGGTGGACTGGAGGCCGTCCGGTCGCGGGTGGTGCGGGTCAACCGTCGGCGGCCAGGGCCAGGAAGCGGGCCGCGACGGCCGCGCCGCCCGACGCTCCCCCGCCGTCGTCGGGTTCGCGCGCGATCACGAGGACGGTGTCGTCGCCAGCGATCGTGCCGAGCACTCCGGGCAGGACCGAGTGGTCGATCGCCGACGCGAGGAACTGCGCGGCGCCAGGCGGGGTGCGCAGCACCACCAGGTTGCCCGAAGCGTCAGCGGTCACGAGCAGCTCGGCGCACAGGCGCGCGAGGCGGGCCGCGAGGACCTCCGAGTCCGCGGCGTGCGCTGGCGTCCGGCTGCCGCCCTCGGCCGGGACGGCGTACGCGAGGGCTCCCCCGGAGGTGCGGATCTTGACGGCGCGCAGCTCGACGAGGTCACGCGACAGGGTCGCCTGCGTCACGGACACGCCCTCCTGCGCGAGGGCGTCGGCCAGCTCGGACTGCGAGTGGACGGGCTGGCGAACGAGGACGGCGGTGATGAGCGCATGTCTCGCGGCTTTCGTCGGCGGCACTGTGCTCGCCGTCGGCATCGGGCCTTGGCCGTCCACCGCGCTGTCGATGCTCATGACTTGTCCAGGACCCACGTCAGCAGGGCTTTCTGGGCGTGCAGCCGATTCTCCGCCTCGTCCCAGACGACCGACTGCGGGCCGTCGATCACGTCGGCGGTGATCTCCTTCCCGCGGTAGGCGGGCAGGCAGTGCAGGACGATCGCGTCCGGTGCGGCCAGCGCGAGGGCCGCGCCGTCGAGGCGGAACGGGACGAACGGCAGCTCGCGCGCCTCGGCCTCGTGCTCCTGGCCCATCGACACCCAGGTGTCCGTCGCGACGACGTCGGCACCCGACACGGCCGCCGCGAGATCATTCGTGACCAGGACGGACCCGCCGGTGCTCAGCGCGATCCTCGTCGCGTCGGCCAGGACCGCGGCGTCCGGCAGGAAACTCGCAGGCGTGCCGATCCGCACATTCAGGCCGGCTGTCGCGCCGCCCAGCAGGTAGGAGTGCGCCATGTTGCTGGCGCCGTCCCCCACGAAGGCGAGCGTCTGCCCGGCGAGCGCACCGACCCCGCCGCTGTGCTGCGCGATCGTGAGCAGGTCCGCCAGCACCTGGCACGGGTGGAACTCGTCGGTCAGCGCGTTCACCACGGGCACGCCGGCCTCACGCGCCATCTCCTCGAGACGCTCCTGCGCGTGGGTCCGCCAGACGATCGCCGCGACCTGTCGGCCCAGGACCCGCGCCGTGTCAGCGATCGACTCGCGCACGCCGATCCTCGCCAGGTTGCCGTCGAGGACCAGCGGGAACCCGCCGAGCTCGGCGACCCCCGTCGTGAAGGACACCTGCGTGCGCAGCGTCGGCTTGTCGAAGATCACCGCGACGGCTCGCGGACCCGCGAGCGGTGTGCGGATGTACCGGTCGTCGCGGAAGGCGAGCGCGAGCTCGAGAACTTCGCGCTGCTCGCGCGGCGACAGCTCGTCATCACGCAGGAAGTGGCGCACCATGTCAGCTCTCCGGTTCGAGGTCGTGCGGCAGCCCCGCGAGGAATGCCGTGAACGTGGCCGCCTGCCTGGCGGTGAGGATGAACGGCGGCGCGAGGCGAAGCACGCTCGGCGTGCAGGGGTTGACGATGAATCCGGCGTCAAGCGCACGCGCGGCGACCTGAGCCGCGACCGGCCGGGCCAGCTCGATCGCGATCAGCAGACCCTCACCGCGGACCTCGACCACGAGGGGGTGCCCGAGCGCGACGACCGCTCCGCGCAGTCCCGCCCCGACGTCGCGCACCTGAGCGAGCAGACCATCACGCTCGATGACGCCGATCGTCGCGAGGGCCGCGGCCGCCGCGACCGGGTTCCCGCCGAACGTCGTGCCATGCTGCCCGCGGCCCAGGAGGCTCGCCGCGTGCTCGCCGTAGGCGATGAGCGCGCCGATTGGGATGCCACCTCCGAGGCCCTTGGCGAGCGTGACGACGTCCGGCACGACACCGCCGCCGAGGTACGAGTGGTGGTGTGCGAACCACGCGCCCGTGCGACCCATACCTGTCTGCACCTCGTCGACGGCCAGCAGCGCCCCCGCCCGGGCTGTCAGCTCACGCGCGAGAGCAAGGTAGCCGGGCGGCAGCGGGCGCACGCCGGCCTCGCCCTGGATCGTCTCGACCACGACGGCGGCCACATCCCCGCCGCCGTCGGCGAACACCGCCTCGAGCGCTGCGGAGTCGCCGAACGGCACGAACTCGACGCCGCCCGGGAGCGGCTCGAAGGGCTCGCGGTAAGCGAGCTTGGAGGTCATGGCGAGGGCGCCCATCGTGCGACCGTGGAACGACCCGTCGAGCGCGATGATGCGCGGACGTCCGGTGCGGCGGGCCATCTTGAACAGCGCCTCGTTCGCCTCGGTGCCCGAGTTGGCGAAGAAGACCCGGGAGCCCTCGGGGGCACCGGCGAGTCCGATCAGCCGCTCGGCGAGCGCGATCTGCACCGGAGAGGCGAAGAAGTTCGAGACGTGACCGAGGGTGCCGAGCTGCGCTGACACCGCCGCGGTCAGCGTCGGGTGGCCGTGCCCGAGCGAGTTGACCGCGATGCCGCCCAGCAGATCGAGGTAACGCATACCGTCGGCGTCCCAGACGTAGGCGCCCTCGCCGCGCACGAGCACGCGCTGCGGCGGGCCGAACGTGTTCATGAGCGCAGCCGCGTACCGCTGGCTCCAGTGCGCGCCGGAGTCGGGAGCGACGAGGGACGACGCGGTCAGCGTCAGCTCGTCGTCGCTCATGCGTGCCCCCCGACGGGAGCGTGCTGGTCCACGACAGGCATCTGACCGGTGAACGGGGACGGGACCGGCTCGTCGTCGGGCAGCACCATGGTGCCGATGCCGTCGGAGGTGAAGACCTCGACGAGGATCGAGTGCGGCAGGCGACCGTCGATGACGTGCGCGCGTCCGACACCCCCGTCTACAGCCCGCCGGCAGGCCTCCATCTTTGGCCGCATCCCTGAGTCGAGGCTCGGCAGGAGCTCGGCGAGCTCGCTCGAACGGATTCGGCGCACGAGCGAGGCGGTGTCCGGCCAGTCACGGTAGAGACCCTCGACGTCGGTCAGGACGATGAGCTTGCGGGCACCGAGCGCGATCGCGAGCGCGGCGGCTGCGCTGTCGGCGTTGACGTTGAGCACCTGGGTCGGGTCGTCGATGTCGGGAGCCACAGTGGAGACGACGGGGATGCGACCGGCGTCGAGCAGGTCGAGGACCGCCGACGGGTTGACCTCGACGACGTCGCCCACGAGGCCGATGTCCACCTGTTCGCCCTGGATCACAGCGGTCCGCTTGCGCGCCCGAAGAAGTCCGCCGTCCTCGCCCGACAGTCCGACCGCGTGCGGACCGTGCGCGTTGATCAGCCCGACGAGCTCGCGCGAGACCTGGCCGGTGAGCACCATCCGGACGACGTCCATCGTCTCGGGCGTCGTGACGCGCAGGCCGCCGCGGAACTCGCTCGCAATCCCGAGCCGGTCGAGCATGGTGTTGATCTGCGGACCACCGCCGTGCACCACGACGGGACGCAGGCCGACCTGCCGCAGGAAGACCATGTCCTGCGCGAACGCGCGCTTGAGGTCCTCGTCGAGCATCGCGTTCCCGCCGTACTTGACGACGACGAGCGCGCCGGAGAAGCGCTGCAACCAGGGCAGGGCCTCGATGAGGACCTCAGCCTTCTGGTCGGCGCGCAGGTCGGTGCGGGTGTTGAACACGAAGTCCTGGCTCTCATCGGTCATGTGGAGTACGCGCTGTTCTCGTGGACGTAGTCGTGCGTGAGGTCGTTGGTCCAGACCGTGGCCGTCGCGTCGCCCGCGTGCAGGTCGACGAGCACCTGCACCTCCCGGGCAGCGGCGAGGTCGACGAGCGCACGGTCCTCGCCGACGCCACCGGCGCGGCAGACCAGGACACCGTTGATCGCGACGTCGAGCGTGCTCGCGTCGAACGCGGCGACCTCGACGGGGACGGTGCCGACCGCGGCGAGCACGCGGCCCCAGTTGGGGTCGTTGCCGAAGACCGCAGCCTTGAACAGGTTCGACCGGGTCACGGCGCGCGCGACCGCGACCGCGGCGGCCTCCGTCTCGGCGTTCGTCACTGTCACGGCGATGTCGTGGCTGGCGCCCTCGGCGTCCGCGACGAGCTGGCGAGCCAGCAGCGCGGCGGCCTGCGTGACCGCTTCGGTCAGCTCCGCGTCGGTTGCCGTCACCCCCGAAGCGCCCGAGGCGAGGAGCAGCACTGTGTCGTTGGTGGACATGCAGCCGTCGGAGTCGACCCGGTCGAATGTCGTGCGGGTCGCGGCGCGCAGTGCGGAATCGGCCTGCTCGGCCGTCACCACCGCGTCCGTGGTCAGCACGACGAGCATCGTGGCAAGGCCCGGTGCGAGCATGCCGGCGCCCTTGGCCATGCCGCCGACCGACCAGCCGTCGCCCTCGACGAGCACGGTCTTGGCCACCGTGTCGGTCGTCATGATCGCCACCGACGCGTCCGGGCCGCCCATGACGCTCAGGGCCGCGGCCGCGGCGTCGACACCCGCGAGCAGGACGCCCATGGGCAGGCGCTCGCCGATCAGGCCGGTCGAGCACACGAGCACATCGCCCGACGAGATCCCGAGCACCGTGGCGACATGTTCCGCGGTCCGGTGGGTGTCTGCGAACCCGTCGGGCCCGGTGCACGCGTTCGCCCCACCGGAGTTCAGCACCACGGCGGTCGCGATGCCGTCCGCGACGCACTGGCGTGACCACACCACGGAGGCGGCGACGACCCGGTTGCTCGTGAACACGCCCGCGGCGACCTGCAGCGGGCCGTCGTTGACGACCAGGGCGAGGTCGGGCCGACCGGACGGCTTGAGGCCGGCGGTGACGCCCGCGGCACGGAACCCGGCGGGGCTGGTGACGCTCATGGCGCGACTCCGTTCACGGTCAGGCCGGTTGTCTCGGGCAGGCCGAGCGCGAGGTTGAGGGACTGCAGGGCGCCGCCTGCGGTGCCCTTGACCAGGTTGTCGATCGCTGTCACGGTCACAACCCGGCCAGCGCGCTCGTCCACGGCGACCTGCACGAGCGCGGTGTTCGCGCCGAGGGTGGCGGCCGTGGTCGGCCACTGCCCGGCGGGCAGGAGGTGGACGAACGGCTCGTCGGCGTAGGCCGCCTCCCACGCCGCGCGCACGTCGCGCGGGTCGACGCCGTCGGCAAGGCGCGCCGTCGCCGTCGCGAGGATGCCGCGGGACATCGGCACGAGCGTCGGAGTGAACGAGATGCGCACGCGCGGGCCACCCGCGACCGAGAGGTTCTGCTCGATCTCCGGGATGTGGCGGTGGCTCCCACCGACCGCGTACGGCTGGGCCGAGCCCAGCGCCTCGCTCGCGAGCAGGTGCGTGCCCAGTGACTTGCCCGCCCCCGAGTAGCCGTTCGCGAGGACCGCCACGAGATCGGTCGCGTCGATGACACCCGCGGCCACGCCGGGCTGGAGGCCGAGCGTCACGGCCGTCACGTTGCAGCCGGGAACCGCGATCCGTCGGGCTCCCGAGAGCAGTGCGCGCTGCGCCGCCGGAGTCCGCTCGCCCGCATGGAGCAGCTCGGGGAGACCGTACGGCCAGGTGCCCGCATGCGGGCTGCCGTAGAACTGCTCCCACGCGGCCGGATCGACGAGCCGGTGGTCCGCCCCAAGGTCCAGGACGATCGAAGACTCCCCCAGTTCGGCCGCGACCGCGCCCGAGGCACCGTGCGGAAGCGCCAGCACGACGACGTCGTGGCCGGACAGCTCGGCGACGGAGGTGGGAGCGAGCAACCGGCCCGCGAGCGCACGCAGGTGCGGCTGGTACTCACCGAGAAGGCGTCCGGCGTTCGCGTGGGCCGTGACGGCGCCGATCTGCGCGTCAGGGTGCGCGAGCAGGAGGCGGAGCATCTCGCCGCCCGCATAGCCGCTCGCGCCGGCGACCGCCACGGTGAAGGTCATGCGTATGAATATACACTCGGATGCAGGTTCATGTAATGGCTATGTCGCGAGCTGCTCGCGGACCTGGCGCTTCGTGCGGGTCAGCATGCCGCTCATCCCACGGAGCCGCAGCAGGCTGACCGCCTCTGTCAGGCCGAGCGTGAACGGGTAGTCGTCGGGCAGCGCCAGGACCTGCTCAGCGGTGAGCCCGGCCAGGCCCTCCGCCAGGATGGCGGCGAACCCGCGGGTCGTCGGCGCTTCGGGCGGCGCCGACGCATAGAAGTGAACGATGCCCGCCTCGTCGACCTCGGTGAAAGCACGCACGGGCGCCTGGCACTCCTCGACCCGTTCGAGCAGCTCGGGCGCGCTGGCGAAGCGCTCGGGCAGCTCGGGCAGCTCACGCGAGAACTCCAGCAGGAGAAGCAGCCGGTCCGCCTGGGAGAGCTCGAGGAAGTCCGCGCGGATCCTCGCGAAGGTCTCCGGGACGTCGACAGAGCGGTCATCGGCCATGCCGGGATCCTCCCACCACCAGTGGCGAGATGCGGTACCGGTGGCTGGACACCGTCAGCCCGGCAGCTCGCCGGGCTCGTCGCCCTTGACGATCGGGACGCGCACCGAGTTGCCCCACTCGGTCCACGATCCGTCGTAGTTGCGCACGCGCTCGATGCCGAGCAGGTGCTTGAGGGCGAACCACGTGTGACTCGAGCGCTCCCCGATCCGGCAGTACGTGATCACAGAGTCGTCGTCCTTGAGACCGAGACCGCCCGACTGGTAGATCGCCTCGAGCTCGGGCCTCGACCGGTAGGTGCCGTCCTCAGCGACCGCCGTCGCCCACGGCACGTTGCGTGCGGTGGGGATGTGGCCTGTGCGCAGCGCACCCTCGTTCGGGTAGTCGGGCATGTGAGCGAGCTCGCCGTTGTACTCCCGGGGCGACCGGATGTCGACGAGCGGGTTGCCCAGGTGCGCCAGCACGTCGTCCCTGAACGCGCGCAGCGTCGTGTCGTCGCGATCGACGACGGGGTACTCGACAGCCGTGGGCCGTGTGGCATCCGTGGTCATCACGCGCCCCTCGGCGATCCACAGGCCGCGGCCGCCGTCGAGCAGCCGGACGTCCTCGTGCCCGAACAGCGACAGCACCCAGAGCGTGTATGCCGCCCACCAGTTGCCCTTGTCGCCGTAGACGACGACCGTCGTGTCCCGCGTGATGCCCTTGGACCCGAGCAGCTGGGCGAAGCGCGCGCCGTCGACGTAGTCGCGGACGTCCGGGTCGTTCAGGTCGGTGTGCCAGTCGATCTTCACGGCGCCAGGGATGTGTCCCGTCTCGTACAGGAGCACGTCCTCGTCGGACTCGACCACGACGAGCCCCGGGGTCGCCAGATGGTCCGCGAGCCACTGCGTGGTCACAAGCCGCTCCGGGTGCGCGTACTGCGCGATCCGGTCGGACGTCGTGTCTGCTGCAACGTTCATCGTGTGGCTCCTCCGCCTGGTGGTGCCCGGCGCGGTGCCGGTCCCCCGCTACGCAGCACCATCGTGCGACCCGCGCGGCGACCTGCGACACCCCGAACACATCGTGAGACGACGCAGCGCGACGGGCGCGCGCGGCAACCTGCAGGGCGCCTCGGGGCCGCGGGATGAATGCCGCCCCCGGTGGTGTTGGTCCAGACGTGCGCGCCGTCCAAGCTACCGCCCCTGGCGGACCAGACGTCCTCGAGCTCGTGGAGCTTCCTGATCCCACCCCGGGGCCCGGCGAGGTGACCGTCGCCGTCGCAGCGGCGGGCGTCAACTTCATCGACACCTACAAGCGGGAAGGCATCTACTCGATGCCCTTCCCGCACGTCGTGGGCGGTGAGGGTGCAGGGTCCGTCCTCGCGATCGGTCCGGGCGTCACCGAGCTCGCCGTGGGCGACCGCGTCGCGTGGGCGTCCGGCGCCTCGGGCTCCTACGCAAGCGTCGTGTCCGTCCGCGCCGACACCGCGGTCCCGGTGCCGGACGGTGTCGACGTGAACATCGCTGCGGCCCTGCTGCTGCAGGGAATGACCGCCCACTACCTGGTCACCTCGACGTTCCCGGTGAGCACCGGGCAGGTCCTTCTCGTGCACGCCGGTGCCGGCGGCGTCGGTCTGCTGCTCACGCAGCTCGCTGTCGCGCGCGGGGCGTGCGTCATCTCGACCGTCTCGACCGAGGCGAAGGCCGAGCTCTCGCTCGCCGCGGGAGCGACCCACGTCGTCCGGTACGACGAGTTCGAGGACCTCACGCGCGACCTGCCGATCGCCGTGCGGGCACTCACTGATGGCGCCGGGGTGCACACCGTGTTCGACGGCGTCGGGCGCGCGACGTTCGACGCGTCTCTGGCCTCGCTGCGCCCGCGCGGCGGGCTCGCCCTGTTCGGTGCCGCCTCCGGGCCAGTGCCGCCCGTCGACCCCCAGCGGCTCAACGCTGCCGGGTCGGTCTACCTCACGCGGCCCACCCTCGGCCACTACACCGCAACCCGCGACGAGCTGTTGCACCGCTCCGGCGAGCTGTTCGCCGCGGTCGGCGCCGGCTCGCTCGACGTCCGCATCGGCGCCACGTTCCCGTTGGCGGACGCGGCCGAGTCTCACCGCGCCCTCGAGGGGCGCGCCACCACCGGGAAGGTCCTGCTGCTCCCGTGAACCTCTCGTCGTCACACCCGCTCCTGACCTTCCCGGCCGTCGCGCGCACCACCTCCGTCGCGATCGTGCTCGTCGAGGTCTGATCCGGCACGGACGAGGCGGCCGACGCGTGCGTCGCAAGCTCCTGTGGGATCTGACCCGGCCACGAGCGCGGCGGACCGTCGCCGCCTCGCCACGGACGGGTCCCTCGCGCCATGACCTGACCGACACGAGGGTGAGCTCGCCAGCTGCTACGCGCGCAGCTCGGCCCCGAGTCGTCGGTGGGCCTCGGCGACCACGGCGTCACGCACGCCTGCTGCCTCCTCGGCCGTGAGCGTCCGGTCGCCAGCCCTGAGCCGCAACGAGAACGCGAGCGACTTCCGGCCGTCGCCGACCTGTGTGCCCGTGTAGACGTCGAAGAGCCGCAGCTCTTCGAGCACATCGCCGGCGGGGCTCGCGTCAGCCCCGAACCGCACCGCGGCCTCGAGCGCGGCCGCCGTGACACCCGCGTCCACAACGAGCGCGATGTCCTCCTTGGCGACCGGGAACGTCGAGATCTCCCGTGCCTGCAGCGGCCCGGTCGACGCGGCGTCGAGGAGGACATCCAGGTCGACCTCGAACGCGACCGCGCGCGGCGGCAGATCGAGCGCGGCGACGACACTCGGGTGCAGCTCGCCCGCGTGCCCGACGAGTGCGCCCGCGACGGTCTCGAGGCGCGCGCACCGACCCGGGTGCCACGGCGCGTGCCCGGCGTCGGACGAGACGACCAGCTCGACGCCCACCGTCTGTGCGACGAGCACCGCGCTCGCGATCGCGTCGGTGTGGTCGACGCGGCGCCCCGCGCCCCACCCCCCC